>NZ_LT706985.1:335113-670226 GCF_900155645.1 Vaginimicrobium propionicum
ATGGTTTTGATCACGGACCTTGGGGTGCAGATGTTGAATTAGTGCACTTAAATCTTTGTGAAGAGACCTTGGACGGTATCCGTAATCACTCGTGGTCTCGTCCGGCACCGGCAACTATTGAAGGTGAAATTTGTTCTTGGGCTGACAGAATTGCTTACTGCTGTCATGACTTGGAGGACGCGATTCACGCTGGTGTGGTTAAGGAAAGCGATTTGCCGCCAATTGTGACCGAGGTTCTCGGCACTACTCGTCGCGTCCAATTAGGGGTACTAATCAGGGCATTAATAAAAACTACTTGTCAAAGTGGGCAGGTGTCCATGGATGCCGATACTGCGGCCGGTTTGGCCGCGTTAAGAAGGTTTAACTATGAGCGCATCTACACCAGACAGGAATCTTTAGAACAATCCTATGCAGTTATCCGCCTGTTGCGCTCTTTGGTTTCGTTCTATATCGACAATCCTTCAACTGTCCCCCAAGAGTTTAGGAATATCCAAGAGCCAGTGTGGGGTGCTGTTTCTTATGCTGCTGGAATGACAGATAGATTCGCTTTTGACCAGGCTGAACGGCTGCTCGGCTGGGATAAAGCCTCGCTTCCTAAAGGGATCGGCTACGGAGCCTAGTAGTTAGGGTAGCTTTGAACGCCAGTATCCACGCAATTACCGTCATAGACGCCACGATGGTATTCCTGATTAGCAATATCAAAGTGGAAAATAGATCTGGGTTTGGATTTAATAAACCCTGGTAATTTAAGGGATAAACCAATTGCGTCAGCAAAGCCGCTAATAAACCCAAAATAGCTAGCCAGTTAGCGCCAACTTTTAGATGGTCTACCTCTAAGTTAGCCAATATAGCTAGTGGCCCAGCCAACCAAATAATATATTGCGGGCTGAAAGTCTTATTAGCGCAGATAACTGCCAACGTTATGGCTACCATCGACAAAGTTAGGCAGACGAGCAACCATTTAGTGTTTTCTAATTTATGATTTCGGCTAATTAGTAATGCAGCTAATACTGCCGTCAATATCATTGTTACTACTAAAGCAATATTGCTGACGGATAGCCAAATCTCTGTGCCCAGCCCTTTGATTTCCCAGGCGTTGTAATTCGATAATTCCACCCAGAGAATATCCGCTGACCCGAAAGCACGTTTACCCATTAAATAAGATGCTGGCAGCGACTCTATTTGTAAACCGCGATCAGATTGCCAGGTCAATGCTGAGATAGATCTATCCCAACCACTAACTAGTAGGGACGTTAATCCCAGGCCACCACCAACTATTAAGAAACCGAGGAATCGGTGGTGTGCTGTCTTGGTTCTACCCAGTAGGGGAGCCACTAGCATTGCTGGCCATAATTTCGTTGCAGCGCCAATAGCTATCGCTCCACCAGACCAAAAGTTCTTAGGTTTTTTCGATCCCACAAGCACTAGCGATAGAAGTACCGCTAATGCCGGAATCATGTCGATACGAAACCACAAAAGTGGTCCGCAAGCGTAGACGAATACCGTCCAGTAGAGAGCAGACAGCACACCAGAAAACCGCCAGAGCAAAAAGTTTGCTAGTACGTCTAGAAAAAAAATGACTATCACGAAACTGAACATAAAAAGGTCAGGGTGGCTGCCGCTAATCGATGATAATCCCTCAAGAGACCAAGAAATAGGTGGTGGATATTCGATTAAATCAGCGTTTGGGTCTTGAATTTTGGCGAAATAATAACGCACATCAGCATCTACAAAACCAATGCGATATCGCCATAGCCAAGCCATGTGAACTCTTGACACCAACCAGATAACTAGTAGATAGGCTGGCGCTAACTTTTTGTTCACCGCACATCCTCAATATCTGGTTGAATGGCTGGCTCTAGGCCGTCTTTAGGATCTTTTCGGGTGCGTAACGCGCGAAATGCTTTCGGGCTGAGGAAGCTAGCGATCCAATTTAGTACATAACCTAAGAGCACTAAGACGAGGGCATTTCGACAAACAAGAATCAGTGTTATAGGCAAGCGTAAAACGCTGCGTATGCCGCCGTCTCGGACGAGGGGACCGTAACCAACCGGAAATATCAGCAAAGTTAATGCAGTCGCTACCAGCGTTATCACTGTGACTACCCATAGCCGACGACGGTCGAGAATATAGGATGGCGTGGAGGGGATGCGGACAGACAAAATTACGAAAGCTGAAGCCAATGGTCCGCCAAGCCAGAAAACGTATTGTGGGCTGAAAGTTTTATTCGTGGCAATCATTATCAAAATAACCGCTAGCGTTAACGCGAAAGATTCCATCAAATGCCCGTGTCCACGAATTAGCCAGGCGGCAAAAGCTGCCACTATCACCAGCAATCCAACTAGAAAGGCGATGGAGGCCACTTGCATCCAAAATTGGACGCCAGTTCCGTAGATTTCAAAGGCTTGAAAACGTGAAATGTTTACTGCGTAATCGCCGATACCAAATGCACGGCCAAGCATGGGAATGGAAGCCCAAACTGATTCGACCTGTAACCCACGTCCAGATTGCCAAGTTAGCGGCGAGATTAGGCGATCCCACCCAGCCCAAATGAGAGATGCCAGTGCTAGCACAATGCCGGTAACGAAAAAAGCGATGGTTGTACGTAATTTTCTACGGATAGATCCCACACAAAGTGCTGGCCAAAGTAATGCTGGCCACAGTTTAACCGCCGCCCCTAGTGCTGCCAGTCCTCCAGCTAATTGTGGACGTCTACGAACCATGGCAAGCAACGCCCAGCCGGCGATAACTGAGGTTATTAAATCAAATCTTAAATATACGGTAGGTCCGCAAGCAGTGATGAAGATTACCCAAACAGCCACTGCATGTGGGGCGAGCCGGCCACCCATCCGCCATAAAGTTATTGCAAAAGCTGCGTCAATAGCCACCATGGTTAGGCAGAAAGCTGCTACATATCCAGGTTGAGTGCCGAAGCCCATAAACCAGAAAATAGCTAATAGCCATACGACTGGGGTGGGATATTCCCGCAACACTAAGTCACGAGGCGCCGAGTGAAATAGCGCGTTTATGTTTTGGTAATAATAGATCACGTCGCCTTGGGTACCCGGCGAAATTAATGCCCAGTAAAGAAAGATTGCAAGCCTGGCAGCAAACCAAAAAAGCAACATGGTACGGGGGGAATGTAGGTCTAAACCATGTAAACGTTTAGTTGCCCAAATAGCTGAGCGCTTCAGCAGGCTCGTTTGGGCACTACCATTTTTGGACACCAGGCCTCCAACTACTTCGGCCAACCGAGACGAAAACGAAACGCGCGCCCCCGCGAGGATTCGAACCTCGGCTCCCGCCTCCGGAGGACGGTGCTCTATCCCCTGAGCTACGAGGGCTTAACGACGAGTTAATATATCAGCTTTTGTCCAATACCTGGCCACCGCTTTAATCGGTGAACCCTTTTGAGACAATCTTGCAATGTGGAGTCAAATAATAAATCCTTAGCCGCACCGGCCTGGTTGACGGTTCCTGGCGATCTTAATGCCCTTGACGAAAAGATATGGCCGAAAAATTGTTGCCGCGTTGGTGGGGTTATCCACTTGGGTGGGATAGGCCTTGACCAGGTTGCAAAGAAACTTTCTACGCCCATCTATTTACTAGATGAGGATGATTTTTTAACTCGAGCTAAGGCGTTTAGAGATGCCTTCAGCGGTTGGAAAGTTTGTTATGCCTCAAAAGCATTCTTATCTAAAACCGTCGCTCGTTGGGTTAAAGAGGTTGGGCTTTCACTTGATGTTTGTAGCGGTGGTGAGCTGGAGATAGCCCTAAAAGCTGGTTTCGATGCGGCAAATATTGGATTCCACGGAAATAACAAATCAGTGGCTGAGCTAACCCGCGCCTTAGAAGTGGGCGTTGGACGGATAATTGTAGACTCTAATGATGAGATAGCAAGGTTAAAGAAACTTAGCGCTGAATTAAAAATCTCGGCAAATGTCCTGGTCAGGGTTACTCCTGGGGTTCATGCCAGCACTCACGAATACATCGCTACCGCTCACGAGGATCAAAAGTTTGGGTTCTCTATTGCATCAGGACAAGCAATGGAAGCACTGCTGGCATGTCATGAAGCGCGGGGCATAAACCTACTTGGTATCCACTGCCACATTGGCTCACAGATTTTCGATACTGCCGGTTTTGAGGTTGCTGCTAAACGAACTTTGAAGTTGGCGCGAGACTTTTATGACCTGACTGGAACATCTATAGCTGAACTCGACTTAGGTGGCGGTTTCGGCGTCGCTTATACCAGCCAGGATGCCCCACTTACTCCTACAGAATTAGCTCAGCGATTAAATCGCATAGTCGATGAGCAAACTGGTGAACTGCAAATTCCTAAACCCCAACTGTCTATAGAGCCCGGAAGATCTATTGTCGGTCCAGCTGGTCTGGCTCTCTACACTGTAGGCACAGTAAAACAAGTGCACGTCGATGGCGGTATTCGCTATTACATCAGTATCGACGGGGGAATGAGCGATAATATCCGGCCAGCCTTATATGGGGCGGACTACACCTGTGCACTAGCTAATCGTATTTCCACAGCTAAACCCGTATTATCAAGGGTCGTTGGTAAACATTGCGAGGGCGGGGATATCGTTGTTCATGATGTTTATCTACCAGCTGACGTTGCAGCGGGAGACTTGATCGCAGTACCAAACTGCGGGGCATATTCAAGAGCTATGGCCTCTAACTACAATCAAGTGCCTAGACCCGGTGTGGCGGCAGTCAAAGATGGCAAAATTCAAATGTTGATTCGTAGCGAGACAATAGCTGATTTGCTCTCGTTGGATGTCGGTGATTAAAGGAAAGCAATGACACAATCCGATCAGCCCCTGAAAGTAGCCCTAATAGGGGCCGGGACGGTAGGTAGCCAGGTAGCAAAAATCCTGTTAGAGCAATCAAAAGAATTTGCCCTAAGGGTAGGACGTCCGCTTGAGCTTGCCGGTGTGGGAGTACGCGATGGGTCTAAAGCACGCCCAGGTATTCCATCCGAATTAATCACCACCGACACTCTCCAGTTAGTTTCACGGCCAGATATCGACATTGTTGTTGAGCTAATGGGTGGAGTAGAGCCTGCTAAAGACTTTGTACTATCCGCAATTCACGCCGGAAAATCCGTAGTTACCGGCAACAAGGCGCTGCTATCGCAATATGGTGATGAGATTTTTTCGGCCGCTGATGATGCACAAGTCGATGTCTATTTTGAAGCGGCTGTTGCGGGTGCAATACCAATTGTTCGTCCGCTGCGTGAGTCTTTGGTGGGTGACTCTGTTAAAAAAGTTATGGGGATCGTCAACGGGACAACGAATTACATCCTCGACAAGATGACTACGCAGGGTGCTGATTATGACACTGCTTTGAAACGCGCTCAAGAATTGGGTTATGCAGAGGCTGACCCTAGTGCTGATGTAACAGGTGCAGATGCCGCAGCTAAAGCAGCCATCCTTGCCAGCTTGGCCTTTCGTTGCCCCGTATCAATAACTGACGTTTATTGTGAGGGCATAACTGAAGTTAGCCGAAGCGAGATTGCTGCCGCTAGGTCAGTTGATTGCACCGTCAAACTTATCGCTAGAGCAGAAATTGTCGATGGTCGCATCCAAGTGTGCGTTCACCCGACGATGGTGGCTAACGATCACCCGTTGGCGGGGGTGTCTGGAGCTAATAACGCCATTTTTGTTGAGGCTGAGGCTGCCGGCCAGTTGATGTTTATGGGTCCAGGGGCAGGTGGACGCCCGACGGCTAGCGCTGTTGTCGGTGATTTGGTTACCGTGGCCAGGAATCGACTGTCTGAATATTCCACCCCGCTAAGAGCCGGCTATCGGTCACGCCCGATAGCCGATATTGGGGAGACTCGCACTCGTTATTTCTTATTGATGGACGTTCATGATCGCCCAGGCGTGTTAGCTGAAGTGGGTGCCACTTTTGCCAAGCACGGCATATCGGTGCGCTCTCTTCAGCAATCGGCTGGTGATGGCTCCAGCGGACGGCATGCTGGACTTGGAGTTATGACCCACGAGGTGTTTGAAAAAGACATGATGACCTGTATTAATGAATTGCGTTCGTCTGCCAGTGTGGAAAACTCGATTCGATTCATGCGGGTGGAAGGGAATTAACATGCAGGTCGCTTGTCTTGATCTAGAGGGTGTGTTGGTTCCAGAAATCTGGATAAATGTTGCCGAGGCTACCGGCATAAAAGAGCTTGAGTTAACTACTAGAGATATCAGCGACTATGACGAGCTAATGCGTTACCGGCTACGTATTTTGGACGAAAAACAGTTGAAGTTAGCCGATATTACTTCGGTCATTTCCACTCTTAATCCGCTGCCGGGAGCAAGAGAGTTTCTTGATTGGCTACGAGAGCATTTTCAGGTAATTATCTTGTCGGATACCTTCTACCAATTTGCCCGCCCGTTGATGGAAAAGTTGGGGCAGCCGACCTTGTTCTGCCACGATTTAGAGATTGATGACCAGGGACGTATCTGCGACTATCGGTTAAGAATGGCAGATCAGAAACGCCAAGCTGTGGCAGCCTTACAGCGATTGAACTTTAAGTGTGTGGCAACCGGAGATTCATATAACGACACGTCTATGTTGGCGCAAGCAGACACTGGGATTCTTTTTAATCCGCCAGCTAAGGTTGCCGATGAATTTCCGCAATTTCCCCTGGCTCGAGACCATGACGAGTTAAGAGCGTTATTCGCCAACGTTTTGTAGCGACACCCCGTTAAGTATTAGCGCTCAATTGGCAGTTCGGCTATAGTGAAGAAACGCCGAAACGGTTATGCAATTCGGTAAACCGTGCGCTAACAAATCTTAAAGTGGCACGGATCCACAGCTAATAATTATGGCTACCTCAGCTTGGGTTATGCATTATTTGACGCATATCACCCGAAAGGATTCCTGGTGAGCGAAAATACCAATGCGACTACAACCGGCATCGACGGTTTGAATGTCGCCGAGCTTAAACGCATGGCTTCTGCCTTAGGCATTAAGGGTGCGGCGAAGTTACGTAAAGCAGAACTGATTGCAGCTATAACCGCCAACTCGTCGCATTCACTTCAAGGTGAATCGGCTGCGAAGAAGGCTGAAGAACCTTCTAAGGATCAATCGGTATCACAATCAACTACTGACCAATCACAGCCAGCTCCAAAGCTGTCTAGACGTCAACGAGCAGCAGTCAAGGCTAGCCAGAACGCCAAGCCAGCAGATGAAAGCTCGGCTTCTACCACAGCTGAGGTCGGAGCTAGGATGGCTGCGCTATCGCAGGATCCGCAGGTTCAAGAACGGCTACGTCAGCGTGAAGCCAAGCGTGTCGAGTCTGGCGTTACCGATGTAAATGGACAGCGACCGCCGGCGGTTAGCTCACAAAATGGCCAGGAAAATTCTTCGCGCAGATCCCGTCATCGCCGCCAGCGTGATCGTGGTTCAAGACGCTCGCGCGACTCAGTGGACGAGACAATCCGCGAGGACGATGTTTTAATCGAAACTAAAGGCATTTTAGACGTGCTCGACAGTTATGCCTTCGTGCGCACCCAAGGATATCTAGCCAGTCCGCAGGACGCTTACGTTTCTATGTCAATGGTACGTAAGTATGGCCTACGCAAGGGCGATGTCGTTTCTGGTGCTGTTAGGCAACAGCGCGAAGGAGAGCGTAGAGAAAAATTCTCTCCGCTGGTTCGGATAGATACTATTAACGGACAAGACCCAGAAGTAGCTAAAACTCGTCCTGACTTCAATAAGCTCACTCCGCTTTACCCGCAAGAGCGGTTGCGGATGGAGACTACTCCAACTGAAATGACGGGTCGGATTATTGATCTGGTCTCCCCAATTGGTAAGGGGCAGCGTGGACTGATAGTTAGCCCTCCGAAAGCCGGCAAAACGATGGCCATGCAGGCAATCGCTAATGCCATAACTACAAACAACCCAGAAGTTCACTTAATGGTGGTCTTGGTTGACGAGCGTCCAGAAGAAGTTACCGATTTCCAGCGCACCACATCGGGCGAAGTGATTGCCTCGACCTTCGATAGGCCAGCATCTGATCATACTGCTATTGCTGAGTTGGCAATTGAACGAGCCAAGCGCATCGTTGAAATGGGTCGAGATGTGGTTATTCTGTTGGACGGAATTACCCGCCTTGGGCGAGCTTATAACCTTGCTGCTCCGGCATCTGGACGAATCCTTTCGGGCGGCGTCGACTCGGCTGCGTTATATCCGCCGAAGAAATTCTTTGGTGCGGCGCGCAATATCGAAAATGGTGGCTCGCTAACTATTTTGGCAACTGCGCTAGTTGAGACCGGATCCAAGATGGATGAGGTTATCTTCGAAGAGTTCAAAGGTACTGGAAATATGGAGCTTAGACTTTCCAGACAGCTGGCTGATAAGCGCATTTTCCCAGCCATAAATGTCGAATCTTCCGGTACTCGCCGTGAAGAGCTCTTGTCGGCTCGCCACGAGCTAGACATCATTTGGAAGTTGCGTAGAGTACTAGCAGGGGCAGATGATCAGCAGGCTTTAGAGACTTTGTTGAAGAGAATGCGCAAAACTCGCTCTAATGCAGAGTTTTTGGTGCTCATCTCTAAGACGACGCCAGGATCTGACTAGCAAGATTTTATGTTGACGGCTCAATGAGCTAATATCATCCCTCGGTTCCGGTTCACGTCCTGGCCGATTGGGCGACCCGGCGACCAAAGACAGGAGAAACTAATGAAGCAGGGAATACACCCCGAATATCACACCGTTAAGGTGGTGTGCACTTGCGGGAATTCTTTCGAGACCCGCTCCACATTCTCGGGTAACACTATGAGCGCTGACGTTTGCGCGGCATGTCACCCCTTCTACACCGGTAAGCAGAAGATTCTAGATACCGGTGGTCGTGTTGCTCGCTTCGAGCGTCGCTACGGCAAGAAGCGCACCAAGTAACTTCATCGATCAGGCGCCGAAACTTTTCTCGGCGCCTGTTTATTATCGGCGGTATCAGATTTAGGGGCAGTCATGTTTGAACAGGCGCAACCATTGCGTGACGAATACCGCCAAATCACGGCAAAAATGTCTGATCCGCAAGTGATGGCTGATCAGTCCAAGTCCAGGCGCATTGGACGTCGCTTTGCTCAGCTAGGCCCGATTATTAAGGCGCTAGATGACAATGACAAACTGAGTGCCGACCTTGAGGCAGCTAAAGAATTGGCGGCTGATGATCCAGATTTCCAGGCTGAAGCCGAGAAAATCCAGCAGGCGTTAAACGAAAACGTCGACAAGTTGACTACGCTTTTGGCTCCCAGAGATCCAAATGATGCCAACGACGCAATTTTAGAAATCAAGTCTGGTGAAGGTGGCGAAGAATCTGCACTATTCGCCGGTGATTTACTGAATATGTATCTGCGCTACGGCGAAGAACGCGGTTGGAAAGTCGAGACTCTCGAATCAGAACAAACTGATTTAGGGGGCTACAAATCGGTCACCTTAGCTTTTCGTAGCAGTGGAAACGACCCTGAAAATGCTCCTTATGGAGTTCTCAAATTCGAAGGTGGCGTTCACCGAGTCCAACGAGTGCCGATAACTGAATCTCAAGGACGCATACACACTTCTGCAGCCGGCGTGTTAGTCATGCCAGATGTGGAGCCAGATGAGGTTGAGATCGATGAAGGAGATCTACGCATCGACGTCTACCGTTCATCAGGGAAAGGCGGACAAGGGGTCAACACTACTGATTCTGCTGTGCGTATCACTCACTTGCCAACTGGCATTGTGGTGACTTGCCAGGATGAGCGTTCCCAACTGCAGAATCGTGAGTCCGCGATGCGTATTTTGCGAGCCAGAATGGTGGCTCAACAAGAATTGGAGGCCGCCCAGCAAGCAGCAGACGCGCGCAAATCTCAAGTTCGCACGGTAGATAGGTCAGAACGTATTCGTACCTATAATTTTCCCGAAAATAGAATTACTGATCACCGAATCGGCTTTAAGGCGCACAATCTCGATCAAGTCTTGAACGGTGAGTTGGGGCCAGTAATCGAGGCTCTTCAAGCTGCTGATCTGGCTGAGCGTCTTGAACATGTTGGGAAATGAAAACCGTTGACAAATCGACTGTAAGTTCGCTGATCGCATGGGCAAACAGGGAACTTAGCGCCGCTGGAGTGGAATCTGGTTCGGTAGAAGCTAGACAGCTATTTCGCTACGCCAGTGGGCTGACAAACACTCAAATGTTGAGCGTAAATTATGTTTCTGATGAGGTTGCGAAACACTTCAAAGAGTTAATCGCCAGTAGGGCAGACGGTATTCCTACTCAGCATCTGATCGGCAAAGTTGGGTTCAGGTATGTAGAAGTAGATGTTGGTCCTGGAGTTTTTATTCCGCGCCCAGAAACTGAATTAGTCGCTGGATTTGCTATTTCAGTTTGTCGTAACATCAAAAACCCAAGGGTGATTGAGCTGTGCGCCGGTAGTGGAGCTATTTCAAAAGCTATCGCTAATGAGGTCTGCCAAGTTGATCTGACAGCTGTTGAGATTAGCGATCCTGCTTTAGCGTATTTACGTGGAAATCTTCGTGAGACTAATGCCAAAATTATCGCTGGCGATTTTAATCAGCTGCTAAATCACTACAATGGTTTAGCTAACAGCTTTGACGTAGTGGTAGCAAATCCGCCCTATATTCCCGATAGTGCTGACCTTAGCGAAATAGTCAAGAAAGACCCAGCGATTGCTTTATTTGGTGGTAGTGATGGGTTGGATATCATCCGACAGTTAGTGCCCGTGGCACGCGAATTACTGAAACCGGGTGGTTGGCTCGTGGTTGAACATGACGACACGCACCGAAATCTGATAACCGAATTTGTGGAAAATGTCGGCGGCTTCTGCAAGATTTTGGATCATGATGATCTCAACGGCAGGCCAAGATTTCTTACAGCGTGTCGGATCGGGGAGCGATAATGCTAATTAATTTGATGAAATGCAAGGAAGAGGCATTGCAGAGAGCCAAAGCGGCTGTACAAGATGGACTTTGCATTGTCTTGCCAACTGATACGGTTTATGGCATCGGTGCGGACGCTTTTTCGGCCTCAGCCGTCCAGACTCTGCTGAACGCTAAACATCGTAGTCGTGATATGCCACCGCCAGTTCTGATCGCTGACGCAGATACCTTGCCGGCTATGGTGGATTCAGTTCCTGAGGCAGCACAGTCGCTGATAGATCATTTTTGGCCAGGTGCTCTAACCGTCATCTTGCCAGTCGCGTCGAAATTGCGCCTGGATTTAGGACGCACTCACGGCACTATTGCAGTGCGCGTGCCCGACCACGATGATGCGCGAGAACTGCTTAGGATGACTGGTCCAATGGCTGTTTCTAGCGCGAATATCTCTGGACAAGATTCGGCAACAAACGTCGAGGATGCACAACGTCAGTTGGGGGATTCGGTTGCGGTTTACCTAGATGGTGGCTCGACTCCTGGTCCTGTTCCTTCAACAATCGTCAATTTCACCACAGATCCGGAAGGTAAACTTATTCGTTTAGGGGCGATCAGCGTAGAGCAATTGCGTCGTTGGGCTCCAAAATTAGATGCTAGCCAACTAGACTTCGTTGACTGATGCGTGAATATCTGCTTGTGATGCTGGCAAGCGCGGCAGCAACTTACCTGCTGTGTGGGTTAGCTAGAAGAATCGCCTTGAAAACTGGCGTTATGGCTAGTGTGCGCGCTCGCGACGTTCACACCCACCCAACCCCCTATCTTGGCGGAGCTGCGATGCTAGGGGGAATAGCTGTTGGGGTGTTGGTGGCCTCAAGGACACCATTCTTGTCCGCTCGCGAGGTAGTTACCCAAGATTCTTTGGGTATTTTGGTCTCCTGTACGGTTATCGCCCTCGTCGGGTTGATTGATGACTTAATTGAGTTACCGGCAGTAGCAAAAACTGCCGGTCAAATGTTGGCTGCTGGAGTGGCGGCATTGTTTGGAGTCAGACTCTACTGGATCTCTTTACCTGGTCGAATCATCGCTCTCGACCCAGTGACGTCAATGCTAGTCACTTTAATTTTCATCTTCGTATGCGTTAACGCCATCAATTTTGTTGATGGCTTAGATGGTTTGGCTGCTGGGGTAGTGGGAATTGGAGCCGCGGCTCTATTCAGCTACACCTACGTGCTAGCTAGACTGCAACATTGGGTGTTAGCCACTACCTCGTCGCTGATCTCGGTGACGATAGTGGGGGCATGTTTGGGGTTTTTGCCACACAACTTTCATCGCGCCAAGATTTTCATGGGTGATACCGGATCTATGGTTCTTGGTTTAGCTCTGTGTAGCTCTTCACTTTCATTAACTGGCCAAATTGATTCGTCAGCGCTAAGCGCTGCAAGTGGGGTGCTACCAAATTGGTTGCCGCTGCTACTGCCATTTGCGATCATGGCAATTCCGATGGCAGACATGGTTATGGCCTATATCAGGCGCACTAATCGTGGACATTGGTGGTATGAAGCTGATAAGCAGCATCTCCACCATCGTTTAGTCAGGATGTCTCGCTCCCAGGTCAAGGCGGTGCTTATTTTGTATTCGTGGACCGCGTTAATTGCTTTTGGGATTGTTGTAGCGGGGTTGACGCAAAGCCTGATAATTCTGGTAATCGTGCTAGTGCTGTGGGCTTTAGCGGCAGTGGCGACGGCTCTATTGCTGCGTCATCTGAGACGTACCATGCCGTTGCCAGCTGGCCTAATATAAACATATGAATTGGCTAAAGAACATGTCGCTTCTAGCACTGTTTACTGCGTTGGGGGCTGGACTAGTAGCTTGTATAGTCGGTTTTATTATGGCCAATGCCGCTGGCTTTTTAGCTTGTTTATTTGCGGCTGGGACAGTAATTTCATTCTTCGTTTCTGGGCAGTTACTGCAAGGGTACGCGATGAGACTAGAAAATCTCGGCCTAGGCATGACGATCATTCTTTGTGGGATGGCAATTCGCGTCTCATTATTAGGGCTTATCTTCTGGGCATTAGCTCATTGGTCAGCTTTAGGCCATATGTGGTTAGTCGTTGGTGCACTAGTGGTATTGGTCGGGTGGCTTGCCGGCCTGTTAATTGGTCATTCGCGGGCTCGAATACCGGCCTACGACACCCCTTATACTCCATGTTCTGCAGACTCTAAACGATGACAAAACGCGAGGAGCCGGACGAAGTGGCCGACAAGGAAGAATCTAAGCTAAAGTTTGACTTTAGCCAATCAAATACCGATACGGGAATGAAGATATTTTCGTATCTGTTAGCGGGCATAGTCTGCTACGGTGGGATAGGTTGGTTGTTAGACAAGGCATTCGGCACTAGCTGGTTGGTTATGGTTGGCATAGTGTTCGGAATGACTGCTAGCTTGTACGTGATTATCAGGAAGTTCGGGAGCGGCTCGTGAGCATTCCGTTGCAGGTGATATTGCCGGCTAACGGCGAATTTAAGACTCCTGGTGCTGAGGACTTCCAATTTCCGGGTCTGCTCGGTACCGACTGGCTAAACAAGCCGATGCTTCAGCTGATTATTGCTGCTTTGTTGGTTTGTCTTTTCTGGTATTTCGGATCACGAAAATTAAGGGTTGTGCCCTCAAAAGGTCAACTACTGATGGAGTCTGTCTATAACTTCATTCGTGACGGAGTTGGACGAGACGTTCTCGGACCTGGGTTTAGGCCTTATATCGGGCTATTGGTCGGGATTTTCACCTTCGTTCTGATAAATAACTGGTTCGGTGAATTCTTCCTATTCATGTTCCCGACTTTTTCTAATATTGGCTATGTCTGGGGCATGGTGGCGTTCATTTTCCTGGTGTACGTCGGTTCTGGATTCAAGCAGCATGGCATTGGGTACCTTAAGAAAGCACTAATCCCTGAAGGTGTGCCCTGGGTGCTGTGGATAATCATCGTCCCGATTGAATTTATCTCTAATTTCATTACTCGCCCGCTAACTTTGGCGGTTCGACTTTTTGCGAATATGTTCGCCGGTCACCTAGCCATTATGGTTTTCGTTCTCGGCGGAACTTTCTTGCTCACCTATGCAGACAATGTCGTCTTTAACGCAGCTGGTGTGCTCTCTTTGATTTTCAGTTTCGCGATGTTATGCCTGGAGCTATTCATTGGCTTCCTACAGGCCTATATCTTCACGATTCTGACAGCCCAATACATATCGTCTTCGATCAGTGAAACTCACTAGTTCGTAACCCGAAAGGAACAAGTAAATGACCCCAATGGAGTTGGTAGGCTCGATCAACGTCCTAGGATACGCGCTCGCGACTCTGGGCCCGGCTATCGGCGTTGCCTGGATTTTCGCGTCAGTCATCAACGGAACTGCCCGTCAGCCTGAGGCTCGTGGCGCCATGATGAGCACTGCGTATATCGGTTTCGCAGTGGTTGAGGCGCTGGCCATTCTCGGCTTCGTGCTGGCCTTTATCGCTGGTTAAAGCAGGTCTTGATGACCGGGTTTGGATTGATTCCCCTAGAGGGAACATTTGGCCCACTGGCTCCTGAGCATTGGTCGGAGGTGGTGGTTGGGTTCGTGCTGGCCGTTTTGATTGCCTTTGGTGTTCAAAAGTTCGTGGTGCCTAAGTTCGAGACGATGTATGCCGAGCGATCGAATGAGATCGAGGGCGGTATTCGTCGATCTGAGCAGGCGCAACTAGAAGCTAAAGCATCTAAAGCTGAGTATCAGGCGCTCTTGGATCGAGCGCGCGGGGATTCAGTTGCGGCTCGCGAGAAAGCTAAAGAGCAAGCGGCAGCAATAGTCGCTGAAGCTAGGGATCAGGCTCAGCATGAGGCTGAACGCATGATTGCGCAAGCCAGGGCACAGATCGAATCTGAACGTGCTGAGGCTTTTAGCCAGTTGCAGAAAGAAGTTGGCGGCTTGGCAACCACCTTGGCTGGGCGAATCATCGGCGAAGAGCTTTCAAATTCTGAGGCTGCCAGCCGTACCGTGGATCGTTTCCTAACCGAGTTGGAGTCGAAATGACCAGCACGGTAGTGACGCTAGATAGTCGACTAAGCCAGTCAAAAGCGGTCTCAGGCGCGACTCGGATGGTAGCCGAGGAGTTATTCGCGGTTACCGATGAGCTTGCGGCCAAGCCTAAATTGCGCAGGCTTTTGTCGGGATTGACGCTCACTACCGAGCAGCGAGTGAATCTCGTGCGTGAATTGTTTGGTAAGCAGCTATCGACGCAAACAGTGGATATTCTTGTGGCCGCAGTGGAATTGGATTGGGATAGCCCACTGGATTTTGCTAGAGCGCTTGAGAGTCAAGGTCTCGACATTATTTTGGATGTCGCTGAAAATACCGAGCTTGTGCTTGAGCAGTTATTTGCGTTTGGACGTTACACCAATAGAAACCAAGATTTACGCTCGACTTTAAGCGATGAAGCTATTCCGATTGCTGATCGCCGTCAGTTAGTAGAAGAAGCTCTTAGCGGATGCTTGCCGACAACCATTTTATTGGCTCAGCGGGCAGTAGGCAGAGCGAATAACTACGAGCATGCTGTGGGTATGTACATCGAGGAAGTGGCTCTAAAACGGGGTCGCAAAGTTGCTCGTGTGACAGTTGCCCAACCGCTTAGCCCAAGCCAGCGTGACAGGTTAGAAAAAGCATTGAGCAAAATTTACTCATCAGAAATTGATTTGGTGATCGACATCGATGCCTCGGTGTTAGGCGGGGCACGAATTGATGTTGGATACGAGGCAATAGACGCAACGATTTCGGGTCGTCTTGATGGCTTGCGTCGGACGCTGAACGAAGAAAAATGAATTAGATAGGCATATGGAGCATTACTCATGGCTGAATTGACCATTCGTCCCGAACAGATTCGGGATGCTCTCGATAAATTCGTAACGAGCTATACGCCCGCAACGAGCACCCGCAACGAGGTGGGTACCGTCATAAGTTCTGGCGACGGTATCGCACGAGTAGAAGGCCTGCCAGGGACTATGGCCAATGAGCTCTTACGCTTTGAAAATGGCCGCTTAGGAATCGCGCTAAACCTAGACGCCCGCGAGATCGGTGTTGTTGTTTTGGGCGAGTCTGAGGGTATCGACGAAGGTTCCGAAGTACGCGGTACCGGAGAGGTACTATCCGTCCCAGTCGGTGATGGCTATCTCGGTCGGGTGGTTAACGCCATGGGTGAGCCATTGGATGGCTTAGGCGGAATTTCTGATGTTGATGGACGACGCGCGTTAGAGTTGCAGGCTGCTGGCGTCATGGATCGTCAAGAGGTTCGCGAACCGTTGATGACCGGCTTAAAAGCTGTGGACTCAATGACCCCAATCGGTCGCGGGCAGCGGCAGTTGATCATTGGCGACCGCAAGACTGGTAAGACGGCGCTGGCTATCGACACCATTATTAACCAGCGTGATAATTGGCAAAGTGGTGACCCGAAGCGCCAGGTGCGTTGTGTTTATGTGGCTGTTGGTCAGAAGAACACTACAGTAGCGGAGGTGCGTTCTCAGTTGGAGAAGGCCGGCGCTATGGAGTACACGGTTATCGTTAATGCGCCAGCCTCTGATCCGGCAGGCTATAAGTACATTGCCCCTTATGCTGGTTCAGCTATTGGACAGCATTGGATGTATCAAGGTCGTCACGTACTAATCGTTTTTGATGACCTAACTAAGCAAGCCGAGGCATACCGAGCGATGTCCTTGCTATTGCGTCGTCCACCGGGGCGTGAGGCTTATCCTGGTGATGTTTTCTACCTGCACTCAAGGCTATTGGAGCGTTGCGCCAAACTTTCTGACCGGTTGGGCGGTGGCTCAATGACAGGGTTGCCCATCGTCGAAACAAAGGCTAACGATGTGTCGGCATACATTCCGACCAACGTCATTTCAATTACAGACGGCCAGATTTTCTTGCAGTCCGATTTGTTCAACGCTAACCAGCGACCAGCTATTGATGTCGGCGTATCGGTTTCCAGGGTCGGCGGTTCGGCTCAAACTAAGGCGATGCGCAAAGTTTCTGGCACGTTAAAGATTTCTTTGGCTCAGTACCGAGATATGGAAGCATTTGCGATGTTTGCTTCTGACCTGGACGAAGCGTCTAAACGTCAGCTACAGCGTGGCGCCAGATTGACTGAGCTATTGCGTCAAGGCCAGTTCGCTCCAGTTTCTATGGCTAAACAAGTGGTTTCAATTTGGGCTGGTACCAATGGCGAATTAGACGAAGTTCCTGTTGACGAAGTGTTGCGCTTCGAGGACTTGTTGTGGACTGAGTTGAAAGAGAACACCAAGATTCTTGAGACTATCTCTGAAACCGGCGAGTTGAGCGATGAGACTGAAGCTGAACTGGCTAAGGCTGTTAACAACTTCAAGATGAATTACCGCACTAAGGATGGTAGCCCGTTAATTGTTGAAGAAGAAGAGGACGAGGCAGCCGACCGCATTGAACAGCATGTGTTAACCAAGCAAAAGAGGCGGCATTAATTATGGTGGCTTCTCTACGCGAATTGCGGCAACGTCGAGACTCCGTAGCCACGACGATGAAAATCACCAAAGCTATGGAGATGATTGCCGCATCACGAGTCACCAAAGCCCAGAATAAAGCATTGGGTTCTCAGCCTTTCACCTTGGAATTAAGGCGAGCGGTCTCTACAGTCGCGGCTTTCAGTAATACTGATCATCCCTTGAACCGCGAGCATAAAGAGCGGCTGCGTTCAGCGGTTCTAGTGATCAGTTCCGATAGGGGATTGGCAGGAGGCTATCCAGCCTCTGTCACGCGAGCGGCGCAGCAGTTACTAACTAAGCTTGATGAAGCTGGGGTAAAAGCTGATATTTATGCTTGCGGTAAGCGGGCTAGAGAATTCTTTGAATTCAGAGAAATTGAGTTAGCCGGTTCTTGGGAAGGCTTCAGCGAGGCTCCACGTTTTGAGCATGCAAAAGAAATTGGCGACACCTTGATGGAGCGCTTCTTGACCAAACAAGAAGATGGTGGCGTAGGCGAAGTGCATGTCGTCTTTACCGAGTTCCTCTCATTAGTTTCGCAGCGCGCCAGGATCGTAAGATTGTTGCCATTGCTATTGGTTGATGCTGAACAAGGCGCCACACTTGGCGAGGATACGGTTAGCGAATTCGAATTAAATAAAACGCCTTCCGGTATCGTTCCAGAATACAGCTTTGAGCCAAATCCAGAATCGGTGCTCGATGATCTGCTGCCCATGTATATTGTCGACACAATAAAATTTATGCTCCGCGAATCTGCTGCTTCAGAGCTTGCTGCTCGTCAGCAAGCAATGCATTCAGCAACAGATAACGCGCAGAAACTTATTCAGGATCTCACTCGTCAAGCTAATCAAGCTAGGCAAGCTGAGATCACCCAGGAAATTACCGAAATCGTCAGTGGCGCAGGCGCCTTGGCTGACGGACAGGAGAACTGAGCCATGACGGTAACCAAGCCAGATACAGAAAAGAAAGCCAACGTTGGGCGAGTGATTCGAGTTATCGGATCTGTCGTTGACGTTGAGTTTCCTTCCGGGAATATCCCAGATATTTACAATGCTTTAACTGTTGAAGCTACGGTGGGCGATGTCACGTCTACCTTAACCATCGAAGTAGAGCTTCAAGTTGGTGACAACACTGTTCGCTGTATCTCGTTGAAGCCAACTGATGGGGTTAAGCGCGGTTCACTGGCAGTTGATACAGGTGCGCCGATTATGGTGCCGGTTGGCGAAATCACCAAAGGTCACGTCTGGAATGTAACCGGTGAAGTGCTAAATGCTGATCCGGCTTCCGTTGAAGTCACTGAAAAATGGCCGATTCACCGTGATCCCCCCGAATTCGACGAATTAGAGCCTGAAACTCAGATGCTGCAGACTGGCATCAAAGTTATCGACTTACTTACTCCTTACGTCCAAGGCGGCAAGATCGGCCTGTTCGGTGGTGCTGGCGTTGGTAAGACAGTTTTGATTCAAGAGATGATTTTCCGTATCGCCCACAACTTTGGTGGCACTTCGGTGTTTGCTGGCGTCGGTGAGCGTACCCGCGAAGGCAACGACTTGATCGTCGAAATGGAAGAAGCAGGTGTGCTCAAAGACACTGCCTTGGTATTCGGGCAGATGGACGAACCGCCTGGCACCAGACTTCGGGTGGCTTTATCGGCGTTGACCATGGCGGAATATTTCCGCGATGTAATGAATCAGGACGTATTGTTATTCATCGACAACATATTCCGTTTCACTCAGGCTGGCTCTGAAGTCTCTACCTTGCTAGGACGCATGCCATCAGCAGTTGGCTATCAGCCCAACTTGGCTGATGAAATGGGTCAGCTACAGGAGCGAATCACCTCCACTAGAGGTAATTCCATTACCTCTATGCAGGCTATTTATGTCCCAGCTGATGACTATACTGATCCGGCTCCGGCAACGACATTCGCTCACCTAGATGCCACTACTGAGCTCTCGCGCGCGATTGCTTCTCGTGGTATCTATCCGGCAGTCGATCCGCTAACCTCGACTTCGCGTATTCTCGATCCGCAGTATGTAGGTAAAGAGCATTACGAGACGGCTACTAGGGTCAAGCAGATTCTTCAGCGCAACAAAGAGCTGCAAGACATTATCGCAATTCTTGGTATCGATGAGCTGTCTGAAGAAGACAAGATTGTGGTTGCTCGAGCACGCAGAGTTCAGCAATTCCTATCGCAGAACTTCTATGTGGCTGAAAAGTTCACTGGTGTTCCTGGTTCTACGGTTCCTGTTCAAGAGACAGTGGAAGCCTTCAAGATGATTGTTGATGGACAGTGCGACGAGATTCCAGAACAGGCTTTCTTCAATGTTGGTGGCATGGAAGACGTCGAGGCTAAGTGGGAACAGATTAAGAAGGGCGCTTAGTCATGGCGGCCTCATTGTCCGTGAGAGCAGTGGCTAACGACTCTCTGGTTTGGGAAGGCGAAGCCAAATCTGTTGTCGTGCGCACCACTGAAGGAGATATGGGCGTTAGAGCTGGCCATATGCCGATAATGGCTAGGCTGGTTCCCCACGCTGCTGAGATTCTGACACCAGATGGTGACCGTCTCATCTTGGCGATCTCTGGTGGGCTAGTTTCTGTCTTTGAGAATCATGTCTCCATACTTAGCGCCTACGGTGAGTTAGCTGAAGACATCTCGGTTGAAGAAGCTGAATCTGGCATCGCCATGTATCATGATGCAGTCTCTGAGGGCACCGCGGACGAGCGAACCCAACGTGAATACCGTCGATTCCTGTCGCAGCGTCGAGCTGCAGCTAAATACTCTCAGCTGAAACGCAAGTGAACTGGCTAATTCTGGTAGCGATCATCGTGTCGGTGATCGTGGTGGTTTCGCTTATTCTCGTGTGGCTAAGAAGATTGATCTTAACCATCGGAGATGCCGTTTTTGACGCTTCAGTGCGTCAACTTCAAAATCCACCCGGTGCTTGGCGACGCGGATGTGCGAAATACAGTGAGGACTGTCTGGAATGGTTCCCGCTATGGGGCATAAAAGTTGGACCAAAACTTCGACTGGTGCGTTCAGGTCTTGAACTCCAAGACTGGCAGCGCACCAAGGGTGAAGTAGGGGATATTTTAGAGCCTTGTATCATCCAGGTGCGCTCCCGCAAGTCAAATGCGGGTATATGGCAATTAGCCCTATCCGAGGCATCAGCTATGGGTTTTATTAGTTGGATAGAAGCAGCGCCGCCAGGGCGTTATGACCATTATTTGTAAGGAAAAATATGCGCGGTGAATATAAAGTTCCACAAGGAAAGTTAGTGGCCGTTGACGTAGATGTCATTGACTCTCGCCTAGCGAATACCAAGATTTCTGGCGATTTTTTCTTAGAGCCTGCCGAAGCTTTGGAAGACATAAATGCTTCGATCAATGGAATGCCAGAAGACTCTTCAGTTAAAGAATTAGCTCAGGCTATTGAGGCAAACCTAACGGCAACAATGATTGGTTTTTCTCCTGAAGCCGTCGGCATTGCTATACGTCGGGCATTGGGTAAAGCTATCGGTTGGCAAGATTTAACTTTCGATGTTATTCCACCAGTGGTATTGCCCCCGGCAATGCACGTTGCCTTAGACGAAGTCATTGCTGAAGAAGTATCTAATGGTACCCGTAACCCAACTTTAAGATTTTGGGACTGGGATCGTGGAGCAGTAGTTATCGGTTCTTTCCAGAGTTACCGCAACGAAATCGACGATGAAAACGCCAAGAAATACGGTATCCAAGTGATAAGACGTATAACCGGCGGTGGAGCGATGTTCATGGAGCCAGGTAACTGCGTAACCTATTCCCTAGTTGTACCCGGTTCCTTAGTCGAAGGACTAAGCTTTGAGCGTTCCTACGCTTTCCTCGATGATTGGGCTTTGGGTGCACTTCAAGAGGTGGGAGTAAATGCTACTTATGTGCCCTTAAATGATATTTCTTCCGATAAAGGCAAAATTGGCGGAGCTGCACAACGTCGTTTTACGGATGGCACAGTTTTGCACCATGTGACTTCTGCTTATGACATTGATGTCGACAAAATGCTGAAGGTTCTTCGTATCGGGCGCGAAAAATTATCTGATAAAGGCACCAAGAGTGCTAATAAACGGGTAGATCCAATGCGTTCACAAACTGGCATGACACGCGCAGCAATCCTTGACTCTTTCAGAAATTATTTTAAGAATCGATATAAGTGTGTTGATTCTACTTATCGTGAAGAAGAATTGGCGAAAGCTCGAGAACTGCTGCGCACCAAATTTGAAAACGATGAGTGGACTAAACGCGTTCCCTAAAAGAAAGTAACACTGTGGCCAAACTTCCCCGCCACTTAAGCGCATTGCGTCGAAGTGTCGCTTTGGCGACCCTAGTTTCGGCTTTCATAGCTGGATCGACACTGCCAGCTTACGGCGATCAATTAGATGATGAATTTTCCGCTCTGCAAGACCAAATTTCTGCATCTGATTCCAAAGTCGCAGACTTAAAGATTCAGCTAGCCGAAGCTAATAGTCGCTTGGAAAAGGCTCAAAGTGAATTAGCTGACGCTAAAAATAGGCTCGATTCTGCATTAGCGACTCAGTCAAAGTCTCAAGAAGCTGCGGATAGTGCGCAAGTAGCTTGGAATGTTGCTGATGCGAAATTGCGTCAAGCAGAAGCTGACGTTAAAACTGCGCAAGACAATGTCGACACTCAAAAATCTTTGGTTGGTGAAGCTGCTAGACGAGAATTGCAGCAGAATTCAACTTTGACCGGAATCGCTATTTTATTTAGCAATAATGGCAGCGCTTCTTTTAGTAATCGCGCGCAGTGGGCTAGTAACGTTTCCTCGTCTACCCAACGTCAGTTGGATGCGTACCAGAGTGCTCTCGAGGCATGTGAACAGGCTCGGAAAATCCAGCAGGCCACCTTCGACGAAGCCGAGAGTGCGCGCGATGATGCCCTGACAGCATTAGAGACGGCAAAACAAGCCGCCAGCGAGGCCGAAACAGCTGCTAATCAGGTGGCTCAGCTAGTCGTAAGGACTCAAGCTGCTAGCGATGATGCTAATAATCTGCTGGCTCAAGCTGTGGCTGATAACAAGAGCTTAACTGAAAAACAGGCAGAGGTTTCTCGTAAAATTGACCAGCGCAATGCTCGATTAGCGGCCGAAGCTGAAGCCGCTGCATCTTTGGCTAGTCAAGCACGCGCGTTGGCCACCAGTTCATGGGTTACCACTAATATTGCACCTGGTCAGCTGCCGCCCCTTAGCGTGAACGCTGCACTGGCTAACGCTCAGGCTTCTGCTGGCTCGAGTGCCTGGGAAGGGTTATGCCTAGGTGGGGTAGCCAACTGGTATGGCTATGCGACGTCCGGATTCGGCTCAGCTATTCAAGCTGCCCGTAATATTCAGGCTGCCGGTCAAATGCACTACGATTCTGACATTCCGGTGGGTGCGATGGTCTTTTATGATGGTGCGCCGGCGGGTAATCCTTACGGTCACGTCGCTCTTTATGCCGGTAATGGCATGATATGGACGAATGGCGTTGGTGGGGTAGTTGGGCTGGCATCCATTGACTACCCGGTTTCTGCTTGGGGAGAGCCGCTAATTGGCTGGTCGTCAGTTTGGCTGCCTTATGCAGTTGGTTAATGTTTAATTAATTCTTCGTTTTCGGATTACGTTCGCCACCAGGAATCCATAGCACTTCTGTGGCCGACTCGTTGGCAGCTACTCTACGAGCCAAGATAAAGAATAAATCTGACAATCTGTTCAGATACTTTATGGCTAGACAGTTAACCCCTCCGCTAGGTTTTTTGGAACCATCTTCGAGTCCATAAGTTTCAGCTGCTCGCCAAGCTGCCCGCTCTGCTCGTCTGACTGCAGTACGGCAAACGTGCATTTGTGCTGCTGTCAAACCTCCGCCAGGCAAAATAAAAGAACGCAGATTATCTAAGTCAGCATTGAAGATGTCGCACCAATGTTCAAGTCTGTCGATAGAGGGTTGAATTAAGCGCAATGGTTCCCACTTCGGGTTCTCTACTACTGGGTTAGATAAATCGGCTCCCACATCAAACAGCTCATTTTGGATGATAGTCAAAGCGCTCCTAATATCATCACTGAGTCCAGGTACCAGCTCGGCAGGATAGTTAACCAATACGCCGATTGCGCAATTGGCTTCATCGACTTGGCCGTAGGCTTCAACTCTGGGATCTGTCTTAGCGGCGAGTTCGTTATTCGACAATCTAGTGGTGCCAGCGTCGCCAGTACGAGTGTAAATCTTGGTTAGGTTGACCATGAAGCAATGCTAACTGCCCAGAACACTTAGCCGGTGTCTTATCCGAAAGTGTCTACCTCCATACGGGACGTTTCAGTAGTCTGCGCATGGCGTAAGTGACATTTTCTGGAGCTTCAGCATGTACCCAGTGACCAGCCTTTACAACGACCTCAAAACCCACATAGGGGAAGAGCCGATGAATCTTTGGTAGATCTCGGCGAGTAATATAATTGGATTTTCCAGCTGCGATGAACTCTGCCGGCCCTAGGTAACGATCAGTTTCTAAAACCGGCCATTGGTTCAGATTATCGAGCTGATCATGGAGTAAAGCTAAATTGGGCAGCCATCGCCAACCAATAGCTGATTTCGGGTCGCGATGAAGATTTTGTAATAAAAACTGGCGGATATAGGCGTCTGGAATAGTCTTCGCTAAAGCATCATCAGCCTCTTGACGCGTGTGTAGCTTCCTCAAATCTATGGACATCATTTGTTCCATATATCCTCGATAAAGCTGGACATGCATCTTCTCGCCGGGCGCCATATCTAGTATTCCTAGGCGAGCAATCAACTCTGGGTGAGCTAGGGCAGTTAGCATCGCCACTCTTCCACCCAAAGAATGTCCGACCAAATTGATTGGTTTTTCTCCAGCGCCTAGTTCAATTAGTTTTTCAGTTACCAGGGCGACATAATTATCGTAGTGAACAGCGTTGGACCAGTCTGATCGTCCGTGATCTGGTAAATCGACCAGAGTAGTAGTTGCCATATCTGAGATGTTCTTGGCAATATTGGCAAAGTTCTTTCCTTGGCCTAACAATCCGTGCAAAAACACCAGACGCTGTAAGCCCGAGCCGATATTTCGCGAAAACAAGGTCATGGTCGTCTTTCCCAGCAAGCTCGGTGCCAATGCCTGCGATAATCTAACCCTGATGAGGCACCAATTGGCGGGGTATAAGGCCAAGCAACAACGTGGGCTGCACCAGCAGGTATCTGACGGTTGCAACCAGGACAAAGGTAGTTTTTCTCACTGCGGCCATCACGAATCCAACGCATTACCCATTTGCCATCAACTTTTGTTGTTGAGGTCTGTTCCGACGTTATCGCTAACTCTCTGAAAGGGCGTTGATATTTATTTCGTCGGCGTGCCATAAGACTTAGCCTAGTAGAGTCACGCATCGGCAGCGTAGTGGAGCCAATTTTGTTTTCGGGCTAGCGTTAGATCCGTGCGTTTGGTTATTGCTGATTGCCAGGTAGATTATGCCGGCAGGCTTAGCTCTCATTTGCCTATGGCTAAACGGTTAATAATTTTCAAAGCTGATGGGTCGGTTTCTATTCATGCTGATGATCGAGCATACAAACCACTAAATTGGATGAATCCGCCGTGCCGATTAGTGATTGCTGATCCTGAGCCTGACGTTGCTGAAGCGATTAAAGAAATATGGCAAGTGCGAGCAGATTCTGGCGACACGCTAAAAATCAGTGTTGGAGAGATTTATTTAGATGTGAGCTCTAATTTTGGCCCGGATCCTGGATTGCAGAAGGATGGCGTCGAAGCTCACTTACAAGAACTATTGGCCGATCAGCCACAAACTTTCGGGTCAGGGTGGACGACGGTAAAGCGTGAATATATGACAGCTATCGGTCCAGTCGATCTATTGTGCCGTGACGCTGAGGGTTTCTATGTCGCCGTCGAAGTCAAACGACGCGGTGAGATTGCTGGGGTAGAGCAGCTTACTAGGTATTTGGAATTGTTGAACCGAGACCCATTGCTCGGGTCTGTGCGTGGAGTCTTTGCCGCTCAATTGATAAAGCCGCAGGCAAAAACATTAGCTGCAGATCGCGGTATTGAATGCGTGACTGTTGATTATGATGCGCTCAGAGGTTTGGACGATCAGGAAAATCGACTGTTCTAGCTACCAACTAAAGGCGTTTACCCCTAAAACTGTTCGTGAAGTTTAGGTGGCAGCCTCGGTATCCTCGTCATCAAGCTGAAGCACTTTTGTTTCTTCTTGGCCTAAAACGACGGTTTCTTCCGGCTTACCCTCGGCCAGCCACTGCGCGTCCTCATCCATGGCTTTAGGCAGCTCTAGTTCGTCAAAGGGATCTTCGTCTGGAAAATCGGTCGCCGATTCTAAACCAAGCGCTTGTAAGGCCTCTAACTGGCCGATAATAGATTTCTTGCGCGTTATTAATACGCTGACTTCGCGGCTAAGTTGCTCTTTTCGCCAGTTGAATTGCTGTTCTAGACGCTCGCGCATCAGCGCCGACTGGCGATGGGCTTGAGCTAAATTCGTTTCAGCATCTGCTGCCGCCCGTGATCTAGTATTTTCGGCATCTGCAATAGCTTCGGAGCGTATTTTTGCTGCCGCTTCAGTTTGTTTGACCAAATTAGCGTTGGCCTCTTCGGCTTGGTTTCGGGTTTGTGTAAGTAATTTGCTGACCTCTGCGTGAACTTTCTCAGCCTCGTCGTTGGCTTCGCTAAGCCGGCGCTCAGCCTGCTCATTTGCCTTGGCTAAAATAGCCTGAGCTTCTTGGCTAGCTTGGCTGCGTCTATTTTCCGAGTCAGTGTCGGCTAGCGCCAAAATAGTGTCAGCCGCACTACGAGCTTGTTCTAAACATCTTTTGGCATGTGCATCAGCGTCTTGCGCTATTTGGGTGGCGCTGGCATGGGCATCAGCTTTAATTTGGTCAGCAGTTTGTTGAGCTTGGATCGAAAGTTGACGGGCTGCTGCCTCACATTCTTGTTTTTTAAGCTCTGCATTGTGCGTGGCTTCACTCGTTATCGCCTCGGCCTGCGAGCGGGCGGCACCTAATAAATGTGCGGCTTCTTTCTGGGCGGACTCGCGGGCTGCTTTGATATCAGCGTCCAGTTTTTCACGTAGCGTGCGTAAGTTTTCGTTGGTTGCAACCCGGATGTCATCGGCTTCGGTTTGAGCATTTGCCCGCATGTCAGCAGCTGCCCGGTTACCTTCTTCGCGAATACGCTCAGCTTCTAGGCCAGCCTTAGAGATGAGATCTTCTGCCTGGGATTCTGCGGCGCGCAGAATAGCTGTTGCGTGCGCCCCAAGCCTGGAAAAGTCAGTGTCGCCTTTCGCTGCCTGGGTGATAGCTATTTCGCGGCGAAGGTGGCGTGTCAACTGTCTAAGAGTGGATACCCGTTGTTCTAGGTCGCGAACGTAGCGATCTACAGCGCTGCGATCATAGCCGAGCATCGCATGGGGGAAGGAACCGACCGCGCTAGCGCGATCATCAAAAAGATTGAGACCGGTGTTTTCGGTCTCTTCGTAATTATCGTTTGCCTGCTCATTGGCCATGACGAACAGTATAAGGGCAATAGAGACGAAAACCGGATAGCCGAGGGTCTGTCTCGGCTATCCGGTTTATAAATAATGTGTTTAGTGAGCCTCGCCTGGCTGAACGATCTCGATCAGTACACCCTTACCCGACTTCGGGTGGATGAAGTTGATCTTGGAACCGCCAGTGCCGATACGCGGCTCGTCATAAATAAGACGCATCCCGCGCTCACGCAGCACCTTCGAGACTGCCTCAATGTCATTGCAACGCCACGCCATGTGGTGTAAACCTGGACGATTCTTCTCAAGCCACTTGGCTGTCGAAGCGTCGTCACGGGTGGGGGAGATGACTTGAATTTGAGTCATGTGCTCGGTAAGTGTCTTCGAGGGGGCGAGCATGATTTCCAAGATGCCCTGGTCGTCATTAGTCTCGCGGTGTAGTTCGAAATACCCGAGGGTATCGACATAGAATTTCGCCGCTTCGTCAGCATCGGGGCAGACGTAAGCAATGTGGTCAATACAGGTAAACATTTCGTCCATAAGCTAATCTTTCCACTTTTTGTTGAAAAAGCCGATTTTTTAAGCGTTGAGTGCGTCAGAAACCACCTGTTTAGCAGCTTTTTGAATCTTTTCTAGATGCTCGGGCCCCTGATAGCTTTCAGCGTAAATTTTGTACTTATTCTCTGTTCCCGAAGGACGAGCCGCGAACCAACCATCATCGGTAGTGACCTTGATACCACCGATAGCAGCATTATTGCCCGGAGCATTAGTGTAAACGTGGGTAATATCCCCACCAGCCAATGTCTTAGCTGTTACGTCCTCAGGCGAGAGCGCTTTTAGCCTGGCTTTCTGTTCCCTAGAGGCGTCATTATCGATCCTGGCATACGAGTATTCGCCGAATTCTTCAGCCAATTCTCGGTAGCGCTGTGATGGGGTCTTTCCAGTCTTGGCAGTAATCTCGGAAGCCAAAAGATCCAAAATAATGCCGTCTTTATCGGTGGTCCAAGTAGAGCCATTCTTTTCCAGGAATGAAGCGCCAGCTGATTCTTCGCCACCGAATCCCATTTCGCCCGAAATTAGGCCTGGCACGAACCACTTGAAACCGACTGGAACCTCAACCAGCGTGCGACCCAACTTTTTAGCAACATTGTCAATCATCGAAGAGGACACCAGTGTCTTTCCGATCTTGGTGTCTTTTGGCCAGCCATCACGGTGGCTAAATAGGTATTCAATAGCAACGGCTAAGTAGTGGTTCGGGTTCATCAAGCCAGCATCTGGAGTGACAATGCCGTGGCGATCGGCGTCTGCATCGTTACCAGTGGCAATGTCATACTTTTCGCGGTTTGCCACTAAGGAGGCCATAGCGTCGGGAGAAGAACAATCCATACGAATCTTGCCGTCGGTATCTAGTGTCATGAAATACCAAGTCGGGTCGATTACCTTGTTGACTACCGTCATCGAGGGAATCAAATTTTCCGCGATATATTCCCAGTACTGTACCGAGGCTCCGCCTAGTGGATCAGCGCCGATGCGAAGTCCAGAGGCTCTAATCGCTTCCATGTCAATGACTAGGGACAACTCATTGCAGTATGGGGTTCGGTAATCAAATCGGTTTACCTGCTTGGCTGCCTCCTCGTAGGAAATACGCTTGATCTTGCGGAAATTAGGCACTAATTCGTTGGCTCGGTTAGCTATCCAGCCGGTAGCGTCAGTATCTGCCGGGCCACCATTAGGTGGGTTGTACTTGAAACCGCCATCGCGTGGGGGGTTATGCGACGGGGTAACAACGATACCGTCAGCTAGTGGGCCACCCTTGTGTTCGCGGTTGTAACGGATGATTGCCCTAGACAACGCTGGTGTGGGTGTGAACTCGTCGTCTCGTTCAGCGAACACTTGGATACCAGCGCCAACTAAAACCTCGATGGCGGTTCTCCAGGCGGGCAGGGAGAGACCGTGAGTGTCTTTAGCTATAAACAGTGGGCCAGTAATATTTTGTGAAGCGCGGTATTCGATGATCGCCTGGGTAATGGCCGCAATATGTGCTTCATTAAAGGCGGAATCGAATGCCGAGCCGCGGTGCCCAGAAGTGCCGAAAGATACGGCTTGGTCTGGGTTAGAGACGTCAGGCACTAGGTCGTAGTAAGCGGCTACGAGAGCGCCAGCATCAATTAGGTCACTTTTATCTGCCGGTTTTCCGGCGCGTGGATCTGCCATGACCCTATCTTGCCCCTAGAAACAATGTTTCGCTTGCGGTTGCCTTAATTGATTAGGTGACACAATGGGTTATATGAGCAATTTTTCGCGTCACGGTGCTGTTGATCTATCGAAACTTACGGCTAATGCCGAAGCTGCTAACCCTACAGCGACATATGTCATGGATTTAAGTGAACAAGATTTTGAAGCCACTGTCGCCAAATCTATGCGATACCCGGTCGTATTGGTGTTGCATTCTGGACGTGATACTCCTGGAAAAGCTGTAGTCGAGACGTTAACAGAATTGGCGAACGCTGCCGGTGGTAAGTGGCTACTAGCCAAGATAGATATTGATGAGCAACCGCGTATTGGACAGGCCCTAGGCGTGCAGGCTGTGCCAACGGTGATTGCCTTATTGGCTGGTCAGGCGGCACCGTTATTCCAGGGCACTCGTGATAAGGCTGAGATATCCGCTTTAATGAGTCAAATAGAACAAGTTGCTGTGGCTAACGGATTGACTGGGCGTGCTGAGCCAGTTACCAATTTGAGTAGCGAAACTGAAGATTCACCTCAAAGCGTTGATCCGCGTTTTATCCCAGCCGATGAGGCTATGGAAAAAGGTGACTTTGCGGCTGCGGTGGCTGAATTCGATAAATTGCTGGCTGAAAACCCGGCAGATAGCCAGGCTAAGGCTGGACGCGCCCAAGCCGCATTACTAGATCGAACGGCAAATGTTGCCAAAGATTGCTTAGCCAAGGCTGACGCGCAGCCCGAAGATATCGACTTAGCTTTGGTAGCTGCAGATGTGGAAGTTGTTACTGGCCAGGCTGGAAAGGCGTTTGATCGCCTATTGGCTTTAATACGCACCAATTTCGGGGAGAATCGCGAAAAACTTAGGTTGCGTTTATTAGAGCTTTTCGAGACTTTGCCGAATAACGACCCTCAGGTTAAACGCGCTCGCCGCGAATTAAGTTTGGCGTTGTTCTAGGCACTTTAGACACCTAGTTGGCATAAACGTTTTAGTGCGGCTCACCGCAATGGCGAGCCGCACTAAATGTCTTGGTTGGTGCTAATTATTTTTTAGGTTCGTAAACCAAGAAAACTGCTCCTAATGGTGGCACCGTGATGTTGGTGTGCGCCCACTCTTCAGCGTTTTCTCCGGCGATGGCTTCAACCGGCTCAGTATTGAGGTATTGGTTTAGACCATCAAATTCGCCAGCGTCAGTATTCAGGATCTCACGCCAAGTGCCTGCCTCAGGCAACCAGATGGGGTAGCCAACGTAAGGGCTTGGGGAGAAATTCACGATACAAGCGATACGTTGGCCTTCTGAGCTGTTACGCACGTAGCTAAATACGTTGTGTTGGGTATCATCTGAATTAATCCAAGTGAACCCTTCTGGCTCGCAGTCCAGCTCGTAGAGGGCAGGGTTCTCGGCTTGAAGGTGATTTAACCGACGAATTAGCTGACGGTTACCGTTGTGACCCCACAGACCGTCCACCCACCATTCCAGGCTGGTTTGTTCATTCCATTCTGAGCGTTGAGCGAATTCCTGTCCCATAAATAGCAGTTGCTTTCCAGGGAAAGACCACATGTAGGCGTAGAAAGCCTTTAGCGTGGCAAATTTCTGCCAGTCATCGTTGGGGATTTTATTTAGCATCGAGCCTTTGCCATGCACGACTTCGTCGTGGCTAATCGGCAAAACAAAATTCTCGGTGTACTGGTATACCATCGCGAAGGTCAGGTCATTGTGGTGCCACTGCCGATAAATCGGATCGCGACCTAGATAACGCAGGGTGTCATTCATCCACCCCATATTCCACTTGAAACCGAACCCTAGGCCGCCCCAATCGACTGGTTTAGAAACCCCTCCAAAAGAGGTGGACTCTTCGGCGATCATTACTACGCCTGGTTCTCGTTCATAAAGGTGGCTGTTAACGTAGCGCAAGAAATCGATAGCTTCTAGGTTTTCGCGTCCGCCGTATTTGTTTGGTACCCATTGCCCTTCTTCTCTCGAGTAATCGAGATAGAGCATGGAGGCCACCGCGTCGACGCGTAACGCGTCAATGTGGAATTGTTGAATCCAGTAGAGGGCATTAGAAATTAGGAAAGATTTGACTTCGTTGCGTCCGTAGTTAAATACGTACGTGCCCCAATCGAGCTGCTCGCCTTGACGTGGATCAGCATGCTCATATAAGGCGGTGCCATCAAAACGTCCCAAAGCCCAATCGTCCTTAGGGAAGTGTCCTGGTACCCAGTCAAGGATTACCCCAATACCTTCAGAGTGAAGTTTTTCGATCAGATAACGCAAGTCATCTGGGTTGCCCATTCTGGAGTCTGGAGCGAAATAGCCGGTCACCTGATATCCCCAACTTGGGGTGAATGGGTGGGACATGATTGGCATTAATTCAACATGCGAAAAACCTTGCCACTTGACGTATTCGGTGAGTTGGTCGGCGGCTTCGCGATAGTTTAGCCCCTTACGCCAGCTACCCAAGTGAACTTCGTAAATGGACATTTGTTCGCGGTAAACGTTGGTATTAGCCCGACGTTCTAGCCACTTGGCTTCACTATCAGCCCACTCGTAATTGGATTCCCAAACGATAGACGCATTTCCTGGGGGAGTCTGGGCAAAGCGCGCATAAGGATCTACTTTTTCCTGCCAGGTGCCATCTTGATGTTGAATCTTGTACTTGTAAAGGGTGCCTTCAAGTACATTTTCTTTCCATAATCCCCAAACTCCAGAGCCAGGGATTAGTTCCATGTCGTCGCCTTGCCACCAGTTGAAATCACCGATGACCTGGACACGGCGGGCATTAGGTGCCCACACCGCAAATCTGGTGCCGCGCAATGATCCGCGTTCATCGTCTTGAACAGTTACGACATGCGATCCGAGTCTGCGCCAGGCCTCGGTATCGCCACCGGTATGGAAACCTTCTAGATCTTCCCCGGTTAAATTGCCGAATTTATCGTGCATGATAATTGCCTTTCTTAGTGACCCGCACGCTGTACAGACAGAATGTGAGCCGGATGTGCCGGGTCAAGTGCCACATAGTTATTGCGACCCCAAACAAATTTTCGGCCAGTCAATTCGTCGAAGACACCCATCAATTCGTCATCTGCCAAATCAATAGCGCGTTCATTAATTATTACTTCGCCAGCGACTGCCTCATGTGGGTTGAGGCTGCAAACTACGATAACTTGGTCTTCGCCGTCAGTCTTTACATACGCCAAAATATCGTCACTGGTGGTTTCCAGAACTGATACCTGACGCAATTGCTGCAAAGCTGGGTGATTGCGTCGAATCTTGTTAAGGTCACGCATCAGCTCGTTAAGGTTTGGCTCCTTGTTGTAGTCTCTTGGCCTAAATTCATATTTCTCGGAGCGATCATAGACCTCCATGTCCGGGCGCGGCGCCTCATGTTCGAAGAATTCAAAGCCTGAATAAATACCCCAAGATGGAGTCATCGTAGAGGCTAAAATCATTCGAATAGCAAAGGCTGCCGGCGCTCCAGAACGCACCTGGAATGGATTGATATCTGGAGTATTCACAAAGAAATTAGGACGCATATAGTCGGCAGTCTCGGTGGCAACCTCCATCAAGTAGCTGGCTAATTCCTTCTTGGTTGAGCGCCAAGTGAAATATGTGTAGGACTGCTGGAAACCGACCTTTCCAAGGTTACCCATTACGACCGGACGTGAGAATGCCTCAGCTAGGAAAACAACCTCAGGATTAGTACGTCGAATATCTTTCAGTAAGCGTTCCCAGAATTGCAGCGGCTTAGTATGCGGATTATCCACTCTGAAAATAGTGATGCCATGATCTATCCAGAAATGAACTAGACGCAATACCTCGTTGTAGATGCCTTCAGGATCGTTATCGAAATTAATTGGGTAGATATCCTGATATTTTTTCGGCGGATTTTCTGCATAGGCGATAGTGCCGTCTGGGCGGATAGTGAACCACTCGGGGTGGTCTTTCACCCATGGATGATCCGGAGAAGCTTGCAGAGCAAAATCGAGGGCAACTTCTAATCCAAGTGACTTAGCCTTAGCCATGAACTTGTCAAAGTCCGCCATGGTGCCCAATTCTGGATTGACGGTGTCATGACCGCCTGCTGGGCTACCGATAGCCCAAGGTGAGCCAGGATCGTCAGGGTGGGCTTCAGTGGAGTTATTAGGCCCTTTCTTAAAAGCCTCTCCGATAGGGTGAATTGGCGTTATATAGGCAACATCGAAGCCTAAATCAGCGATTCTTTCTAACTGGTCGTAGCAATCCGCGAAGGTTCCAGAATGCCAAAGCCCATCCTCGTCCTGCCAAGCTCCTTGAGAGCGAGGGAAGAATTCGTACCATGAGCCATAGAGAGCTCGCTGGCGCTCTACAAAAATACGGTAGGTATCGTCGGGTGTGAGGAATTTGCGGACGGAATATTTCGTCATTGCCTCATCAAGCTTTACGGTGTTGACCAGATCGGCTAACTCTTGTGGGTCAACATCATCGCGCAAGCCATCGATGGCTTGGCGAATTGTTAAAGCACTAGCTTCATCGCCCGCCTTTGCAGCGGCTTCCGCTGCCGGTTTCAGCAGCAACTGTCCTTCCATGCAGACCAGCGAAACATCTTGGCCGAGCGGCAACTTAACCTCAGCATTGTGGTGCCATGTGTGCCATTCGTCGGCGAAACCTTCGACGCGGAAAGTCCATTCACCTAATTCATCTGGACGAAACCAGGCACGAAAGATATCTAGCCCTTGAGGCCAGATTTGTTTCATGTCTATGCGGCTAGTTTTGCCGGAAGGTGAAGTTAACACAACATGGGCACCGACCTTGTCGTGTCCTTCTCTGATTACGCGGGCGGTAATTGGGATATTCTCGCCAAGGGTCGCTTTAGATGGGTAGGCCCCGTTTTCAATCACGGGCTCCACCTGGCCGACTGGGATTCTTCCGAAACCGACGGGGGAGCCGAATTGTTGTTTACTCACCTTCCTAACCGTATCGGCATTTGGGCACCTACGTGCGGGTTGCCAATCAACTTCCATCGAATATCTTTGCTTGGCAAAGTGCATGCAAAGCAGTTCTTGGTATGGGTAAGTCTCCGATAAGCTGTTCGGGTGCGTGCTATTAGACGTTTCATAGTTCAGCCGGTTTTCCCGGAACCGTTGCGTGAGTTGCCTAAACTTGCAAAGAATCTTCGTTGGGTGTGGCATCAAGAGACTAAAGATCTCTTCCGCGCCATCGACCCTGATCTATGGTCAGATTGTCGAGGCAACCCCTTAAAATTGCTATCCCAGGTGTCATCCGAAAGACTTAGTCTGCTCTCGAATGACCGGCGATTTTTACGCAACTTGGAACGGGTTAGTGCTGATCTCGAAGACTATATGACAGCTGATTCTTGGTATCAGGGTTTTGCTGCCAATCACCCCCAGGCTCCGAAATCGATCGCTTATTTTTCTGCAGAATTCGGCATTGACAAGGTATTGCCACAATATTCCGGCGGGCTTGGGATTCTAGCTGGGGATCACTTAAAGTCCGCTTCCGATACTGGTACGCCGATTATCGGTGTGGGTTTGCTCTATCAGCATGGTTATTTTGTACAGTCTCTAAATGCCCAAGGTTGGCAACAAGAGCGCTATCCGGTCTTGGATCCAAACGAGTTACCAGTCACGTTATTAGAGCACGACGGTAAGCCTGCTGCCTTCACAATTCGTATTGGTGGCCGTGATGTTAAAACCCAAATATGGACGGCTCAAGTTGGTCGTGTTCCGTTGTTGCTGATGGATACCAACGTAGAAGGCAATGCTAGCCAAGATCGGTTGATTACCGACAAGCTATACGGTGGCGGTTCTGATCATCGTCTCGAACAAGAGGTACTACTAGGTATCGGCGGGGTACGTGCATTGCGCATTTATTGCGAGTTGACGGCAACCCCTGATCCGCAGGTCTATCACGCCAATGAAGGCCATGCCGGTTTTCTTGGTCTGGAGCGCATTCGCGAATATATGAGTCAAGACGGTGAGGATTTCGATACGGCATTAGAGAAAACTAGAGCTGGCACGGTGTTTACTACCCACACTCCAGTACCTGCTGGTATCGATAGATTCACAGTCGATCAGGTTCGCAACCAATTCACGGATTTTGCTCCCCTAGAGGTAAACCAGATCATCGCTTTAGGGATAGAAGACTACGCTGGTGGAGACCCTTCCCGCTTCAATATGGCCGCTATGGGGTTGAGATTAAGTCAACGCGCAAACGGGGTTTCTGAACTACATGGTCAGGTTAGCCGAGAAATGTTTGCTGCACTTTGGCCTGGCTTTGATACCTCTGAGGTGCCTATCACCTCGGTTACTAACGGTGTACACCAAGCCACTTGGATTCATCCCGAATTATTGGAATTGCTTGAGTCGCCAGCTGGCAATTCGTCCTCTGTTGTGGACGGTTACGACTGGAATGCTCTAGAGCACGTTGAAGATAACACCTTGTGGACTCTGAAACGTCAAATGCGTGGCGAGATGATTGCCATGGCCAGGCAGCGTTTGACTGCTAGCTGTAAAGCGCGCAAGCAAAACGCAGATTGGGTTGCTACCGCCTTAAATCCGCATACTCTAACTATTGGTTTCGCGCGTCGGGCTGCCTCCTATAAGAGGTTGACTTTGATGCTTAACCAGCCTGAACGATTGAAGAAATTACTGACTGATCCTCAACGCCCGGTTCAGATAGTGATTGCTGGCAAGGCTCATCCTGCTGATGATGGTGGCAAAGGTCTGATTCAGCAGATGGTGCATTTCAGCGAGCAAGAAGACGTTAAAGGATGTATCGTATTTCTTCCTGACTACGATATTTCCTTGTCTCGCCCGCTGTTTCCTGGTTGCGATGTGTGGCTAAATAATCCGTTACGTCCCCTAGAGGCGTGTGGCACATCAGGTATGAAAGCTGCCCTTAATATGGCCATGAACCTATCTGTTCGTGACGGTTGGTGGGATGAATGGTTCGATGATGCTTGGGGCTGGCAGATTCCTTCTGCTGAGGGGATTGCCGATCCTCTAGAGCGGGACCAAATCGAAGCAGACGCTATCTACGACATTATTGAGCGTGAAATAGTGCCAGCTTTTTATGAGCGTGACGCTAACGGCATTCCGCAGCGTTGGGTTACTATGATGCGCTCAGCAATCTCGGGGCTAGGCCCCAAAGTGCTTGCCACCCGGATGGTACGTGATTATGTAACCAAACTGTACACGCCAGCCGCTATCGCTTCAGCCAAGCTTGAAGGCAATAGCAATGCTGCCCAATTAGCATCCTGGAAACTTCGGGTGCGTAATTTATGGTCGAATGTTCGCGTAGAGCGGGTAGAAGCTAATGTTGCTCAAAGCGTTGAGGTTGGTTGTGTCAGTGAATTCACCGGTTTTGTTAACTTAGGTGGCCTGTCTCCCGAAGACGTTGAGGTTGAACTGGTCGCCGGCCCAGTCAACGATGACGATGAATTGGAAGACGTCCACATCGTAAAGATGAGTCTGGCTGAAAGCCCAAGCAATAGCTCGCACGTATTTAAGGCTCAAATCACTTCGCATAGTGCTGGAGTATTCGGATTTACTGTACGAGTGGTGCCATGGCATCCGCTGCTGGCTTCGCGCGCAGAGATGGGCTTATCTTCTCTGGCTTGATGAGAGAGCATTGCTAGGGTTTCTAGAGAATCTTCTAGAAACCCTAGCCCTATTGGGCTGTCTAGGGTTAGGTACTGACCGTAACATTCATGTAGACGACGCTGCGTCCTGGCATGGTGAATGATTCGCCAGGGGTGAAACTGGTCTTTTCGAATTCATCATTTTCGCCAGTGTGGGCTCGGATCTCGAAGTGTTGTCCCCAGTTTTTTGGTGGCAAGGTCACGTTGATTGGTTCAGCACCTGCATAGAACCAGATCAATAACGCGTGAGAGGCGTCTGACAAATACATCCCTAGTAGTTGTCGGGCAGGATCGTGCCAATCAGATTGGTTTAATTCTCCGTCGCGACCATTCATCCACGACAACCGAATTCTGTCGAGTTCATCCCCATCAGCATTTGTTACCGGCTCGTAAGGAACAAATTCTTCCTCACGAAGAAGCGGACTTTCTTGGCGCAAAAGCGTTAGCTTAGCCATTAATTCGGTGACATCTTGCCATTGGCTAGCTTCTTCCCAGCTCAGCCAACTGATGGGAGTGTCTTGGCAGTAGGCATTGTTATTGCCCTGCTGGGTGCGGCCGATCTCGTCGCCGGCAGTAACCATCGGTACGCCCTTACTTAGTATCAAGGTCGCTAACATATTGCGTACCTGGCGGTGGCGAAGTCTATTTATCTCAACATCATCAGTTTCGCCCTCTACGCCACAATTCCAAGAGCGGTTGTCGTTGGAGCCATCACGGTTGAATTCCCCATTTAGTTCATTATGTTTCTCGTTATAGGTAACCAAGTCACGCAGGGTGAAACCGTCGTGGGCAGTGACGAAATTTATTGAACTAGAAGACTTACGAGTTGTGGTATTAAAAATGTCTGCTGAACCAGCCAGTCTGGTAGCTAATTCCTGAACTCCTCGGACGTGCCCGCGCCAATAATCACGAATAAAGCCGCGATAGCGGTCATTCCATTCACTCCACTTAGGTCCCCAATTACCGACCTGGTAGCCGAACGGCCCGACATCCCATGGCTCAGCGATCAGCTTAATATCTTTGAAAGTTGGGTCGGTTTCTAGAATCTTCTTGAATTCATGGTTGTGATCTACGCGGTGATTAGCGTCCCGAATTAGCTCAGTGGCTAGATCAAAACGGAACCCATCAACCCCCATTTCGCAAACCCAGTAACGCAATGACTCGATAACCAGTCCAAGCACATCTGCGTGTGAGGTGTCGAATGAATTGCCGCAGCCGGTAACGTCATAGTCGTTGCGTAAGTCCTGGCTCAAGCGGTAATAGCCAGCGTGATCAATGCCGCGATAGGACAAGGTCGGTCCTTCATGACCGCCTTCACCAGTGTGGTTATAGACCACGTCAAGAATGACCTCAATGTCTGCTTCGTGCAGTTTGGTTACCATCTTTTTGAATTCGGTAACTTGCTGACCGACCGTTCCGACTGAGCAATACGCAGCGTGTGGGGCGAAAAAACCTAAGGTGTTATAGCCCCAATAGTTATGCAGCCCTCGTCTTATTAAGAGTGGCTCAGATACGAAATGCTGTACCGGCATCAGTTCGACGGCTGTCACTCCGATGCTCTTCAAATAATCAATTACCGCTGGATAGGCTAAACCAGCGTAGGTGCCGCGCAAATGTTCGGGGACATCGGGATGTTGTCGAGTGAAGCCTCTAACGTGTAATTCGTAGATGAGTGAGTCACTCATTGAGCGACGCCGTGCAATGGGTTTTGGTGGGGCAGTGGGTTCAACTACTACTGACAATGGAACTGCCCCGGCTGAATCATGGAAATCTGGCAGATAGTTAGACTCTGCCGTGTGATCTAGGATTGAGCCAGAGTAATCTACTCCAGCAGTAATCGCCTTAGCTCTAGGATCCACCAAAAGCTTCGCCGGATTAGCGCGTAATCCTTTATCAGGCGCCCACTGCCCATGGACACGAAAACCGTATCGTTGAGTTGCGCGAATACCTGGAACGAAGACTTGCCATACCCCTAGCTTGGGCACCATTTCGATATTGTGCTGGGTTTCGTCTTGGTTAAATAGGGCGAGTTCTACACGGGTGGCTCTCGGAGCCCACAGTCCGAACATGCAGCCATCATCGCTCAAGTTAGCTCCCAGTAGCGGGGCTGCTTGAGTCAAAGTTAGCTGATCCACCTTAGCCTCCATCCCCCTATTCCTAGCGGGCTTGTTGCGGTTTAGGCAAACCGGATAAGAATTCTTAAAAACGATTCAATCGTTTCTCGGCTAGGCAGTTTACTTCGACTCTTACAGATTTTACAGCTTTAGACCCTCGAGTCATGCAAGGTTTGGCAATGAAAATTTGCCTGGGATGGTTGTGCTATAGCCATTCTTGGATTGGTGCATAAACTTAACTCGTGCGAATCTTGTCAGCGATGTCTGGTGGTGTGGATTCTGCGGTAGCCACTTCCCGTCTGGTTAAGGCAGGCCACGAAGTCACCGGCGTTCATTTAACTTTGCATCATGCTAAACCAACGCAAAGCACTCTTGGTGCTGGCTGTGGATCAGCAAGCGACCTCGATGATGCAAAACATGTAGCGGATCAGTTGGGTATTCCTTTTTTAACCTGGGATTTCTCGGATCTATTCGCTAGTCGAGTTGTTGACTATTTCTTGGACGAATATGCATCTGGACGAACGCCCAATCCTTGTCTTCGGTGCAACGAAAGAATTAAATTTCAAGAATTGATCAACTGCGGGTTAGCTGCTGGTTTTGATGCAGTTGCTACCGGACATTACGCGAGAGTCGTTGAAGAAGATGGCTACTTTCAGTTGTATAGAGCAAAAGATCAGGCCAAAGACCAGTCCTATGTGCTCGGCGTGCTAACCCAAGATCAGCTAGCACACGCTATTTTTCCACTGGGGCAATCACTAAAATCTCAAATTCGTGCTGAGGCTCAAAGTCTGGGCTTTGAGATCGCAAATAAACCAGAATCAATGGACATTTGTTTTATTCCTGATGGCGATACTGCTGGTTTTTTATCTAGTCATTTAGGTTCTCGGCCTGGCCAAATTGTAGATGTTTGCGGAAAAGTTTTAGGCAACCATGATGGCACCTACCGTTTCACAGTGGGGCAGCGTAAAGGTCTAAATCTTGGTGTGCCTGCCGTAGACGGCAAACCGCGTTACGTGGCGGCCGTTGAGCCAGATCAAAATAGAGTAGTGGTCGGTGGAGCTGAAGATTTATATGTCAGCGGTTTTTCGGGTGTCCATTTGAAATGGACGGTTAGCCAGTCTGCCCCTTGGCATGGATTAATTCAATACCGTGCTCACGGTAAGCCTGTTCCTGGGTTAATTGCGGCATCAAAGGGTGGCCTCGAAGTAACTTTCGAGACGCCGGTGCGTTCTTTGGCGCCTGGCCAATATGCCGTCTTTTATGATGATCAGCGAGTTGTGGGTAGTGCAATTATCGCTAAGACCCGACGTACTAGCTAGGCTTGTGCTCGTGCGGAAGTTATTTAGTGACTTGAACTTGAATGGTTCTACTCCGGCCAGAGTTCAACCCGTGATTGGTGAATGGGGTTCGCAGCGCGTGCCCAGTACTTCCGCAAAGAAACGTGCTCGGATATGGGTGACATTGACCGTTATCGTTTTGACGGTGATTGTTTTCATTATCGGCAATTATTTCTTCCGTGCCCTGATGGGTTATTAAAACAGGTCAATGATTTGGGCTACCAGTAGGGCTTCAACAAGATTGCGGGCGACGAAGCCGACTGTCATAGCGATTGAGAAAATGGAGAATTTAACTTTCAATCCGCCGGCAATAAGCGTGGTTACGTAGTTAGGTGGCAGGCTTATCGCCCCGGCCGAAAAAATGATTACTGGTCCTAGGCGCTTATTTGTCAGTGCAGATTCTGACTTTTCCACCAGTTTTTGCCAGCGTCTTCGCCACTTGCCCCGTGGGGTTTCAGATGGTGTTGGTGGTTTAACGACAACAAGTTTTTTGCCCTGCCTAACAAGTTGGAAAAGGACAGCTTTGCCGATTCCTTGTCCTAAACCAAGACCAAGTCCCAGGCTAAGTGGATCGATGAGCTCTGTTGCCAAGGTAGCGACGATGAAAGCTTCTGGGTTGAAGACTGGCACCAGAGACGCTGCCAGCCCAAATGCTAGGGCGCTTAAAAACTCGATGCCCCATAAAGTCGTCACCTATCTGATTCTGCCAGGCGGCGGCTTTCTGCGTTAAGTCAGCAAGCAGACTAGGATGGCCTGGGTATTGACGTAAAGGAGTGCCGCGTGACGCTTAGTTTGCAAGAGGTTGCTCGACTAGCCGACCTGGCTCGCATCGAGCTGACGGAAGAAGAATTGGAATTATTGGCTCCTCAGTTAGATGTGATTCTTGATGCGGTCAAGAATGTCGCAGAAGTGGCTGATAAAGATATTAAACCGACCTCACACGCTATAGATATGACCAATGTTTTTCGCGCCGACACCGTACATGAATCGTGGCCTAGAAAAGCTATGTTGGCTGGGGCGCCAGATGTGGAGAATGGCCAATTTCGGGTGCCACAAATTCTCAGCGAGGAGTCATAGTGGATTTGATTCATGCCAGCGCCAGTAAGTTAGGTCAGGCGATCGCTAATCGTGAGGTTTCAGCCTTAGAGGTTACAAAGGCTCACCTTTCAAGAATTGGTGCAGTCGATGATCAAGTTAACGCTTTCGTGTCCTTAAATAGCCAGATAGCTATCGAACAGGCTCAAGCAGTTGACGCGAAACTAGCAAGCGGGCAAAAGCTAGGCCCGTTAGCAGGAGTTCCGGTCGCGGTTAAAGATCTGTTCTGTTACGACAAATTGCCGACTACAGCCTCGTCAAAAACCTTAGAAAATTGGATTCCACCCTACAACTCAACCGTCGTCAACAAATTGCTATCCGCTGACATGGTGATTCTTGGAAAAACCAATCTTGACGAATTTGCTATGGGTTCATCAACCGAAACTTCATATTTCGGGTCAACCCATAACCCTTGGGATCTTGATCGTATTCCAGGCGGCTCAGGTGGCGGATCGGCTGCTGCGCTAGCCGCTTTTGAAGCGCCATTGGCTATGGGCACTGATACCGGCGGTTCAATTCGTCAACCTGCAGCGGTAACTGGAACGGTTGGGGTCAAGCCAACCTATGGTCAGGCCTCAAGGTATGGGGTTATAGCTATGGCGTCCTCACTTGATCAACCAGGACCGTGCGCCCGCAATGTCCTTGATGCGGCTTTGCTACACGAACTTATTGCAGGTTTCGATCCGATGGATTCCACCTCGATAAATACCCAAGTTCCAGACGTAGTTTCTGCGGTCAATAAACGCGACATCAAAGGCATGAAGATTGGTGTAGTCAAAGAACTTAGCGGCGAGGGCTACGAGCCGGGAGTTGAATCTAGATTCGGTGAGGCTGTTGATTTGCTTACCGATCTTGGCGCTGAAGTAGTGGAGGTCTCTTGCCCGAATTTCAAATATGCTTTCGGCGCTTATTACCTGATTATGCCGGCTGAAGTCTCGTCTAATTTAGCTCGCTATGACGGGGTACGTTACGGGAATCGTGTCGAAGGAGACAATACCGAAGATATGATGCGAGCTAGCCGAGCGGCTGATTTTGGTCAGGAAGTAAAACGACGCGTTATTATTGGCACTTACGCCCTGTCTAGCGGTTATTACGATGCCTATTACGGCTCAGCTCAAAAGGTGCGTACGCTTATCCGTCAAGATTTTCAGCGTGCCTTCGATAAAGTGGATGTGCTGGTTTCTCCAGCTACCCCTTATACGGCGTTCAAGATTGGCGAAAAGTCGCAGAATCCGCTTGCCATGTACATGTCTGATTTATGTACGATTCCGGCAAATTTATCCGGTAACCCGGCTGGGTCTTTCCCAATCGGTTTAGCTCCGGAAAATGGTATGCCAGTTGGGATGCAAGTTATCGCGCCAACTTTGCGTGACGAATTATGTTACCAAGTTGGTGGTGCATTGGAGATTGCCTTAAACGATAGGTGGGGTGGTTCGTTGCTTGCCCAAGCTCCAGTTCTAGATCCAAAGCAGGTGATCGCATGAGCGAGCTGATGGATTACGACGAGGTCATGGCTCGTTTTGATGTAGTTCTCGGGTTAGAGGTGCACGTAGAATTAAACACCAAAACGAAGATGTGGTGCTCATGCGCCAATGAGGCAGGTGGCCAGCCCAATACTCACACTTGCCCGGTGTGTCTCGGCTTGCCTGGTTCGTTGCCTGTAGTCAATGGCAAAGCGGTGGAATCAGCGATTCGTATTGGTTTAGCTCTAAACTGTCAGATAGCTACTTGGTGTCGGTTCGCGCGGAAAAACTACTTTTATCCCGACATGACGAAGAACTATCAAATCAGCCAATACGATGAACCGCTCTGTTTTGACGGTCATGTTGAGGTTGAGGTAGACGGTGAAAATTTCGAGATCCCTATTGAGCGTGCGCATATGGAAGAGGATGCCGGAAAATCCACTCACATTGGTGGCAGTGGGCGGATCCAAGGGGCAGATCACTCTTTGCTGGACTATAACCGCGCTGGTGTGCCGTTGGTAGAAATTGTTACCAAACCAATTTTCGGCACTGGCACGAAGGGTCCCGAAGTAGCTAGTGCTTATATGGCCTTTTTACGTGACGAAATGCGGGCACTAGGGGTTTCCGAAGCCAGACTAGAGCGCGGGAATTTACGATGTGACGCGAATGTTTCGTTAATGCCCAAGGGCTCCAAAGAATTAGGTATTAGAACGGAAACGAAAAATATTAATTCGCTTAAATCCGTAGAGGGCGCATTACGCTACGAGATTTGTCGTCAAGGAGCGGTGCTGGCATCCGGTGGGCGGGTCAAACAAGAAACTCGTATGTGGAATGAAGCCGGATACACCACGCCAGGCAGATCTAAAGAGCAAGCTGAAGACTACCGTTATTTCCCCGAACCAGATTTAGTTCCAGTTGCCCCGGATAAGGATTGGGTAGAACAGTTGCGAGCCCAGCTACCGGAATTACCGGCTAAGAAGCGTGCCAGACTAAAAGCTGAATACGGTTTTACTGACCTGCAAATGCGTGATGTGCTGGGTGTCGAAGGCGGTCTAGATCTTATTGAAGCAACCGTTCTTGCTGGAGCCGATCCTGGTGCTGCCCGTAAATGGTGGCTAGGTGAATTAGCTAGGAGAGCCAACGAGGCCAATATAGCTCTTGACGAAGTTGGCATAAACCCTAGGCAAGTGGCTGAGGTGCAGAAGCTAGTTGATTGTGGAAAACTCAGCGATAAGTTAGCTAGACAAGTCATTGATGCAGTAATAGCTGGCGAGGGTGAACCTGGTCAGATAGTTGAGAAACGTGGGCTTGGCCTAGTTTCTGATGAGTCAGCGCTTAGCGAAGCTGTAGCCAAGGCTATTGCCGATAATCCAGATATTGCTGAAAAAATCCGTGGCGGCAAGCTACAGGCTGCCGGAGCATTGATAGGCCAAGTCATGAAGGCCATGCGTGGGCAAGCTGACGCTAAGCGGGTACGTGAAATCATTTTAGAAAAGCTGACTTAGCTAACTTATTGACGCCTGGTATGGACTAGTATCAGAGTTTTGCTGGTTTGGGCGATAATGGTTTGATGAGTTTGCCTAGCGAAATTGCTGATCGATTGAAAAGAGACAGTGCTGGTTTGGTGCCTGCCGTCGTTCAGGACGCCACGAGCGGGCGGGTTCTTATGATGGCTTGGATGAATGATGATTCGCTGGAGCTAACGTTAACTACTAGACAAGCAACGTATTGGTCGCGTTCTCGTGGCGAACTTTGGCGCAAAGGTGCCACCAGTGGACATACACAGGTAGTGCGTAGCGTCGAAATAGATTGTGATGGCGATACATTATTGATTCTCGTCGACCAAGTAGGTGGTGCTTGCCACACGGGTTTGACAAGCTGTTTTGATAGCGGCGGATACTTACTTAAAGATGTTCAGGAGGGTGAATGAGCGTTTTAGATGAGATTATCGTCGGGGTAGGTAAAGACCTTGCAGCACGCAAAAGCCAGACTTCGTTAGCCGATTTAGTAGCTGCTATAGCCTCAGCTGCCCCTCCTCGTACCCCATTGCCGGCTTTTCGTGCCCCCGGATTATCAGTGATAGCTGAGGTAAAACGCTCTAGTCCCTCTAAAGGTGCATTGGCTGACATTCCTCAGCCTGAAAAGCTAGCTGCTGAATATCAAGCTGGCGGGGCAGCAGCGATCTCGGTACTAACAGAATCGAACAGATTTGCTGGTTCACTGACTGACCTTGATCAGGTTAGACAGGCTGTAGATCTACCGATACTACGTAAAGATTTCATCATTGACGAATACCAGGTTTATGAAACTCGTGCTTACGGAGCAGACATGATTTTATTAATTGTCGCTGCCTTAAGCGATGAGGAATTAACCAGGCTGTTTACGCTTTCAACCAAACTTGGGTTAACCGTGCTGGTAGAGGTTCATGATGAACTTGAAGCTCGTCGCGCCTGCGAGCTGGGCGCGGAATTAGTTGGTGTCAATAATCGTAACCTAAAGACTTTGACTGTTGATCTTTCACAATTTTCGAAAATAGTTAGGGTATTGGGTGACGATGTCGTCAAAGTTGCGGAATCAGGAATCCTAGTTCCCGAAGATGCTGCCAGGTTAGCTAGCGAAGGTGCCGACGTCGTTCTTGTTGGTGAAGCTTTAGTTAAACACAAAAATCCGAGACAGGCTGTGCGTGACTTAATTGGGGAAGTGTAAGGATGAAGTCGACGGTGCTACCTGATGATTCAGGTCACTTTGATCGTTACGGTGGCCGTTTCATTCCAGAAGCGTTATTTAGCGCCTTGGATCAATTAACAAATGAATTAACTGACGCTTTGGCAGACCCATCATTTGAAGCTGAATTACGAGATTTGCAGGTTAATTATGCTGGACGTCCTTCACCAATAACCGAAGCAAAACGGTTTGGCGAAAAATATTGTTTGGGCGCGCAGATCTTGTTGAAACGTGAAGACTTAAATCACACCGGCAGCCACAAAATAAATAATGTTTTAGGTCAAGGCTTGTTGGCTAAGAGAATGGGCAAGAAACGCGTTATTGCCGAGACCGGGGCTGGTCAGCACGGGGTTGCTACAGCTACTGTTGCAGCTTTGCTAGGCCTTAAATGTCGGGTCTATATGGGTGAGGTTGACATTAGACGCCAAGCCTTAAATGTTGCCAGAATGCAGTTATTGGGTGCTGAAGTGGTTAGTGTTAAGGCCGGCTCGAGAACGTTAAAAGATGCCATGAATGAGGCTATGCGTGATTGGGTAACCAATGTTGACACTACCCATTATCTAATAGGTTCAGCTTCTGGTCCGCACCCGTTCCCGATGATGGTTAGGCAATTTCAGCGAATAATTTCAATCGAATCGCGTGCTCAAATGCTTAAACAATTCGGGCATTTACCCCATGCCGTTTGTGCCTGCGTTGGCGGTGGCTCTAATGCTATCGGCTCGTTTTACGAATTTATCAATGATGATGTCAAACTGTATGGGTTTGAGGCTGGTGGCGATGGCATAGAAACTGGCCGTCATGCTGCATCAATCAATGGGGGAAGTGTTGGCGTTTTGCATGGTGCTCGTACTTATCTTTTACAAGATGATGATGGGCAAACAGTCGAATCTCATTCGATTTCGGCAGGCCTAGATTATCCCGGGGTAGGCCCCGAACATGCTTGGTTGGCTGATAATGCGCGGGCGATCTATGAGCCGGTAAGTGATGCTGAAGCTATGGCTGCGCTGCGTGATTTGACTCGTAGCGAAGGCATAATGCCGGCTATCGAGTCCGCTCACGCGCTAGCTGGCGCAAGACGAGTAGCACTACGCATGTTAGCTGCCAACCCGAACTGCCGTCCTTGCATTTTGGTTACTATTTCCGGACGCGGCGACAAGGATGTCGATACCGCGATGAAGTATTTCCATATCTTGGGAATAGCTGACAAATCAGCCGGGGGTTTGCCGTGAAAACTGCTGAGCGCCTAGGTATAACTGGGCAGACCTTGTTAGCCGCCAAGCATTCTTCACGTGCCGGCTTGATAGGTTATCTGCCCGTCGGTTACCCAAATATTGCCACCTCTATTGAGGCTATGAAGGTCTTAGCTGAATATGCTGACATCATCGAGATTGGCATGCCGTTTTCTGACCCGATAATGGATGGTCCGACAATCCAGTACGCCACCACCCGCGCGCTTGAGCGCGGTGTGCGCACCAAAGATTTATTCCGAGCCGTATCCGTCGTGGCTCAAACCCAAGCGAAACCCACCGCAATGATTTATTGGAATCTGGTGGAACATTACGGTGTCGAGGCTTTTGCCCGAGATTTCGCTAATGCAGGTGGCTGCGGACTGATCACCCCAGATCTAATTCCAGAAGAAGCTGAGCCATGGATTCAAGCTGCGGATAAATACGGTCTAGATAAAATTTTCTTAATTGCCCCAAGTTCAAGCGACGAGCGAATAGCTATGACGATGGATGCCGCTCGAGGATGGATTTACGCATCATCAGTCATGGGAGTAACAGGGGTTAGGGACAAAACCTCGCCTCAAGCTCCGATAACTGTTGCTAGAGCCAGAAAAGCCCGCCAAGACCTTCCAGTTGCCGTCGGATTAGGGGTGTCAAATGGCCAGCAGGCTAACGAAGTGGCTCAATTTGCTGACGGAGTTATTGTCGGTTCTGCTTTAGTGAAATGTTTAATAGCTGCCGAAGAATCTGGTCAAAGATTAGGTGGTCTGCCAAGCCTGGCAGCTGAGTTGCGTAAAGGCGTGGCAAACTAGGTCAGTGGTTGTTTTACAAATACCTAGCCCGCCGATATCGAGTTTTGCTCTCGGTCCGGTGACGATACATATATATGCGCTTTGCTTACTAGCTGGAATAATCACCGCAGCATGGTGGGCTCAGCGAAGATTTGTTTCGCGCGGTGGTGAGGCCGACCAATTCCAAAATGTGATCCTAGTAGCTATAGTTTTCGGCATTATCGGTGCGCGAATCTACCATGTCATAACGGATTATCAACTCTATTTCGGGCCGGGACGTAACCCTTGGGACGCCTTAAAAATCTGGAATGGCGGATTAGGGATTTGGGGGGCGGTCGCGTTTGGCGGTTTAGGAGCCTGGCTGGCTGCTCGACACTATGGCATCAATTTCGCTGCTCTAGCAGATGTAATCGCCCCAACTCTGTTATTGGGTCAAGGCATTGGACGCTTAGGTAACTGGTTTAACCAAGAACTATTTGGTGCTCCGACTGACTTAGTATGGGGGTTGGCTATAGATCCGCAGCACAGGCCGGCTGGCTACGAGCAATACACTACATTTCACCCAACTTTCCTCTACGAAATGGTTTGGACACTACCTGGAGCCTTGCTGCTTACCTGGGCCGAAAAACGCTTCAAACTGGGCTATGGGAAGCTATTTTGCCTGTATGTCTGTTGGTACACTTTCGGGCGTTTCTTCGTCGAAGCATTGCGTATTGACCCGGTAAACCATGTCGGTGGTTTTCGGTTAAACAACTACACGTCGGTAATTGTTTTTATTTTTGGTGCGCTGCTATTTGTTCTGCTATTGAAGCGCTATCCCGGTATGCCTGAAGCCCCATTTGCGAAAAAAATCAACTCTGCTGACCATGGTGTTGTCTCCTCGCGCCCTTAACTTTTGGCAGGTAAGGTTCGTACAGTTATAGCCAATATTAAGGAGGAAATAGATGTCTAGCGGGTTCGTTCATCTTCACAATCACACCGATTTTTCGATGTTGGATGGTGCTGCCCGCGTAGATGATTTGATGAAAGCAGCCAGCGAACAAGGGATGCCAGCCCTCGCCATTACCGACCATGGCAACATGTTTGGTGCTTTCGAATTTTTCAAAGCTGGACTTAAACATGGGGTTAAACCGATCATCGGTTTGGAGGCCTACCTGACGCCTAACGGTTTGTCGCGTCAGAAACGTAAACGCGTCCAATTCGGTGATGGTACTGGTGATGATGTGGCTGCCAAAGGTGCCTATACTCACATGACTATCTGGTCTGCTACTAGGGCTGGAATGCACAATTTATTCCGTTTAGCGTCTAGAGCTTCTCTAGAGGGTTATTTCTACAAACCGCGAGCTGATCTGGAATTGCTAAATGAATACCATGAAGGCTTAATCGCCACGACTGGTTGCCCTTCAGGTGAAGTGCAAACTTATTTGCGTCTAGGTCTTTATGACAAAGCAGTCGAGGCAGCTGCCGGATTTCAAGATATTTTCGGCAAAGATTCCTTTTACGTCGAACTAATGGATCACGGTCTAGATATTGAAACTAATGTGCGCGCTGATCTGTTACGTCTAGCCAAAGACATCAACGCACCGCTAGTGGCAACCAATGACTTGCACTATGTGCACGCTGAAGACGCAAAAGCTCAAGATATTTTGTTATGTGTTTCATCTGGCTCCCGGCTAGACACTCCCGGCAGATTCAAATTCGACGGTAGCGGTTATTACCTAAAAACCGTCGACGAAATGCGCACCCTATTTTCTAACTATCCATCGGCTTGTGATAACACCCTGGCTATCGCTGAGCGATGCCAAATCCACTTTGATGAAGGCTCTGGCACTTTTATGCCAGTATTTGATACCCCCGAGGGACACAACGAAGAAACCTGGTTCAGGCATCAAGCCGAAGAAGGGTTAATCCGTAGATACGGTCAGCCACTACCTAAAGAAATCCGTGAGCGCGCTGACTATGAAATGGACGTTATCTTAACCAAAGGTTATCCCGGCTATTTCCTAATCGTTGCTGACTACGTCAACTGGGCAAAGAATCAAGGAATACGCGTTGGTCCTGGACGTGGTTCCGGTGCCGGCTCAATCATCGCCTATGCCATGGGAATTACCGACCTAGATCCGCTGCCATATGGACTGTTATTTGAACGATTTTTAAACCCAGAGCGCCCATCCCTGCCCGACTTCGATATCGACTTCGACGAGCGTAGACGCGGTGAAGTAATCGACTACGTCACCGAAAAATATGGCAAAGACCATGTCGCCCAAATAGTTACCTACGGCACCATTAAAGCTAAGCAAGCAGTCAAAGATTCAGCGCGCGTCTTGGATAAACCCTATAGCGTCGGCGAGCGGATAACTAAAGCTATGCCGCCAGCCGTGATGGGCAAAGACGTGCCGCTCAATGATTTATTCAACCCCGAGCATGCCCGCTACAAAGAGGGAGAGGAATTTAGAGACCTCTACGACTCTGACTCGGAAGTTAAAGAAGTCGTCGATACCGCTAAAGGCATTGAAGGGCTGAAACGTCAGTGGGGGGTGCACGCTTGTGGCGTCATTGTCGGGTCAGTGCCGTTAACCGACGTGATACCGATCATGAAACGTGAGGCTGACGGTGCCATAATCACCCAATTTGATTACCCCTCGGCAGAGTCATTAGGGCTAGTCAAAATGGACTTCTTGGGGCTACGGAATCTGACGATTATGGACGATGCCTTAAGCAATATCAAAGACAACCAGGGTATCGAGATCAAGCTGGAAGAGATCGCTTTAGATGATCCAAAAACTTTCGAGTTAATGCAACGCGGTGACACGCTAGGCGTTTTCCAGTTAGATGGTGGACCAATGCGCGCCCTGCTGCGTTCTATGCAGCCCGACAAGTTCGAGGACATCTCTGCTGTCTCCGCGCTTTATCGTCCAGGTCCGATGGGTGCCGACTCGCATAATAAATACGCTAGACGAAAAACTGGTCGCGAACCCATCGAGCCGATTCATCCAGAGCTAGCCGAACCCTTAGCCGATATTTTGGGAGAAACCTATGGTCTAATCGTCTACCAAGAACAGGTGATGATGATTGCTCAGCGGCTAGCTGGATATACACTGGGCGCTGCAGACAAACTGCGTCGAATAATGGGCAAGAAAAAGAAAGAAGAACTTGACCCTCAATATGAAGTCTTTAAGTCTGGAATGCTAGAGCGTGGCTATAGTGAACAGGCCTTCCAAACCATCTGGGATATCCTCGTACCATTTTCTGACTATGCCTTTAATAAATCTCACTCGGCAGCCTACGGGTTGGTTAGCTACCAGACGGCGTGGTTGAAAGCTAATTATCCGACAGAGTACATGGCGGCTTTACTGCAATCAGTAAAAGACGATAAATCAAAGTCTGCCCTCTACCTGGCTGAATGTCGCAGAATGGGTATCCAAGTATTACCCCCTGACGTTAACGAGTCTCAAGGACGTTTCACGCCGGTTGGGCAAGCCATTCGTTTTGGGCTTTCTGCGGTGCGCAATGTTGGTGACCAAGTGGTTGACGGCATCGTTCAGGCGCGTAAAGAACATGGGGCGGCTAGCGATTTCTTTGAATTCTTAGACAATGCTCCATTGTCAGTGTGCAACAAACGCATGATTGAGTCGCTGATTAAGGCGGGTGCCTTCGACTCCATGGGGCATAAACGTCGTGCGCTAATGGAAATCTATGAAGACGCGATTGATCAGATTTCTGATTTGAAACGGAATGAAGAAAATGGTCAAGATTCACTTCTAGGTGGCTTCGGTGTATCAAGTGAGCCTGGTGCAAGCTCTCACCTAGAACTTCCTGAGGTTGACGAATGGGATAAGCGTGTTCGACTTGGTTTTGAGCGAGAAATGCTTGGTCTATATGTTTCCGATCACCCGTTGCATGGCATGGAAAATGTCTTAGCGACCAATCGAGAGATGAGTCTTAGCGACCTTGCTGAACATGGTGTAGACGGTGCCACCCAAGTGATTTGCGGGTTAATAACGACAGTGTCGAGGCGTCAGACCAAAAAGGGCGCCTCTTGGGCGACAATAGTTGTTGAAGACCTCGATGCTTCTATAACTGTGTTGGTTTTCCCGAAAATCTACGAACAGGTTGCCGCATTGCTGGCACCAGATACGCTGGTTAGAGTTCGAGGACGAGTATCTGTCCGCGATGATGTCGCTGAGTTGCAAGCCAATGAGTTATCAGTGGTTAATGTTGACGAACACACCCATACCGGGCCAATTCAAATTGGTTTGCCGGCTAGCCGCTGCACTCAAGTAGTGATAGATAGATTACGTTCAATACTACAAAACCACCCTGGAGCCAACGAGGTTCGATTGACCGTTAGCTCCTCAACTGCCAAAAACACCTACCTATTGGGTGAAGAATTGCGAGTTAGCCCGTCGCAGCCATTAATGGCAGATCTGAAGGCGTTACTGGGGCCTGCGAGCGTGAGTTTGGGGAATAACTGATGAATCAGCTCAGCCCATTAGACATCGCCTCAAGAATTGAGGCGCTTAGACGTAAACGGACGCTCAGACGCAATATTTGGTTACTTGCATTAATAGTTGTTACCGGTGGTTTAGCTTGCGGGATGGTGTGGCATTGGGTTGTTCGCATCCCAAATTTCGTAACTGGAGAGGACGGGTCAGCCACTATTTCTGAACGCGCCGCCAGCCAGGTTTTTCGCTGCGACGGGGCATTTGTCGTCATCGGTTTACTAGCAGGCCTGCTTATTGGGGTACTTTCTTGGCGACTACTACGTCATATCGGATGGTTAGTTAGCATTGTGACTGCTTTCGCGGCACTGCTTTCGGGTTGTTGTTGCTGGGCTCTGGGAGTAATTCTTGGCCCCAATAATTTTGCCGAGCGGGTTTCTAAAGCCGTTGCCGGTGATCAAGTGCCGATAGATTTTGGGCTGCATTCTTTTGCTGCGTTATTAGTTTGGCCTCTGGCGGCAGTATTGCCGATATTGCTGTATTCCACATTGAACCGAGATGGTGAACCAGTTGCTGAAACAGACGATGAAATGAACTAATGAAGGTTTCATACCTTAAGGACGATAGTATTCATCCATGCTCAAAACGATTGACCTTAGGCAATTTAACGCAGACTATTCGCGGGCAATTCCTCGCGCTCAGTTTGACGTTGACCATGCTTTGGAATCAGTGGCACCGATCTGTGACGCGGTTCGTGACCAAGGATTAGCGGCCTTAACACGTTTTAGTGAGCAATTCGATCATGTGGTGCCGAGTACATTCCGGGTACCCCAACCCCGTCTTGACGAGGCATTAAACCAGCTAGATCCACAGCTACGCGATGCTATCGCGGAATCCATTAGGCGCCGGCGTCAGGTTTGTGAAGAAATTGAGGTAGAACCGAGTGAACGCAGTGTAGAACTCGCTCCAGGAGCGAGGGTGACTAACCGGCTACACCCGATCTCTAGTGTCGGCCTCTATGTTCCGGGTGGTTTAGCCCCCTTAGCGTCGAGTGTATTGATGAATGTTGTTCCGGCTCAGGTAGCTGGTGTTGATCGGCTGGCAGTAGCGACCCCTCCGCAAGCTGAATTTGGTGGTTTCCCACACCCGACGATTCTGGCAGTGTGCAAGATGCTGGATGTGTCAGAGGTTTATGCGGTCGGTGGGGCACAAGCCATAGCTATGTTTGCTCACGGAGTAGCTGGGCTAAGTGAGAAAGTTGATTTAGTTACTGGACCGGGAAATATATATGTGGTTGCGGCAAAACGCTATCTACGCGGTGTAGTTGGTATAGATGCGGAAGCTGGTCCTACTGAAATCGCTATCTTGGCTGACGATACGGCCTCTCCTGAGTATCTGGCAGCAGATTTAATCAGCCAAGCTGAGCATGACCCGCTGGCCGCATCGGTTCTGGTCACAGACTCACAAAAGCTAGCTGAGGCAGTCCGAGCTGAAGTAGAACGGCAAACTGAGTGTCTAGATACCCGAGATCGCCTACGTTATGCCTTATCAGGCGATCAATCAGTCATAGCTTTAGTACGTGATATAGACCAAGGTTTGGCTGTTGTTAACGGTTACGGCGCTGAGCACTTAGAGATTCAAACCGACAATGCAGCACAGGTTGCGGGGCAGGTAACTAATGCTGGCGCATTATTTGTAGGCTCCTATTCGCCCGTCCCATTAGGTGATTATTCTGCTGGGTCAACTCACGTTTTGCCTACTGGTGGAGCGTCTAGATATTCCTCCGGTTTGAGCGTGCGTTCTTTCATGCGCTCAATGCATGTCATTTCTTATAGCGGGGAAGCATTAGCTGAGTTAAGCGAGGGCATTCAATCATTTGCTCATGCTGAGCATCTTCCCGGTCACGCTTTTGCAGTGAAAGTTAGGCAAAATAAATGAGTCAACAACTAGCTTTGGCTGATTTGCCACTACGTCCCGAATTAGTAGGTCAGACTCCTTATGGGGCTCCCCAGCTCGATATTCCGGTGCGTCTTAACACCAATGAGAATCCTTATGCCCCAAGCTCAAAGGTGCGTAAACAGATGGTTGAGGCTGCCGAGCAGGTAGTCAAATCCATTGATCGCTACCCAGATCGGGAAGCCAGTCAATTACGGCAAGCGTTAGCAGATTACCTAGGCTTTTCACTTAGTGCCGAGAACATCTGGGTGGCTAATGGGTCAAACGAGATCATGATTCATTTGTTGGGCGCATTCGGTGGGCCTGGACGTAAAGTTCTTACATTTGATCCGACCTATTCCATGTATCCCGAATATGCCCGCAACACGCACACTGAATATGCAACTGCTAGCAGACGAGCTGATTTTGGTTTAGATTCTGGCGATGTTTTAGCTGCCGCTAGTCAAAATAATGCAGATATTCTCATCATTACTACGCCAAATAATCCAACAGGAACTCTTACGCCGGTGGCTGTTATCGACGAAATTTGTGCTGGTTTTGACGGCATAGTGATAGTGGATGAGGCATATATTGAATTTGCTGAATATCCGCTAGATTCTGCTATCGCATTACTGCCGAAATATCCCAAGCTGGTAGTGACGCGCACAATGTCAAAAGCATTCGCATTTGCTGGAGGCAGATTAGGTTATTTGGCTGCGTCTCCGGCGATTGTTGACGCCTGCCGAATAGTGCGTTTGCCGTACCACTTATCGTCAATGTCACAAGCCATAGCGCTAGTTGCATTAAAAAACAGCGGTGAGATGTTGGCTAAAGTCGAACAGTTAAGGATGAATATTCGTCAAACTCAAAGTTGGCTAAAATCCAAAGGGCTTACAGTCATCCCATCTCAAGCGAATTTCTGTCTATTTGGCAGATTCGAGGATCGTCACGATGTGTGGGAAAAACTTGTTGCCAAAGGGGTCTTAATTCGCGAGGTTGGACCTCGGGGTTATTTGCGGGTTAGTGCCGGTACCGCAGAGGAAATGACTACTTTTCGGGAAGCGCTATCTGAAGTGCTCTCCGACATTGAAGTGAGAGGTTAGAAAATGGCGCCGAGGATAGCAAAAATAGCTCGAAAAACCAGTGAATCTGACGTTAGCGTTGAGCTGAATCTAGACGGTAGCGGAAAATCCCAGATCTCTACGGGCATCGGATTTTATGACCATATGTTGACCTCGTTGGCTAAGCATTCACTGATCGACATGAAGGTGATTGCTACCGGTGATATCGAAATTGATTCCCACCATACTATCGAGGATTGTGCCATCACCATCGGTCAAGCTTTGAATCAGGCTTTAGGTGACAAGCGTGGTATCCGCCGGTTTGGCCAGGCTATTGTGCCTCTAGATGAGGCTTTGGCTCAATGCGTGATTGATGTCGCCGGACGAGCTTATGCAGTGTTGAACGGGGAGCCAGAGACTCAGATCAATGCACGTATTGGTGGGTTAGCTCCACTTTACCCCGGGTCTATGACTTATCACGTCATCGAATCATTGGCTGCTAACGCAAATATCTGTATTCACCTGCGTTTACTGGCTGGGCGGGAGCCACACCACATTGTCGAAGCTGAATTTAAGGCGTTAGCTCGCGCCTTGCGTGAAGCTATCGAGCCAGACCCCAGGGTTGGCGGTATTCCGTCCACGAAAGGCACCTTGTGAAGGTAGGGGTTCTCGACTATGGCTCGGGAAACCTTCATTCTGTGGCAAAAGCTCTCAGCTTAGCTGGCGCTGAGGTTATCGTTACTAACCAGGCAAAAACGCTAGCAAAATTATCGCGTTTAGTAGTTCCGGGCGTGGGCTCGTTCGATGCTTGTATGGCTGGTATCAAAGCGGTTGGTGGTGACGAGATTATTCGCGATTTTATTTCTCGCCAGTATCCGTTACTAGGTATTTGCGTTGGTCATCAAGTTATGTTTTCGGCTGGCAACGAACATGGGCGCCGTACTGCAGGGCTAGGCATTTTTCCTGGGGTAGTGGAGAAGTTGACTGCCAAAAAATTGCCGCACATGGGCTGGAACAAGCTGTTGGCGCCCAAGACAGGGGTCTTTTCAGGTTTGGATAATCAGTGGGTGTACTTCGTCCACTCGTATGGTGCACAGAGGCGCCAGGCAGTCCCTGCTGATGCCGAAATCGCTTTTGTCGAATATGGTGGGCAGCGTCTCATCGCAGCAGTTTCTTGGAAATCTGTGTTGACGACACAGTTTCATCCAGAAAAATCTGGTGCGAGTGGAGCCATGATCATTCGTAATTGGTTGATGAGATAACCTCGAAGCGTGGATGAAAAATTAGCTCAGTGTCTGATATTGCTGCCGGCTGTTGATGTTAAAAACGGCCAGGCAGTGCAGTTAGTGCAAGGCGTTGCTGGTAGCGAACGCGTTTTTGGAGACCCTTTAGAAGCTGCTCAGCATTGGGCTGCTGAGGGCGCTAAATGGTTGCATTTAGTTGATTTGGATGCAGCTTTTGGTCAGGGTGATAATTCGAAGATTATTGCTCGTGTGGTTGAGCAGCTTAAAATCAATGTGGAAGTATCTGGCGGTATCCGTGATCAAGAATCTTTAGATAGAGCCTTGTCGGCTGGGGCAAGACGAGTAAATATTTCCACTGCGGCGCTGGAGAATCCACGCTGGTGCGAGAAAATTCTTAGCGAGTATGGGGATAAAGTGGCCATCGGCCTAGATGTGCGCGGCACTAGATTGGCCGCCCGCGGTTGGACCAGAGAAGGTGGCGACCTATTCGAAACCATCGACAGAATGGATAAAGCTGGTTGCTGTCGTTATGTGGTGACTGACGTTACATCTGACGGAATGCTCACTGGCCCTAACCTAGAATTGTTAGGAGCGGTGTGTGCTCGTACCAAAGCTAAAGTTGTGGCCAGTGGCGGTATTTCCAGCTTGGAGCAAATCCGTCAACTTGCTGGGCTTACACCAATAGGTGTTGAGGGTGCAATCATCGGTACTGCTCTATATTTAGGAAAATTTACATTGTCAGATGCCCTTGCAGTAGCCGCTAGGGTTCGACTCGGTTAATCCTTGGAGGAAGATTAAGTGTCGCCAAGTTGGGCAGAGGCCTTCGTCGAACCTAGCCTTGACTGGAAGTTCGTGACTTTCGAAGATCTCGAAGATATTGCAGAGCTGCGATTAGCTATCGAATACATGGATGACCCGACCGAGCGTAGGACGTTATCTGATATGCGGGCTGAGTACACCGAAGATCATGCTCAACCAAATAAACATGCGGTGGTTGGGCGTGACAAAGGTGGAACAATTGTCGCTTATGCCTGGAACCATCCATCGCTTACAGCCGGCGTTAATCCTCATGTTTGGATGGAAATTGGGGTTCATCCGGCATGGAGGCACCGAAGAATTGGTTTGCATTTAGTTAAATGGTCAATTGAACGCGCTCGAATGTGGTGGCGCAGCATTCATGCCAAAGATCCACTAATTGTGGAGATGGCGGTCGATGAATCCAGCAGTCTAGAAAATGATTTGCGAATTAATGGTGAGTTGAAACCGCAGCGCTGGTTCTTTGATATGCATCGTGAGCTAGATGAACCGTTGACGAGTTGTCCTACGCCTAGTGGCATCGTTATAAAAAAATACAGTAGTCAATACTGTGAGCAGGTTCGGATTGCTCACAATTTAGCTTTCAGTACCCGCGCTGGCGCTCATGGGATTGATGAGGCACAGTGGGACAAACAGATGCGCCGCAGCGAGTTTCGTCCTGAATGGTCATGGCTGGCATTAGACAGTGATAGCGGTGAAGTTGTCGGTTACGTTTTGAATTCGCAATTAGATTCTGACGGAATTAAAGAGGGCTGGACAGACCGCATAGGCGTGATCCCAGCCTGGCGCGATAAGGGTGTAGCATCATGTCTGCTTTGTGCCGCTATTGAATCATTTGTAACCAGCGGTTGTCTCCAAGCTGGGATAGGTGTTGATACTGATAAACCCGTTACTCAACTCTTTAATTCTCTAGGCTTTAAGTCTGATGATCGCGTTGTGCTTTACCAGGCAAGATACGTTGATTAGATTAGTTTTGATTAAACTTTAGGAAGGATAGCGCATGAGTGGGCATTCCAAGTGGGCAACTACCAAACACAAGAAAGCAGCCATCGATGCTAAGCGAGGCAAATTATTTGCCAAACTGATCAAAAATATCGAAGTGGCTGCCAGAGTTGGTGGTGGTGATCCCGGAGGAAACCCCACACTTTATGACGCTATCCAGAAAGCCAAAAAGAGTTCGGTACCCAATGACAACATTGATCGCGCCGTAAAACGTGGTTCTGGTGAAGGCGATGATGCGGTTTCCTATGAGTCGCTAACTTATGAGGCTTACGGGCCAAACGGGGTGGCCATCCTTATCGAGTGCTTAACCGATAACCGCAATAGGTCAATTTCTGATGTGCGCGTGGCGGTAACTCGCAACGGTGGCACGATCGCCGACGGTGGCTCCGTTCAGCGGCTATTTGAGCGTAAAGGTGTTGTTACGGTAGCCAAGGAACAAGAAGTGCCAGGAGAGGGTCGTAAGACTCATACCAAGACCGTTAGCGAAGATGAGCTGTTAGAGGCCACTATTGATGCTGATGTTGAGGACATTATTGATCAAGGTGACGCTTTTGAATTGGTTTCTGACCCCAATGATCTGGTTGAGGTACGCAAAGCAGTTCAGGAAGCCAACATCGATTATGACTCAGCCGATGTAAGTTTTGTGCCGACCTTTGAGCAGATGCTGGACAAGGTAGAGGATGCCCAAAAATTAGAACGCATCATTGATGCCTTGGAAGATTGTGATGATGTGCAAAATGTTTATCACAATGCTGATATGACCGATGAGGTGGCAGCCCAGTTGGGAGCCGAAGACTGATGCTGGTGCTTGGCGTTGACCCTGGGCTTACTAGGTGCGGGGTTGGCGTCGTCGAGGCTATCGGGGCATCTTCACCCAGGTTGGTGACGGTGGGGGTGATACGCACTAGCCCAGATCAAGATCACGCTCACCGCCTGTTGAAAATCAACAATGATTTGGAACGTTGGGTAACTAAGATAAAGCCAGATGCGATAGCCGTAGAGCGAGTGTTCGCTCAGCACAATTTGCGTACTGTTACCGGCACTGCGCAGGCTGCTGGGTTAGCAATGATGATTGCTGCCAAATATGGTATTCCTGTTGCTTTACATACGCCGAGCGAGGTAAAAGCAGCAGTAACTGGCTCGGGTAGCGCTGATAAAGCTCAAGTTGGGGCTATGGTAAAACGCATCCTACGACTTAGCGAAGCACCAAAACCGGCAGATGCTGCTGACGCTGTGGCCTTAGCGCTATGCCACATCTGGCGCTCTGGGGGAACTAATAGATATCAGCAGGCCTTAGCCAAGAAAGGGTTCAAATGATTGCCAGACTCTGCGGCCAGGTAATCGAGGTAAACCCATCTGAGGTTGTTATCGATGTTTCCGGGGTGGGCTATCAGATATTCTGCACACCCCAAACCGCCGGCGGACTGACGCCAGGACAACTAGGTACCGTTTATACCTCGATGGTGGTACGTGAGGACGCCATCAGTCTCTATGGTTTTGCTAATCAATCTGAACGTGACACTTTCGAGCTAATGCGTACTGTTTCTGGGGTTGGCGTTAAAACGGCTTTAGCGATGTTGGCGGTGATGAGCCCGGAAAAAATCGTTCAAGTCGTGCATTCGGAGGATGTTAAGGCGTTGACGGCTGTGCCGGGTATCGGCTCTAAAGGCGCGCAACGGATTGTATTAGAGCTAAAAGATAAAGTTGCCAAACTCAATGTTGATGCGCTCACTGACGTTAACGAGCCTTCAGTCACCCTTTGGCGCGAGCAAGTGGTTGCCGGTCTCGTCGGATTAGGCTGGCCGACGAAACAGGCTGAGGCGGCTTGCGACCAAATAAGCGTGCTAGCTGATACTAACCCAGAGATTGGGGTGGCAGGGTTGCTTAAGGCCGCTTTGCGGAGGTTAGCAAAATGAGTGAAGAATTGCCTGGCGAAATCTCAGCTCACGCCGTTGACCCACGTCCCACACTGGACGATAAGGCTGCCGAGGCTGCATTGCGTCCGGAGTCGTTGGCCGAGTTTAGTGGTCAACCTAGAGTTTCTGACCAGCTTGGTCTAATGCTTCAAGCCGCTAAACATCGTGGCGGTTCTCCAGATCATGTGTTGTTGTCGGGTCCGCCAGGTTTAGGCAAGACGACTTTGGCAATGATCATCGCCAAAGAGTTAGAGGCACCGATTCGAATAACCTCAGGCCCTGCAATCCAACACGCCGGTGATTTGGCGGCTATCCTGTCTTCTCTTAGCCCTGGTGAGGTGCTTTTCCTAGACGAGATTCACCGCATGTCACGTCCGGCCGAAGAAATGCTTTATCTTGCAATGGAAGATTTTCGGGTAGACGTGATAATCGGTAAAGGACCTGGCGCTACTGCGATACCAATTGAGATTCCACCTTTTACCCTGGTAGGAGCGACAACACGAGCTGGGCTATTACCTAGCCCATTGCGCGATAGATTCGGTTTCACTGCTCAGCTGGATTTCTACGAGACCGACGATTTACGCGGCATTGTTTTACGTTCGGCAAAGAAACTGGGGTTGCATGTGGATGATCAGCCAGCTGATGAAATTGCTCGGCGTTCTCGGGGTACTCCTCGAATTGCTAATCGGCTGTTGCGTCGGGTTCGTGACTTTGCGCAAGTTAATAATCATGGGGTGATAACCAAAGAGGTTGCTACTGCGACTTTGGAGCTCTATGACGTTGACCCACTTGGACTTGATCGTCTTGACCGTCAAGTTTTGGAGGCTATTTGCCAAAAATTCTCTGGCGGGCCGGTTGGGTTATCAACCCTGGCAATTGCCGTGGGCGAGGAAGCTGAAACAGTCTCCGAAGTAGCTGAACCGTTCCTAGTCAGGTTGGGTTTTTTGATGCGTACTCCCAGGGGCAGGGTGGCAACTCCAGAGGGTTGGGCTCACCTTGGTTTAGACATGTTTGCTGGTGGTCTTGGATGAGATTTTTTGTATCTAAGTCGTCTTAGTCCGTAGAGTTCTCTCTGGTGCGCCAAAAGCGCACTCGGTGTGATTTAGGTGGAGATAGGTAATGGAATTACTGTTAATTGTTGGTGCGGGTGTGCTGTTGATGTATTTGATGACTCGCGGCCAGCGTAAGCAACTGAAGGAACAGCAACGTCAGATTGAGGCTATGACCTCTGGCACTCGGGTGATGCTGACGTCTGGTATTTATTGCACCGTACGCGAAGTGGGGGAGCGTCAAATTATTGTTGAATTGGCTCCGGGAGTTGACGTTGCTGTCGCTAAGCAAGCGGTTCGTTCAGTGGTAGCCGAGGAAACGGAAGAGTTTGAGTTCGATGACTCTTTAACAGATGTCGAATCCAACCAGCCGAGCCTGCCAGAAGAACCCGAAGAATCACTACTTGACTTCGAACAAGACGCAGATTCTTTCGACGGCTCTGCAACCGAAGAAGTAATCGACGAACCCAGCGAAATTGATGACGAGAAGCAGGTCTAAGCGTGTCAACAGCGCAAAATAAAAAAAATCTTACGCGACGTCGACTTGGCGCATTCGCTATCTCTATCGCGTTGCTTTTTGTATTAATGGGGGTGCTTAGCACTTGGATGCCACGTCTAGGTCTTGACCTTAGAGGTGGTACCACCATCCAATTGACCGCCAAAGATGCTGGCGGTGGGCGAGTTAACCCGGACTCTCTTGAGATGGCTAAAAACATTATTTCTCAACGAGTGGATTCACTGGGTGTTGGCGAATCATCCGTAACTATTCAAGGTGATGACCAGATTGAGGTTTCGGTGCCGAATATGAGCGGCGACGAGCTTATCGACTTAGTCGGGTCAACTGCCAGGTTGAATTTCCGTGCAGTGTTGGCCTATGCGCCGGCTCAATCTATTGAACCAGTGGACACCAAACATGATGCGGGCGAGGCCAAACCTGGTGCCAGCGAATCTAGTGCTGCCAGACGTCCAGCCCCCAAGCTACCTAACGATCCGCCCGAAAATTGGACGCCGCGTCCGACCGCGCCAGCCGAAACAATGCCGAATATTGATGATCGGCTTGCTTACCAGCCAAGTCAACAAGACGCGGAAGAGTTCCAAACCTTTAAGTGTGGAATGGATTTTCCCGACGTTGTTGATCAACCGCTGATAGCTTGTGATGAAACAAACCAAGTGAAATATTTGCTATCTCCAATGTTGGTCAGCGGTGAAAATCTAACTGATGCTAAAGCCGGTATTCCATCCGGTCAGCTGTCGTGGGTAGTGACATTGCAATTGGATCAACAAGGCACTTCTGATTTCGGCAAGACTTCTCAAGCTCTGTCGGCAAAAAAGGAGCCACAAAACCAATTCGCAATCGTCTTGGACTCTAAAGTTATTTCCGCCCCAAGAATCAACGGGCCGATTCTCAATGGCTCGGCAGAAATTTCTGGTGGCGACATGAATGAGCAAAATTCCAAGAAACTAGCTTCGACGCTACGTTATGGTGCGCTACCAATCGACTTGGAAGTTTCTAGTGTTGACACCATTTCGCCTACTTTAGGTGGTGAACAGCTGAAAGCTGGGTTGATCGCTGGTGCCATCGGTTTGGTATTGGTGATGATCTATTCTGTCGTTTACTACCGAGGATTGTCCTTTGTAGTTATCAGCTCTATCGCTGCTGCAGGATTGCTCACTTATCAAATTATCGTTTTATTAGGTGACATTGTCGGATTCGCGTTGAACCTGCCTGGTGTAGCAGGCATTATCGTCGGTATCGGCATGACAGCTGACTCGTTCATCGTTTACTTCGAGAGAATCCGAGATGAAGTCCGTCAAGGTCACCCGCTGCGATCTGCTATTGATTCAGGTTGGAAGAAAGCCCGAGGAACTATCATCATGGCAGACTCGGTGCAATTGTTGGCAGCCATTGTGCTGTATTTCTTGTCCATGGGGTCGGTTAAAGGTTTCGCTTTCACGTTAGGCGTAACTACTGCCATCGACTTGTTCATGGTCGTATTCTTTACTCACCCGTTAGTCAGTTGGCTGGTCAATTTTAAGTTCTTCGCCCAAGGCCATCCTTGGTCAGGCTTTTCTCCCGATCACATGGGGGTTTCCAAAAAATCGCTGTTGGGACGTGGCTACCGAGCTAAGGAGGCAGCAAATGACTGAAACTCGAGTTAGCGAGAAAACCGTCGAGGCTAAAGAGGGTTTCGTCAAGCGTCTCTATACCTCGAATTTCAATGTGCCGTTTATTGCTAAACGCAAGGTTTGGTTCATCTTTTCAGCAATTGTGCTGTTGATCTGCATTGGAAGTTTCTTTATCCGAGGCTTCAACTGGGGTATTGAATTCCAAGGCGGCTCGGTTTTCCAAGCGTCTACTCAAGTCAATGAACAGACCGTAGCTAAATTCACTTCAGCTGTAGCCGACACTGGAATAGCAGACTTGAATACGCAAGTATCAACGCTTTCTTCGCAAGGGGTGCGCGTCCAGACCCGTAGCTTGAATACTGACGAAATTGTCCAGGTACGTGAAGCGATCGCTGAAGCTGCTGGTATTGACCGAGACAATGTCACCTACACGCTGATTGGTCCTTCGTGGGGCAAACAAATCACCCAAAAGGCTTTTCTAGCATTAGGTGTCTTTATCCTCTTAGTCTTTGGCTTGATTTGGATTTACTTCAAAGACTGGCGCTCATCTGTTTCTGCTATCGTAGCGCTGATCCATGACGTTTTAGTCACGATGGGTGTGATTTCCTTATTCGGGTTCACTGTCACCCCGGCAACACTTATCGGCGTGTTAACGGTTTTCGGATATTCGCTTTATGACACAGTGGTTGTCTTTGACAAGGTCAGTGAGAATACTGCCAATCTCACACGGCAAAAACGTACCTATAACGAAGGGGTAAACCTTGCCATCAACCAGGTGCTGACCCGTTCCATTAACACTACGGTAATCGTTTTATTGCCTGTATTAGCTATTTTCTTGGCGGGCTTAATTTGGCTAAACGGTGAAGGACCGCTAGCAGATCTTGGTCTGTCGCTATTTGTTGGCATGGTGGCTGGCGCCTATTCCTCGCTGTTCTTAGCGGCGCCTTTAGCGTCAATCATGCGCCAGCGTGACCCGGTGATCGCCAAACACACTGCTGACGTGCTGCGTTCTCGTAAAAAGGCTGAGGAAAAGGCTGAGATGAAGCCGGCAGCCGAAAATGAGGTTGAGGTTGAAAAGCTTGAGCCACAAGCTGTGGTGCGCAGAGTTAGCGGTGAGCGGATTCAACCACGCCGCGCACCTCGTAGTCAACGGAAGAAGCACTAATGACTATCAATAATAAAGATTATGTGGCGTCATTAATTCGCAATATCCCTGATTTTCCGAAGCCAGGTGTGCAATTTAAGGACATAACGCCAGTTATGGGTAGCCCGCGTGGTTTGCGTGCCTCTGTTCAGGCGATGCTTGAACAAGTGCCTGAAGATTTGGATATGGTTTGTGGGATTGAGACCAGAGGTTTCCTATTTGGGGTTCCTATTGCGCTTGAGCTGGGTGTGGGATTCGTTCCGATTCGCAAGCCAGGCAAATTGCCGGCGTCGGTATATGAGCAAAGTTTTGATTTGGAATATGGCTCCTCCACTCTCAATATTCATCAGGATGCGCTTAAAGCCGGTCAACGAGTGCTCCTGGTAGATGACTTATTGGCGACTGGCGGCACACTTTGTGCTGGTTCTAAGTTGGTGCAACGTTGCGGTGCTGAAGTCGCTCAGATTCAGGTCTTGATTGAATTATCTGGTTTGGGCGGCCGAGAAAAGGTTGCCCAAGTAACTTCCGCGCCGCTGAAAGCCGTAATCAACGCCTAATAGAGCTAGAATGTTGCCTCATAGGAGTTAGCCGGGAGGGCTCCATGTCAAGCAACGATAATGATGGCAGCGTCTATGGGCCATACGGTGAGGGCGGCGTGCCCGCCCGACCTCATTCGGCAACCATTGAGCGGGTTGCAACCGGACCTGAACAGCCACGAATGAAGATGCGTAAACGGTGGTCATTTTTCGGGACGGCCAGCAAATCCCCGCAATCTGCCGTTCTTGACCCGCTATTTGCGGTGGTTAATTCTAATCATCCGCAAGCTGATTTAGCTTTGATTGAACGTGCCTACCAGACAGCTGAGCATTATCATCGCGGCCAAACCCGTAAATCAGGTGACCCATATATCACTCATCCGTTAGCGGTTGCGACAATTCTTGCCGAGCTAGGTATGACTGAGTCGACGCTGGCTGCTGCTTTACTGCACGACACGGTAGAGGATACTTCCTATACCATCAATCAACTAACGGTTGATTTTGGTGAAGAGATCGCCAAATTAGTTGATGGCGTAACAAAGTTAGACAAGGTGCAATATGGTGAGTCAGCCAAAGCGGAGACTATCCGAAAAATGGTCATCGCCATGGCGGCAGACATCAGAGTTCTGGTGATAAAACTGGCTGACCGCTTGCATAACATGCGTACCCTGGGCTTCTTGCGTCAAGACAAACAAAACCGAATAGCCAAAGAAACTTTAGAGATTTTTGCCCCGCTGGCTCACCGACTCGGCATGAACGCTATCAAATGGGAGCTAGAGGATCTAGCTTTCTCGACCATGCAGCCCAAGGTTTATGAAGAGATCGTACGCCTAGTGGCTCAAGCTGCCCCAGAACGCGAAAAACAGCTTCGTGAAGTGATAGACCAGGTGAACGCAGATCTGGAGGCATCCGGTATAAAAGCTACCGTCTACGGGCGTCCTAAACACTATTACTCGATTTATCAAAAGATGATGGTTAGAGGTCGCGATTTTGAAGACATCTACGATTTAGTTGGTATTCGGATACTTGTAGATTCGGTGCGTGATTGCTATGCCGTGCTGGGTGCCATGCATACGAGATGGAATCCACTGCCAGGGCGAGTAAAAGATTACATCGCCATGCCTAAATACAACATGTATCAATCACTGCACACCACAGTGTTGGGGCCTGGCGCTCGGCCGGTGGAGTTTCAGATACGTACCCACGAAATGCACCGTCGGGCTGAATATGGTGTTGCTGCTCACTGGAAATATAAGGCCAACCCCAATGCGACTAGCGCAGACGCGAAAGAACAAACTAATAATCTCTCCTGGCTGCACCAGCTGACACAGTTGCAGCGCGAAAATGAAGATCCTAGCGAATTTTTGGATGCTTTGCGCTATGAAGTTAACGCTACTGAAGTTTATGTTTTTACTCCGCGTGGCGATGTTCTGGCTTTGCCGAAGGGCGCAACTCCAGTAGATATGGCTTATGCCATCCACACCGAGGTTGGGCATCGCTGTATTGGTGCCCGCGTCAATGGGCGGCTTGTGCCGTTGGAATCAAAATTGACCAACGGTGATCAGGTAGAGATTCTCACCTCGAAAGCTGATAACGCTGGTCCGTCTAGGGATTGGTTGAATTTCGTTGTTAGCCCGCGAGCAAAATCTAAAATACGTTCTTTCTTTACTAAGACTAGGCGGGAAGAAGCTATCGAGCGTGGTAAAGATTTGCTTGCCAAACAGATGCGAAAAACTAGTCTGCCACTACAAAAACTTCTAACTGTCGAATATCTGACATCAGTTGCGGATACTTTCCGCCTATCGGACGTTAATAGTCTTTACGCGGCTGTAGGGGAGAGCAATGTTGGCGCTCAGTCAGTCATTCAACGCTTAATTGAACTAGAGGGCGGTATTGACGATACTGCTGACGAGACTCTGGAAGATCGAGTTTTAGCTCAAGATACTAAACGGCGTCCAATCTCTTCTGCATCAGGGGTGATCGTTGACGGAGACCCAGATTTGTGGGTGAAATTGGCGAAATGTTGTACGCCAGTGCCGGGCGACGAAATTTTAGGATTCGTTACTCGCGATAAAGGTGTTTCCGTCCACCGCAAAGATTGCACCAATGCGGATAACTTATTAACTCATCCCGAACGCATCGTTAGCGTGGAATGGGCACCAACCAGCTACACTTCAGGTTTCTTAGTCACCATTCAGATCGAGTGTTTAGACAGGTCAGGTTTGCTGTCCGAGGTTACGAAGATGATGGCCGATCAGGGTTCATCTATCACCTCAGCAACAGTTAACACCGCTAAAAACCGGACGGCAAAGATAAGGCTGACTTTTGAAGGTTCAGACGCCGACCACCTAACGCATTTGATTGAGGCTCTGCGCAAGGTGTCCGGCGTCTACGATGTCTATCGAGTTAAGCAGTAAACTCGTCCAAGGCCTTCTGAGCCTGCGTTAGCCACTGATTGTAGGTGGCGATAGTTTCACGCAGTTTCTCAGCTTTCTTAGTATCTTTACTTTCTGCTGCCTCGGCCTGGCGAGTCAACTTCTCTATTTGTGAGCTGAACATATCGACAGTGTCTTGAGCACGCTGTCTGGCTTCCGGGTCAGTACGTCGCCATTCAGCCTCTTCAGCTGATTTAACCGCGTTCTCGAGTTTCTTAACGCGCGCTTCAATATCGCGCGCAGCGTCCCTAGGCACCCGACCGATCTCATTAAATTTTGCCAAGAAGTCTCGGTAATCGTTACGACCTGCTTGTGGGTCGCTGACTGGCAGAATAGTTGCTTCGGCCTCTTCTAGGAGTTTTTGTTTGGCTGTAAGGTTGTCGCCATATTCAGCGTCCTGTTGTGCGAAAGCTGCTGATCGGGCGTCAAAAAACTTGTCTTGCAACCCTCTAAATTCGCTCCACAGTTGGTCATCGACATCTCGACGCGCCGGGCCGGCAGCTTTCCACCTGGCCATCAAGTCGCGGAATTGGCCTGAAATCGGCCCCCAATCGGTAGATTCGGCGATTTGACGAGCTTCATTAATAATCTCTTGCTTTAGCTGTCGGGCATTCTCGCGCCTAGCGTTATCTTTAGCCTGAAATACTTTGCGGCGTTTAGAATATTCCGACCTAGCAGCAGAAAATCTTTCCCACAATGCATCGTCGGTGTTGCGATCAATGCGTGGCAGTTTTTTCCATTCATCTACGAGATTGCGGAATTTTGACATTCCCTGACGCCAATCATTCGACTTCGCAATTTTTTCGGCGCGGGTAATCATTTCTTCTTTAGCGGATTTGGTCTCCTCATTACGCTTAGCGCGAGCTTGCTTTCGTTGCACCGCTAAATCATCGATTTTAAGTTCGATGGCGCTAAGCCTGGCCTCAAGAGTTTGTAAATCCCCGACAGCATTAGCGCCAACGACTTTAGATTTAGCTACCTTTAAGGCTTTGCGCGCTTCGTCTGGCGACAATGTGGCAGATTGGACGCGCTGATCTAGCAGATTCACCTCCGTTTCAAGTGCAGCGAAACGCTTGACGAAGAACGCCAGAGCGTCAGCGGGGGAAACATCGGGAACCTGCCCTACTTCGCGTTCGCCATCGACAGTGCGCACAAAAACAGTGCCGTCTTGGGTTACACGACCAAAATCACCGGGCTTAGACGATTGACTCATAAAGTACATATTGCCCGATAGTGTGGCATTTGTGTTCATTGCGACATTTCCTGCCGGCATATGGCAGACGAACTGTTATCTTTTAGGCTCCAGCCAGACCTCTCCACTGGTGGTCATAGACCCTGGTGTAGAGGCTTTTGGTGTGGTGGAAAGTCAGTTAGCTAAACTTAATGTTGGCCTAGCTGGTGTTATTGCAACTCATGGCCATGTTGACCACATTGCTTCAGCTGCGAAACTTGCCAACAAGTATCAAGTCAAGATGTGGATGCACCCCGATGATGATTTCATGCTCACTGACGCTGTTGCTGGGCTTGGATCGCTTTCGCGTCCAATGTTGGAAGAGATGGGGGTAGCAACCTTGGATGCCCCTGAGCAACGAGGTTTTTTAGCTGATGGTCAAAGTCTTGAGCTTGGCGGTATCACTTTTGAGATTTGGCATTTGCCGGGTCACAGCCCCGGCAGCGTGAATCTGCTAACACGCTTGTCTAAAGGTTCGATTCTGTTTACTGGCGACGTTTTATTCGCCGGTTCTATTGGACGCACCGACTTGCCAGGTGGCGACCCAGCGTTAATGCGTAATAGTCTAAGGCGGTTAGTGGAGCTCGCCCCGGCAGATGCCCAGTGCGCGCCAGGGCATGGCTCGGCTACCTCAATGGAAAGAGAATTGGCTACTAACCCGTATTTGAACGGGTCAGCCGTTTTCTAGCGAAGGAGTTAATAGATAGTGACTCGTCCAAAGGCCCTTTCAGGTTTTCCAGAGTTTCTGCCTGCGCAACGTATGGTCGAGCAGCGGGTGGTCGATATTTTGCGTCGTACTTTCGAGCTTCACGGTTTTGCTTCGATTCAAACGCGGGCAGTAGAGACGATGGCCTCGCTGAATCGCAAAGGTGAAATCACTAAAGAGGTTTACGTTATTCGACGACTCCACGAAGACAACGAACATGAGACCAGCGATTCAGACTTAGGTTTGCACTTTGATTTAACAGTGCCGCTGGCTCGATATGTGGTGGAGCATGCAGGCCACCTGCAATTCCCCTTCCGCAGATATCAAATCCAGCCGGTGTGGCGAGGTGAGCGTCCCCAAGAAGGTAGATATCGAGAGTTTTGGCAAGCTGACATCGACATTATTGGTGCTGGCGATTTGGCATGGCATCACGATGTTGAAGCAATGCTGGTGATGCTAGAAGCTCTTGAGGCTCTGCATCTTGAGGTAGGTATCCCACAAGTTGTTATGCATGTCAATAACCGTAAACTTTGTGAGGGTTTCTATCAGGGGCTTGGTATTTCCGACAGTGCTGAGGTGCTGCAGCGAGTCGATAAATTTGACAAAATCGGCGCTGACGGGGTTGGTGAATTATTGCGTGAAGAGCTTGGACTTGCCACGGAGGTAGTCGATAAGTGTATCGCTTTAGCCTCGATTTCGACCCCAGATGATTCTTTCGTGGCTAAGGTGCATGATCTTGGCGTAACCAGTCCTCTCCTCGAAGAGGGTTTGAATGAGTTAGCTGGTGTGGTGCGGGCAGCTAATGAGGTAGTGCCTGGACGCATTCGAGCTAATTTGAAGATAGCCCGCGGTCTCGACTATTACACTGGCACCGTCTATGAGACTGAACTTGTTGGGCACGAAAAGATGGGCTCGGTCGCCTCTGGCGGGCGTTATGAGAAACTAGCCTCGGATGGGAAAAATAGCTATCCCGGTGTCGGAATTTCACTTGGGTTAACTCGATTGTTGGCGCCGATTTTGGTGCGCGGCCAGCTGGTAGCTAATCGGCAGGTTCCCTCTGCTGTGTTGGTGGCCGTAACAAGTGAAGAAGAACGTAGTCAGGCCATGCAGGTGGCAACTATTTTGCGTCACCGCGGCATCCCTACCGAAGTTGCACCAAAGGCAAATAAGTTTGGTAAGCAAATTCGTCACGCTGATCGACGAGGGATTCCCTATGTTTGGTTTGGCGGGGTTGACGGTGAGGTAAAAGACATTCGCAGTGGCGAGCAGCAAACCGCAAATGCCGAGCACTGGGCAATCCCAGAAACCGACATTCGACCTAGCCTGATACACGACTGATAAGCTATCCACCGCGAGTTGTTAGGAAGGAAATCAAAGTGATCCGCACCCATTTAGCTGGACGACTAACTAAGGCCGACATCGGCAAACAAGTTACCTTGGCAGGTTGGGTAAATTCTAGGCGAGATCACGGCGGGGTAGTGTTCATCGACCTACGCGATTCTTCCGGTATCGCCCAAGTAGTTTTCCGTGAGGAGCTCGTAAACGAGCTTGGGGCACACCGGTTACGCAACGAATACTGCATAGCTGTAACGGGAGAGGTTCAAGCTAGAGACGAAGAAACCATAAACCCGAAGATGGCAACTGGAGAAATTGAAGTCGGTGTTAGCCATCTTGAGGTGCTGTCGGTTTCTGCCCCCTTACCTTTCCAAATCGACGAATACGTCAATGTTGGTGAGGACGCTAGGTTCCGTTACCGCTATCTAGATTTACGCCGTCCAAAGCCTGCTATGGCGCTTAGAATGCGTTCGAAAGTTAACCAGGCAGCTCGTGAAGTACTGTCTGGCCATGATTTCGTCGAGATAGAGACCCCCACGTTAACGCGTTCTACTCCTGAGGGCGCCCGCGACTTCTTGGTGCCAGCAAGATTGGCGCCCGGTTCCTGGTATGCGCTGCCGCAGTCGCCACAGTTATTTAAGCAATTACTGATGGTGGCTGGCATGGAACGCTATTACCAAATTGCACGTTGCTATCGTGACGAGGATTTCAGAGCTGATCGGCAACCCGAGTTCACGCAGTTGGATGTCGAGATGAGCTTCGTTGATCAAGAAGACGTCATGAAAATAGCTGAGGAGATTGTCGGCCAAATCTGGCAACTGATCGGCTATGAGATTCCGACGCCACTGCCGCGAATAACATTCAAAGACGCCATGGACAAATATGGCTCTGACAAGCCTGATTTGCGTTTCGATCTGCCGCTAGTGGAATTGACTGACTACTTCGCTAATACTCCCTTCAGGGTTTTCCAAGCCCCTTACGTCGGTGCGATAGTCATGCCAGGCGGCGCCTCACAGGCACGCCGCAAGTTTGACGCTTGGCAAGACTGGGCACGCCAACGCGGAGCGCGTGGCCTGGCATATGTGATTATTGACCAGGATGCTAACTTGTCTGGTCCAGTGGCTAAAAACATCTCCGATACTGAGCGTGACGGGTTAATAGCAGCTACTGGCGCCAAAGCTGGGGACTGCATCTTCTTTGCTGCGGGCGAAAAAACCGCCTCCCAGAATTTGTTGGGTGCTGCCCGCGTCGAAATTGCTAACCGGCTGGGGCTGATCGACGAGAATTCGTGGAGCTTCTGCTGGGTGGTAGACGCCCCGCTATTTAAGCCAGCGTCTGAGGCTAAGGCGGAGGGGGATGTTGCCCTTGGTGAAGGCAAGTGGACGGCTGTTCACCATGCTTTCACCTCGCCGAAACCAGAATGTCTAGATAGCTTCGACACCGACCCGGCTACGGCGCTATCCCAGGCTTATGACATTGTTTGCAACGGAAACGAGATTGGCGGAGGGTCGATTCGTATTCATCGAAAAGATATCCAAGAGCGAGTCTTTAAGGTGATGGGTATAGACGAAGAACAAGCCAAAAAGAAGTTCGGCTTCCTCTTGGATGCCTTCGCTTTCGGCGCCCCGCCGCATGGTGGCATCGCATTCGGGTGGGATAGAATCGTGGCTTTACTGACTCACTCAGAGTCGATCCGTGAGGTCATTGCTTTCCCGAAGACTGGCAATGGATATGACCCATTGACTGGCGCACCGGCACCAATTCCACTGGCTCAGCGCCGTGAAACCGGTGTGGATTTCAAACCAGAATCAAAACAGAAAACGAAATAAGACCTGTCTTTATGCTTGGATGTTCCCTCGCCTAGGTGAGGGAACATCCCAGTTGTCTATGGGAACGCCAATTCGTGATAGTTACCTTTAGGAAATTAAAGGTTATACAGATAATTCGTAATCCCTTGCTAGCCTGAAATGGTGAGTGAGGACCTTTTCGGCAACATTGATTCGGGTCAGATTCAGCCGGTTAGTTCGTTATCTGATGCTCGTCATGGTCAAGTGCCTCTGGCAGTGCGGATGCGGCCAAGAACTTTAGACGAAATTGTTGGCCAGCAACACCTCCTGGCTCCTGGCTCACCGCTGCACCGGCTAACTCAAGGAAATGGCGCTATGTCGGTTTTTCTTTGGGGTCCGCCTGGGGTTGGTAAAACTACTATCGCCTCTGTTGTGGCTAACCAAACGAAAGGTCGGTTCGTCGAATTATCTGCGGTATCTGCTGGCGTCAAGCAGGTGCGTGCCGAATTGGACGAAGCACGCCGTCAATTAGCCCACGGTATAAGCACAGTGCTGTTTGTGGATGAGGTCCATAGATTCTCTAAAGCTCAGCAAGACGTGCTGTTGCCAGCTGTCGAAAATCGGCTGGTCACATTAATCGCTGCTACTACAGAAAACCCGAGTTTTTCGGTGATAGCCCCGCTATTGTCTCGCTCGCTGCTGCTGACGCTGAGGCCACTAACCCAAGATGACTTGGCGAAACTTCTGGAAAGAGCTTTGATAGATACCCGTGGCTTGGGTGGAAATTTTAGCCTCGAAGATGAGGCTAAAGCCAGCATTTTGCGGCTGGCTGGGGGAGACGCGCGTCGGGCACTGACCTATCTGGAAGAGGCAGCTAGGGGAGCCGGCGCTAAAGGTAGTACGCTTATTGATTCTCAGGCTTTAGAGCAGTCGGTAGATAAAGCAGCCGTGCGTTACGACCGTGATGGTGACCAGCACTATGACGTTATTAGCGCGTTTATTAAATCAGTGCGTGGCTCTGATGTTGATGCGGCCTTGCACTATTTGGCTCGCATGATTGAGGCCGGAGAAGACCCAAGATTTATCGCTAGACGGCTAATTATTTTGGCTTCCGAAGATATTGGCATGGCCGCCCCAAGCGTCTTGACAACGTGTGTTGCCGCCGGACAGGCCGTGCAGATGATCGGTATGCCAGAGGCTCGGATAAACCTGGCTCAAGCCACCATTGCCGCCGCTACCGCACCGAAATCAAATTCGGTGATAACCGCTATCGACCAGGCAATAGCGGACGTGCGAGCCGGAAAAATTGGCCAAGTGCCCCCGCATTTGCGGGACGCACACTATTCCAGCGCTAAACATTATGGTCACGGTGTGGACTACAAATATGCCCACAACTATCCTCACCACGTAGCTAAGCAAACCTATCTGCCAAGCGAGCTTGCCGAAGTTCGCTACTATCAACCATCGGATAGCGGGAATGAGCAACAAATAGGTGAGCGGCTAGGTATTTTACGTAAATTATTGGGGCGCGAAGATTAATTACCTAACCTAATCTCGTGGGCTAGATTAGCTAGCCGGTCGGCTTGTTCTTTCTGAGCTCGCAAGCCGGTAGTGTCGCGCGGTGTAGTAATTAATTGACGTTCTGCCGGTAGTCCTAATAGCAACTGGCGAGTTCTTTCTAATTCAGCGTCTAAAGTGGCACCCAATAACAAGGCAATATTTGTCACCCAGAACAACAGTAAAGCAATAATGACGCCAGCCAGTGTGCCGTAGGTTTTGTTGTAGTTAGAGAAATTCGATAAGTAGAAACCGTAACCTGCCACAGCGATTAGGGCAACAACGACGGCTGTTACTGAGCCAGCCGATAACCAGCGAATCCGGTTACGGCAGATATTGGGGCAGAAATGGTAAAGCACGCCGACCATAAGCGTCAGCATGAACAGCAGCAATGGCCATTTAGCAATGCCGACGAGGGTGCCGGTGCGAGCACCAATCCCTGTCCAGGCACCCACCTGGGCAGCGAAGTCACCCGACAAAGACATCAAAATCAAGACCACAACCATGGTTAGCACCATGACGATGGTTACCGCGAAGAGTCGAAGTTTCAGCCGAATAACATTTCGGCCTTCGGCTACTCGATAGACCCGATTTAGTGCTCGAGAAAAAGCGGCAACATAACTGGAGGCTGACCACAAGGCGACCAAAATACCAGTTACCAACGCAATTCCAGCTCCAGGGGAATCTAGGAAGCCAGTAACGATAGAGACAATCATTTGTGCAGCCTGGGTATCTTGCACAGATTCTTCGATCAAAGCGATTACTGACGGCATTACCGCCTCAGACTGGCCAATTAGCTGCAGTATTGACACCAGCGCAAGCAAAGCCGGAAAAACTGTCTGCACCGTAAAGTAGGTGAGGCTAGCGGCAACATCAGTGGTTTGGTTCTCTGTAAACCTAGTCAAGGTCGCTTTCAAGGTGAACTTTACTGCTTTCGGCGTCATCTTAGGTTTAGGGCTTTTTGTCTCTACCATGCTCGTCACATTTCTAAGCTACCTAATGCTGGCGCTACACTTGCCCATTGAGCCGCTACGAGAGGGATATTTATGAAGGCAGCAGACATTGGGCGCCGGTTTTTAGACTTTTTTGAAAGTCACGAACACTCTGTGGTGCCTAGCGCATCGTTGCTCTATAACGACCCAACGCTGCTATTTGTTAACGCTGGCATGGTGCCTTTCAAGCACTATTTCACGGGTGAAGAGCCATCACCCTTCAAACGTGCGGTCAGCCTACAAAAATGTGTTCGCACCCTCGACATAGACGATGTCGGTAAAACGACCAGACACGGCACTTTTTTCCAGATGCTTGGAAATTTCAGTTTCGGAGACTATTTCAAGACTGAAGCTATCGAATGGGCTTGGCAGTTAGTTACTTCGCCTCAAAATGATGGCGGTTTCGGCTTTGATCCCGACAAAATTTGGGTGACTGTGCTCGCTCCTGGCGTCCACCCAGAATATCCAGATGGTGATGTCGAAGCCAGGCAGACCTGGTTACGCATGGGGATAGCGCCCGAACGTATTCAGCCTCGTGGACTAAAAGATAATTATTGGAATATGGGGGTTCCAGGACCTGGTGGACCATGTTCAGAGATTTACGTCGATAGAGGACCAGAGTTTGGTCCAGACGGCGGTCCCGAGGCAGACGAGGATCGTTTCTTAGAAATATGGAACCTGGTTTTCCAAACTGAAGATCTCTCAAAGGTTCGCGCCAAGGATGATTTCGACGTGGCTGGCCAACTACCTACCCGCAATATTGATACGGGAGCTGGCCTGGAGCGTATCGCATACCTCATGCAGGGCAAACACAACATGTATGAGATAGACGAAATCTTCCCAGTTATTGCTAGGGCAGCAGAGCTTACCGGCAAAATCTATGGCAAAAATAGTCAAGACGATATTCGGTTGCGGGTGATCGCCGATCACCTGCGTTCATCTCTGATGCTAATGACCGACGGGGTAACGCCTGGAAACGAAGCGCGTGGCTACGTATTGCGCCGCCTGCTGCGCCGCTCAATCCGCGCTATGCGCCTGCTGGGCAATGACTCACGAACTTTACTCGAATTGCTGGACGTATCTCGAGGATTGATGAGTGTTTCTTATCCAGAGATAAATGAACAGTGGCCGCGAATCAGCGAAGTTGCTGGAGCCGAAGAAGATGCTTTTCATCACACTTTAAGCTCGGGCACGAAACTTTTTGAGCAAGCTGCTAAAGAAGCGAAAGCCAGCCACATAACTAGGTTAAGTGGTGATAAGGCCTTTGAGTTGCACGACACTTACGGTTTCCCCATTGATTTAACTCTTGAGATGGCCGCGGAAGCTGGTCTAGAGGTTGATCAAAATCAATTCAACAAGTTGATGACAGCTCAGCGTGATCGTGCAAAAGCTGACGCAAGAGCCAAGAAGGGCGCTGTTGCCTCCACCCAGGCCTATCAGCAGTTGCGTGCTGCAGGTGAAACTCCGTTCTTGGGTTATAACGACCTGGTGGTGCCTACTAAGGTGCGTGGCTTAGTGGCAGATGGCCAGATAGTAGAGAATGCGCCTGCTGGCTCGCTAGTAGAGATCGTTTTAGACGAAACACCTTTCTATGCCGAATCTGGCGGTCAAGATTCCGATGCCGGAAAGCTCATAGCCTCAGGACACAGTTTTGAGGTTCTCGACGTGCAACGGCCGGTGCCTGGTTTAATCGTCCACAAGGTGTTATTGGACGAAGACTTGAGTGTTGGCCAGCAGGTCAGTGCCGAGGTCGACGCGGCTCACCGGCTTGGTTCATGTCAGGCACATTCGGCCACTCATATTGTGCATGCCGCTTTGCGTGAATTGGTTGGCCCGACCGCTACTCAGGCTGGCTCCTATAACAAGCCAGGCTACTTGCGTTTCGATTTCTCCAGTAATAAAGGCCTGTCAAATAGTCTACGTTCGGAGATTGAAGAGCGCGCCAACCTGGCTATCCATGACAACCTTGGCGTGCATGTTAGCGAAATGCCTTATGAACAAGCCAAATCTTTAGGTGCGATGAGCCTTTTTGGTGAAAAATATCCACCGATAGTGCGCGTAGTTGAGATGGGTGGGGCCTGGAGTCGCGAGTTGTGCGGCGGCACCCACGTATCTTCTAGCGCCGAGATTGGTTTAATTGATTTATTGGGCGAGCAGTCTGTAGGTGCCGGCACCCGACGTGTTGAGGCTTTAGTTAGCTTGGACGCCTTCCAACATATGGCCGCAGAAAGAGCGTTAGTTTCCGAGTTAATGGACATTCTTAAAGTTGAACCGAGCGCTCTTGGCGAACGGATTCGCAACTTGGTGTCCGAGTTGAAGAACGCTCAAAAACAGATTTCAGCTTTGAAAGCAGCAAATTTAGACGCTAAATCGACTGATTTTCTAGTTGGTGCCAAGCAGATTGGTGATATTAAATTCATTGGCAGCGTGTTAGAAGGTGTGGACGCCAGCCAGCTACGCGGTTTTGCGTCCAGGCTGCGCGATAGGCTACACGATAGTGCCGGTGTAGTAGCCTTTATCGCTAGCGGCCAGAAGCCTTCGCTTGTCGTTGCCACAACCCAAAAGGCTAGAGATTTGGGCATCAAAGCTGGACAGTTAGTTAAGCTTGGTGCCGAAACACTGGGTGGATCCGGCGGCGGCAAAGATGATCTTGCCCAAGGCGGTGGCCAAGATCCGACTGCCAGCCCGAAGGCGCTAGCTGAAATAGCAGAAGCTATTAAACATGCCGAAGGTGCCTAGCTTTCGTAGAGGCGTACGCCTGGCCATTGACTGGGGTAAAGCCAGAATTGGTGTTGCTGCCTGCGATGCTGACGCCCTGTTGGCTTATCCCGTAGAAACGGTGCCCAACGATGATTCGACAATGGCTAGGCTGCAAACCTTGATAGCCGAATATCAACCAATTGAAATTGTGCTGGGATGGCCAAAAAATCTGCGTGGTCAAGAAGGGCCAGCCGTGGAATATATGAGCCAGGTGGCGGAGAAACTTACAGTATTTGGGCTAGACATTCGGTTAATAGATGAACGCTTAACTACCGCAACGGTTAATAAGCAATTCTTGGCAATGGGAAAATCGACGAAAAAGACAAGAGAAATTGTTGATCAAGCCGCCGCCGCAGCTATTCTCACTAGCGCAATCGAAGAAGAAAAGCAGACCTTAAAACCACCAGGTAGGCTATTTCAAGATGGCAGATAGGAGTTGAGTCGTGAGCGAATCTAACCGGGGTTTCTTTGATGATGCCCTCGATGATATGGACGAATACCGGCCAGAGAATCAAAAAGATACTCGTAAGTCAAAAATTAAAAGTTTGATTGCGGTGTTGGTCTCTTTAGCGGTTCTGTTGGGCGGAGGCTTTATTGTCTACTCCAAGGCAGTTTCGTATTGGCGTTCGACGACTGCCGTCGATTATCCAGGCCCTGGCCAGCGTGATGTGGTGGTTACTATCAAAGAAGGCTCCCTAGCAGGGGATATGGCTGCCACTTTGTTTGAAGCTGATGTGGTAGCTTCCGAAAAAGCATTTATGAATGCCGCCAAGGCTGACCCAAATTCGTCTAAGATTCAAGCCGGTTCCTATAAGTTAAAAACTAAGCTCCCAGCCAAAGAAGCCCTAGCCATGCTGCTGGATGTTAACAATATGGTTAGAAACCAGGTGACGCTGCGTGAAGGTTTGCGTAATTCACAGGTTGTTGCTGAACTTTCCAAGACTACTGGCTTAAAACCTGAAGATTTCGAGACAGTGTTGGCTAACCCTGACGGTTTAGGGTTACCAGATTATGCTCAGGGTGATAGTGAAGGGTATCTCTTCCCAGAAACCTACGAATATTCTGCTGAACCGGATGCAACCCAACTATTAGCGCAAATGGTTAAGCAATTCGGTGTTATCGCAGAAGAGCTAAAACTACAGGAAAAAGCCGAAGAATTAGGTGTTTCTGCTCACGACATTGTTGTTGTCGCCTCAATTATTGAAAAAGAAAATCGTGTACCAGAGCACGCCCCAGACGTTGCTCAAGTGATTTACAATCGCTTGGCTCAAGGAATGAAACTTCAAATGGATTCCACCGTCCATTACGCGGTCAATGATTCTGGCGAAACTGTCCAAACTACCGAAGAGCAAAGACAAACAGATTCTCCTTACAACACTTATAAGTACGATGGGTTACCGCCTGGGGCGATTTCTAATCCAGGACGTACTGCCTTAGAGGCAGCTTTGAACCCGACAAAAGGCAAGTGGTTGTATTTCGTTACCGTAAATCTTGATACTGGCGAGACTAAATTTGCAGAGACTTATGAGGAACACAAGAAGAATGTCGCTGAATACAGTCAGTGGTGCGCCGAGAACAAAGGCAAGTGCTAGCGCACACCGTGAGCAGGTGTTAGCCAAGCTTGTTGATGCGGCTGAGCTATCGCTGCGGGCTGGCCAGCCGCTGCGGGCTGCCGACATCTCTCAGGCAGCAGGTATCGCACGCAATTCGATATACCGTTATGTTAAATCAGTCGACGATTTACGCGGGTTAGTGCTGTCGCGTCATCTACCGGCTTGGGAAGAGGCCATTCACGAGGCGATAGCTGATTGTGATAACCCTGAAGATCGTCTGATTGCCTGGGTGTCAGCCAATATGCGCCAAGCTAAAGAAACCGGCCATGACTGGCTGATTATGGTCTCTCGTGGGGGCGGCAATTCGCCAGCCACGAAGGAATTTGCAAATTTCGCTCATCGCATCTTGTGGGCAGAATTGGAGCATTGCTGGTCAAAGGTAGTTAGCGATAAAGTGCAGGCTGCTCGCTGGTCACGTTTGACCCTGGGTCTGTTACAAGCTGGTTTCGCCATGATAGGGCGAGAAGAAAATTTCGCTGCGCTTGAACAAACTATGGTTCAGGCTGTCAGAGCCTTAGTTATCCAAGCTCAAAACGCAACCAACGAAGGATAATCATGCTGCGTTATCAAACCGCTGGCGAATCTCACGGTAAGGCTCTGATTGCAACTATTGAAGGGATCCCGGCCGGAGTAAAACTTTCTACCGAGAATATCGCTGAGTCATTGGCCAGACGACGCCTCGGAGTTGGGCGGGGCGCTCGAATGAAATTTGAGGCAGACGCAGTTGAGGTTTTAGGAGGCCTTAGGCATGGAAAGACTATAGGTTCGCCGTTGGCGATAATGATTGCTAATACTGAGTGGCCGAAGTGGTCCGCAGTGATGTCTGCTGATGCTGTCGACCCAGCTAAGCTGGAGGGGTTAGCCAGGAATGCGGCTTTGACTAGGCCTAGGCCAGGTCACGCTGATTTAGCAGGTATGCAGAAATACAATTTTGATGAGGCTCGCCCTGTTTTAGAAAGAGCGAGCGCCAGAGAAACAGCTGCCAGGGTTGCCCTTGGACGAGTAGCACAAAACTTTTTGGCTCAGGCTTTCGGGATAACTGTCCTTAGTCATGTGGTAGCCATAGGTTCAGTAAGTACTAAAAACAATCTGGCGCCCAGAATGTCAGATTTGAATAGTATTGACGCCGACCCAGTGCGGTGCTTTGATTCGGCGGCTTCGGCACTGATGCTGGAAGAAATCGCAGAAGCCAAAAGCGCTGGCGATACCCTAGGAGGAGTAGTCGAGGTGCTTGCGTGGGGGTGTCCACCAGGCTTGGGGTCTTATTCGCATGGCGATCGACGTATCGACGCTAAATTGGCGGCTGTTTTGATGGGTATTCAAGCTATAAAGGCGGTTGAGGTCGGAGATGGCTTTGAGCTGGCCAGAGTGCCTGGCTCGCTAGCTCATGACGAGATCATTCGGGACGCGAATGGCGCTATTATCCGGATGACGCAACATTCGGGTGGAATCGAGGGCGGCATGACTACCGGTGAAGTAGTACGTCTTAGAGCAGCCATGAAACCTATAGCCACGGTTCCTAGGGCGTTGAGGACGATTGATGTTGTTAGCGGCGCTCAGGCTAAGGCTCACCACCAGCGTTCAGATGTGTGCGCGGTACCGGCAGCCGGGGTGGTCGCTGAAGCTATGGTTGCCTTGGTTTTGGCTGAGGTAGCTTTAGAGAAATTCGGTGGTGACTGCCTCCAAGAGACTAAGACCAACTATCACGCCTATCTGCGCCGGATAGCTGAGCGCGGGCTTTCCGTTCATGACTAGAGCTATCGTCCTAGTTGGGTTACCGTCAGCTGGCAAAACGACGGTCGGCAGAGCGCTAGCCACGCGCCTTTCCAAACCATTTATTGACGTCGATGGCTACATTGAAGAAACGAGCGGCAAGAAAATCACCGAGATTTTCGCTAACGACGGCGAAAAAGAGTTTCGTCGGCTTGAGGCTGCGGCAATTGAGAAGTTAGTTATCGGCGACATAGTGTTGGCTCCGGGCGGGGGAGCAGTCCTTAATTCTAAGGTTCGTGAGGTGCTTAAAGGCCAAATAGTTATTTGGTTGAAAGTATCTATTAATCAAGCACTTAAGCGCATAGGTAAAGCCAACACTCGCCCGTTATTGGCCGGTGATCCGAGGAATAAACTTAAAAAGTTGGCAATAGAGCGGGAAAAGTTCTATCGCGAGGTTGCCGATTTCAGCGTCAATACTGACGGTCTTAATCCAGATCAAATAGTCGACCAAATACTTAAAGCTATAGCTGAGGGAAAATATGAGCATCGTCAAAGTTAAAGCGGAACACCCCTATAGCGTCTTTATTGCCAATGGAGCAATAGAGATTTTGGCTAAGAGCCTTGGAAGCGCTAACCGAGCGGCAATTATTTTTACCCGCTCAGTCGCAAAATATGTGGCTAGAGCACAAGAAATTATTAACATTCCAACGCTGCTAATTGAGGTCGCTGATCAAGAAGCTGCTAAAACTGTCGCTACCTTGGAAGATTGTTGGCAGACTCTGGCCAAAGAGGGGTTTACTAGGGATGATGTCGTTGTAGGTATTGGCGGTGGGGCAGTAACTGATCTAGCTGGATTCGTCGCCGCCACCTATCTGCGCTCAGTAGGCTATATCTCGGTGCCAACGACAGTGTTAGGTATGGTTGATGCCGCCGTCGGCGGAAAAACTGGTATAGATTTGCCGCAGGGTAAGAACCTAGCTGGTGCTTTTTATGAGCCGCGGGCAGTTATCGCCGACCTTGACTTTTTAGTTGGTCTTAGCCCGCGTGAGGTCAAATCTGGTTTTGCAGAGATTATCAAGGCTGGGTTAGTTGGTGATAGCAGAATTGTTGAAATAATCAACACCCACCCGTCTTGCGTCCAAGATGTTGGCAGCTCAGAATTTGGGGAATTAGTTGAGCGGGCTATCAGATTCAAAGCTGACGTTGTCACCAAGGATTTACGAGAACGCACCTCTAAAGGCAACCGTATCGGACGAGAAATGCTCAATTACGGCCATACTTTGGGTCATGCCATTGAGAAATACGAAAATTATCAGATGCGTCACGGTGAAGCGGTCGGTTTGGGAATGATATTTGCCGCTGAGCTAGCCCACCGACTTTGCGGTTTAGACATGGAAGTTGTTTGCTTGCACCGTGAATTGCTAGCCAATATTGGGCTGCCAACCCAATATTGTCAGGCTCCGTTTGACGCGCTTCGCCACTTGATGAGTGTCGATAAAAAAGCTCGCGGCTCTAAATTACGTTTCATTGGATTGACGGATCTCGGCCGCCCCGTCCTCATCGAAAACCCTGACGAGGATGTGCTGGCCGACAGCTATCGAAAGTTGAACTGATGTATATTCCTAAACATTTTCAACTAGACGCTAAGCGTACCCGCCAGCTCATTGATTCGCGACTAGCTGGCGATCTAGTGACTTTTGGGCCAAATGGCTTAGAAGCTACCTTTTTGCCTTACAGCATTACCTGGCAGGATGACCAGCACGCCATTCTAAAAACCCATCTATCAAGGGTAAATCCGCAATGGAGACATGCTGGCGAGGCATTGGTAATCATAAATGGCACTGATTTTTTTGTTCCAGCCAGTCCCGAGCTCAACCAAACCAAAGATGAGCGTAATCTACTTAAACGCCCGCAATTGGTGCCTACTTGGAACTATTTGGCTATTCATCTTCACGGTCAAATGATCTTTCATGAGGAAGCTGACTGGATAGAAGACTCGCTGCGCGAGCTAGTTGCTCAGCATCAGCCCGACTGGGATATGTCTGTGCTCGATAGGAATAAATTGCAAAAAATGATGCAAGCTCTCGTCGGTATCGAAATAAAAGTTGATCGCATTCTAGCTAAAGCCAAAATGAGCCAGAATCGTTCATCAGCCGATATTCAGACCTTGGCAGATAAATTGGCTGATTCTGGGCATAGCCCAGAGACCGTAGATTTTCTTCGCACCGTCAGTTTCGCTCACGCCAGAGCTCGCGAACAGGCGGTTATAGCAGTCGATTCGTCCCAAACCCAGGCAAGGCGGTAAAATCCGACGTTGAACCACTCAGGAAAGGTACATTGTGGCTACTACCAATGACATTAAAAACGGCACCGTACTCGATTTAGACGGTCAGCTTTGGCAAGTGCTTTGGTTCCAACATCACAAACCTGGCAAAGGCAACACTGTGGTGCGCACCAAAATCCGCAATGTTGTTAATGGCAAAGTAGTTGACCGCACTTTCCCTGCTGACACGAAAATCGATATGGCCACTGTCGACCGTCGCGATATGCAATATCTCTACGAGGACGCTAATGGCTATGTGTTTATGGATACTGATACCTATGATCAGCTGATTGTGCCGGCCGATCTTGTGGGGGATTCAAAAGACTTTTTACTGGACGGCATGATGGTAAACGTGGCAACCCATGAGGAGACCCCCTTATACATTGAGTTACCGCCTTCAGTTGAAATGGAAATCACCTACACTGAGCCAGGTTTACAAGGAGATCGCTCAACGGGCGGCACTAAACCAGCAACTATTCAAACTGGCCGCGAGATTCAGGTTCCGCTATTCATCACCACAGGCGAAATCGTCAAGGTCAATACCACCACTGGCGAATATCTGGGTCGCGTTAACTGATGACTGATACCCCACCAGTGCCAGGTGCGGTAAAAATATCCTCTGAAGACATGGCTGACCGCCGCCAGTCAACTCGCACGAAGGCACGTAAATCTGCTCTGGATGTACTTTATGCCGCCGAACAGCGAGGTATTGATCCCAAAGAAGTTATGGACGAGATGGCCGTTAATTTCCCTGATAGAGTGCGCGATTTTACCAGGGAAGTTGTTAATGGGGTTTCTGAGCACCTATGGCAGATTGATAGGCGAATCACGGCTTGCGCTAGTGGGGGCTGGAATGTCGAGCGGATGACACTTATCGACCGGAATTTGGCACGGATCGCTGTATGGGAGATGGATTACACCGAAACGAATCCGGCGATAATTATTTCAGAAGCGGTTGAATTGGCAGACGAGTTTTCAACTGATAGCTCAATGAAATTCCTAAACGGTTTGCTGTCTAATGCAGCTCGAAAAAATCACGATTAGGCTAGCTAGCAGGAAGTTCAAGAAAAGGACGAATAATGACCGAAAATCGACAACCGGCAATTTTGGTTCTCGAGGACGGTCGAGTCTTTCATGGCAAAAGTTTCGCCGCTATCGGTCAGACTTTCGGTGAAGGGGTTTTCGCCACAGGCATGTCTGGCTATCAGGAGACTTTGACTGACCCCAGCTATTACCGTCAGATCGTCTTAGCTACCGCCCCTCACATCGGTAATACCGGATGGAATGATGATGACGATGAGTCATCCCGTATCTGGGTGGCTGGCTACGTAGTTCGTGACCCAGCTAGACGCACTTCGAATTGGCGGGCGAATCGCAGCCTAGAAGATGAACTTGTGGCTCAACATATCGTCGGTATTTGCGAGCTAGACACTAGGGCTTTGACTAGGCATTTGCGCGACGCTGGCACGATGCGCATGGGTATCTCGTCTACAGATATTGACGAGCAAGCTTTGTTGGCCAAGGTGAAATCCCAGCCGCTGATGGCTGGGGCAAACCTGATTAGCCAAGTCACCACGGACTACCCTTATACGATTGAAGCTATAGGAGTTAAAAAATTTGATGTGGTTGCCCTCGATTTGGGAGTAAAAAAGAACTCACTACAAGAGTTGGCTCGGCGGGGGCTGAGGGTACATGTTGTGCCAGCCAGTTTTACCTGGGAACAAATTCAAGCCTATAAACCAGATGGGCTATTCGTGTCTAACGGTCCTGGAGATCCGGCTACAGCCGATCACGAGGTGAGTTTAGTTAAAAAAGCTTTGGAAGCTGAAGTCCCGGTCTTCGGAATTTGTTTCGGTAATCAGATTCTTGGAAGAGCCCTCGGATTCGATACTTACAAGCTGAAATACGGTCACCGAGGAATAAACCAGCCAGTGCTTGATAAACGTTACGGACGTATCGATATCACCGCGCATAATCATGGTTTCGCTGTTTCAGTGCCCCTGGACCGCAGTGTAGAAACTGAATTTGGGCGAGTGGCGGTCAGTCACGTCTGCCTAAACGACAATGTCGTAGAAGGTTTGGAATTAACCCGTAATAACCGGTTAGCAGCGTTGTCAGTCCAGTACCACCCGGAAGCAGCTGCCGGTCCCCATGACGCCGAGTACCTATTCGACCGTTTCGTTAAGGTGATGGAAAATGCCTAAACGCACAGACATAAAGTCAATTCTGGTGATCGGTTCTGGCCCGATAGTCATCGGCCAAGCTGCCGAATTTGACTATTCAGGTACCCAAGCATGCCGGGTGCTGCGTGAAGAGGGTTATCGAGTTATTTTGGTGAACTCTAACCCGGCTACCATCATGACCGATCCGCAATTTGCGGATGCCACCTATATCGAACCAATCACCCCAGAATTCGTCACTAAGGTTATCGTTAAAGAACGTCCCGACGCGTTACTGGCTACTTTGGGTGGACAAACAGCATTGAACACCGCTGTTGAACTACATAATGACGGCACTTTAGCCAAATATGGTGTCGAGTTAATTGGTGCTTCTGTTGATGCAATCCAGCGCGGCGAAAATCGGGAATCGTTCAGAACTATCGTCGATAACCTGCCCGAATTCGATTTCGGCAAAGCTGAGTCTGCTCGCTCACGCATTTGCCACACCCTTGACGAAGTCCGTCAAGCCGCTGAGGAACTTGGTTTTCCAGTGGTGTTGCGTCCCTCATATACGATGGGTGGAGTCGGCTCAGGTTTCGCCCATGACAAGGCAGAACTCGAACAAATGGCACGTATCGGTTTAGATGCTTCGCCAGTAACTGAGGTGTTGGTTGAGGAATCAATCCAAGGCTGGAAAGAATTTGAGCTAGAGGTCATGCGCGACAGCGCTGACAACGTGGTAGTGGTGTGTTCCATTGAAAATTTCGACCCAATGGGTGTCCACACTGGGGACTCCGTGACGGTGGCTCCAGCGATGACCCTAACCGACCGCGAATATCAGTTGATGAGAGACGCTGGCATAGCGATTATCCGCGCCGTTGGGGTTGATACTGGTGGTTGCAATATCCAGTTCGCTATCGATCCAGACACTGGCCGGATGATTGTCATTGAAATGAATCCTAGGGTTTCCAGGTCATCGGCATTAGCGTCTAAAGCCACCGGTTTTCCAATCGCCAAAATTGCTGCCAAAGTGGCGGTTGGTTACACCCTTGATGAAATAACCAACGACATCACTACTCAAACCCCAGCTAGCTTTGAGCCGACTCTTGACTATGTTGTGGTCAAGGTACCACGGTTCGCTTTCGAGAAATTCCCCAGTGCGGATGACACATTAACCACCCACATGAAATCAGTGGGTGAAGCAATGGCTATCGGACGTAACTTCACCGAAGCTCTAGGCAAAGCTCTGCGTAGCTTGGAAGATGCTAAAGCACCATTCGATTTCTCTATTCCAGTCGGTAATAAGGCTGAACTGTTAGAGAAAGTTGCACGCCCATATGACGGTCGCATGCGTGACTTAGTAACTGCTTTACGCGCTGGTGCTAGCGTAGATGAAATTCACGAGGCGACCGGCATTGATCCGTGGTTCTTAGATCAATTGCTGCTCATTGTTGAGGTAGCTGGACGGGTGCGTCGTGCAGGGGAGCTAAAGCCAGAACTGTTACGTGAGGCGAAACGCCACGGCCTTTCGGATCAACAAATCGCCCAGCTACGTAATTTATCTACTGAGGCCGTTCGACAAATCCGTTGGGGATTTGGAATCCATCCGGTGTATAAGACCGTTGATACTTGTGCTGCGGAATTTTCTGCCCGTACCCCTTACCACTACTCAACCTATGATGAAGAAACTGAGGTAGCCCAGCGCACTAAGCCTGCCGTACTGATCTTGGGTTCTGGCCCTAACCGTATTGGACAAGGAATCGAATTCGATTATTCATGCGTGCACGCAGCCATGGTGCTCTCCGAAGCCGGTTATGAATCGATAATGGTCAACTGTAATCCGGAGACTGTTTCAACCGACTATGACACCTCTGATCGGCTGTATTTTGAGCCGTTATCCCTAGAAGATGTGCTTGAGGTCTATCACGCGGAATCTCAGGCTGGCCCGATATCCGGGGTTATCGTCCAGCTTGGCGGGCAAACACCCTTGAAACTTGCCAATGCGTTAGCGGCGGCAGGGCTGCCCATCGTCGGTACTTCGCCTGACGCTATCGATATGGCCGAGGAGCGCGGAGCGTTTGGTGAGTTGTTGGCTAATGCCGGTTTAGCTAGTCCAAAGCATGGCATGGCTCATAGTTTTGCTGAAGCTAAACAGATTGCAAATGAGATTGGCTATCCCGTGTTGGTCAGGCCAAGTTATGTGCTTGGCGGGCGTGGCATGGAAATTGTTTACAGCGATGATTCACTAGCCCACTACATCGAGAACTCTGCCCAAATCAGCCCGGATTTGCCGGTTCTAGTTGACCGTTTCTTGGATGACGCTATCGAAATTGATGTTGACGCGCTTTATGACGGCCACGAACTATATTTGGGCGCTGTCATGGAACACATCGAAGAGGCCGGTATTCACTCTGGAGATTCTGCGTGTTCTTTACCTTCCTCAACCTTGGGCAAGGCGGTAATCGATGAAATTAGGACTGCTACCACTGCCATAGCGGACGGCGTTGGGGTACGTGGACTAATCAACATCCAGTACGCCTTAGCTGGCGACACCCTATATGTTTTGGAGGCTAACCCGCGGGCATCACGTACTGTACCTTTCGTTTCAAAAGCTACTGATACTGAACTAGCTAAAGCGGCAACTTTGATAATGATGGGTAAATCCATTGCCGAGTTACGCAAAGAGGGTATGCTACGAGCTGATTTCGATGGCGCCCATACCTGGCGGTCAATGCCGATAGCTATCAAAGAAGCTGTTATGCCCTTTAGTCGCTTCCAGACTCCTGAGGGACGCAATATCGATTCGATTCTTGGTCCGGAAATGCGTTCTACTGGGGAAGTTATGGGCTTGGATGCCAGTTTTGGTGTGGCCTACGCTAAATCTCAAGCAGGTATCTATGGGCATTTGCCCACCGAAGGAACGGTATTTATTTCGGTGGCTAACCGGGATAAGCGCAACATTATTTTCCCAGTAAAAGCCCTAGTGAAATTGGGTTTCGAGATTCTTGCCACGGACGGTACTGCCTCCATGCTTGAATTGCACGATGTAGCGGTTAGACGGGTGCGCAAACACTCTGAAGGTTCCGGTCCTAACGGAGAGCCAACGATTACTGAGCTAATAAAGTCTGGCCAAGTTAACCTAATTTTTAATACCCCAACGGGTGAAACTAAAGGTGGTTCACCGCGCGCTGACGGTTTCGAGATTCGAACCTCCGCTGTATTGGCTGCCGTCCCGATTATCACCACGGTTCAGGGGCTAGAAGCTGCAGTGGAAGGTATAGAAGCTATCCGCGATGGGGAAGTGGGCGTTTGCTCGCTACAAGACTGGGCTAAAACAGCCTGGCAGGCGATGAGTTAGGAGGCTAAGCATGATTGGATTTGATGAGCTTAGAGCCAGGGCATTATTGCTCGGCTATCGCCAGCTAGTTCGTCCTTGGTTGTTTTCGTCTAATCAAGGCAATCCGGAAGCTATTCACGAACAAATGTTGCGTGTGCTAGGAGATCTACCGCAAAGCTTGCTTGACTTGTGTGCTGAAACGATCGGTGTGCGACGCAACCCGGTGACAGTTGCTGGCATCCGATTCCCCGGACGTGTTGGTTTAGCTGCCGGTCTTGATAAGGATGCTAGAGCGGCAAAAGCATGGAGTTCATTGGGTTTCGGGTTTGCAGAGTTGGGAACAGTGACTGCACACCCGCAGCCTGGAAATAAGAAGCCTAGGCTGTTTCGACTGGTTCATTCCGAGGCTGTCATCAACAGAATGGGTTTCAATAATCAAGGCGTCGAAGCTATGGCTAGACGGTTAGCCAGCTTCGGCGTGATTCGCGGCGCCGATAATTTAGGCATGCCGATAGGGGTTTCTATTGGTAAAACCAAAGTTACCCCACTGGCTCAAGCCGTTGATGACTATCTATTTTCTTTCGAAACTATTGCGCCATATGCCGATTATGTCGCTATCAACGTTTCTAGCCCGAACACTCCTGGCTTGCGTGCTCTGCAAGATCACGACATGTTAGCCGAGCTACTTAAAGCCTTAGTTGGAGCCGCTAAAAATCTTGCTGGCCCGCCGCTCCCGCTATTCGTAAAAGTAGCTCCTGATCTTAACCCTGGTGGCCTAGATGACATTATCGAGGTCTGTTTGGATGCTGGGATAAACGGCATAATCGCCACAAATACCACACTTAGACGAGATAATATTCATCCTTTAGACGCAGGCTATAAGTCTCAAGTAGGCGGGCTTTCTGGGGCTCCCTTGACCAAGATGTCGGCCGAAATGATTTCTTATATTGCCAATCAGACTGATCTGCCGGTTATCGCATCGGGCGGCATAATGACACCCCATGATGCTCAAGCAGTCTTTGATGCTGGCGCTAAACTCGTTCAGGTCTACACCGGATTCATCTTCAATGGCCCAGCCTTGATTACCGGGATTAACACTTTGACCAAACCTGAGGTCTAGTAAATGTTTCTTCAGCGACTAAACCAATTAGCTACCTGCCGCCAAAAGCTGTGTGTGGGGCTGGATCCACACGAAAATATTGTCACCAAATGGGGGCTGAATTACGACGTTGCTGGTGCAGAAACTTTGGCTCGCCAAACCATCGAAGCCCTGGGTGATTTAGTGTGCGCATTCAAACCGCAATCAGCCTTCTTCGAATGTTTTGGCTCACCAGGTATAGCTGCCTTAGAACGAGTTTTGAAAGATATCCGAGAAATGGGCGCCCTAAGCATTTTGGATGTCAAACGTGGCGACATCGGTTCAACCATGGCCGCTTATGCGAGAGCTTATCTCGGTTTTCAAGCGCCACTGAGTGCTGACGCCATAACGCTTAGCCCTTATTGCGGATTCGAGGCACTACGTCCAGCATTAGATCTGGCTAAAGAAAATGACTGCGGGGTCTATGTGCTATGCAGAACCTCTAATCCGCAAGGTAGCCAGGTGCAACTAAAAAATAGTGAAGGCAAAAGCGTGGCTCAAATGATTGTTGACCAGGCAAATGCTGAAAATTTGGTAGATGGCAGCGGCTATGTGGGTCTAGTTATAGGTGCTACCCACAATCTAGATGTAGACCTAGAGGGTTTTACTGGTTCAATTTTGGCTCCTGGGATTGGCGCTCAAGGTGGCAGTGTCAGTTCGCTATCAACAATTTTTGGTGACAGAGCTGAGCAGGTGTTGGCTTCGGCCTCACGCTCTATCTTGTCTGCCGGACCTGGTCGTCACGATTTGCGGCGCCGTGTCTTAGAATCCCTTAGTGATTAGGAAGGTGAGCGTTAATGTCGCTGTTTTCAACTATTGAGCAGGCGCCGGCTGACGCAATTTTAGGGTTGACCGACGCTTTCAAACAAGATTCGAACCCTAAGAAAGTAAATCTTGGGGTAGGCGTCTACCAAGACGAAGATGGCAAACTACCTCTGCTGAAATGTGTGCGTTTAGCTGAACAGGAATTAACTAGCGAGTCTCGTCCTAGAAATTATCTTCCGATAACTGGATTACCGTCCTATAACCAGGCAGTGCAACGCCTGGTATTGGGTCTCGATTCGCAAATTGTGGTTGATCAACGAGCCGTAACCGTACAAGGTTTGGGTGGCACTGGTGGGCTAAAAATTGCTGCCGATTTTTTGAAGCGTGTTTGTGGAGCGAAAAAAGCCCTGGTTTCTGCACCATCTTGGCCTAATCATAGAAACGTTTTTGCTACCGCTGGTTTCGAGGTCGACACTTATACCTATTACGACGCTAAGGCTCGGGGCATTAACTTTGACCAGATGATTGCTGATTTGCGCTCAGCTCAGCCTGGCACGGTAATTATTCTTCACGCTTGTTGCCACAATCCGACCGGCTACGATCTGGATCATAACCAGTGGGCCGAAATCATTGATGTTGTGTCCTCGAAGAGTTTGATCCCCGTTATTGACATGGCCTATCAAGGGTTCAGCGAAAGCCTTGAAGAAGACGGCTGGGTTGTTCGGGCATTTGCAGACAAAATTGATAATTTCTTAGTCGCTAATTCTTTCAGTAAGTCGTTTTCCCTTTACGGGGAGCGTGTCGGTGCGCTGACTTTTATTTGTGCTGACGCCGATCAGGCTGAAAGAGTTAATTCCCAAGTGAAAATAGTGATTAGGACGAATTACTCGAATCCACCTACGCACGGCGCTGCTCTAGTAACCAAAGTTTTAACGAATGATCGGCTCTATCAACTGTGGGTTAGTGAATTGGGCGATATGCGCCAACGCATAAAGAAGATGCGTGCCCACCTGGTTGAAGGATTGAAATCTGCTGGTGTGGAAGAAGACATGAGTTTTATCACCAACCAGGTGGGGATGTTTTCCTTCTGCGGCTTGAATAAGGATCAAATGATTCGATTACGTCAAGATTTCAGTATCTATGGCACCGATAGCTCAAGAATCTGCATGGCAGGACTAAATATGAGCAATATTGAATACGTAAGCCGCTCATTTGCGGCTATCCTTAAACCATAAATAAATTCCGAATGGATATCCGTCCTAATTAGCAAAATTTAGTACCATCCAGTCGGTGGGGATTGGATTTTGTTGAAGCAACGGAACTCTTGGTTGGAGGGAAAGTGGCTGTTCCAAAATTAACAGGAGAACAACTACAGGCTGCTCGCGAGGCCGCAACGCGAGCCAGGCGAGTTCGCGCCGAGCTGAAAAAATCAGTTCGTGACGGAAAGCTAAGCTTTGAAAAAGCCTTAGAAAAATGCCAAAAAGATGAGGTTCTGGCTCAGATCAAGGTTGTTGATCTGTTACGGTCTGTTCCTCGTATAGGCGATCGTCGCGCTGCGCAGCTCATGGAAAAATATTCCATCGCCGATAACCGTCGGATACGGGGGCTAGGACGCAATCAGTTGTCTGGGTTGCTCAGCGAATTCAATTAATTCAGCGAGGCTAGGTCATGATTAGGTTATGACCAGCAATCGTGTTTTTGTGATCTCGGGGCCAGCGGGGGTCGGGAAAGGGACAGTCGTATCTGCCTTGCGAAAGCGGTTCCCTGATCTCTATGTTTCGATATCTGCTACGACTCGCCCTCCTCGTCGGGGGGAGGTTGATGGCGTCCATTATTTTTTCGTGGACGAAAGTAGTTTTGACCAGATGATTGCTGGCAATGACCTTCTCGAGTGGGCGTTGGTACACCGTAAATATCGTTACGGCACCCCTCGTCGTCCAATTGAAGAAGCAATAGCTAGCGGTCGTACTGCTATCTTGGAAATCGATTTGCAAGGTGCCAGGCAAGTCCGTCAATCTATGCCCCAGGCTTACCAAATCTTCTTGAAACCCCCAAGTTGGGACGAGCTGGTGCGTCGGCTAACAGGACGGGGCACTGAATCAGCTGAAGCTATTGATAGACGGTTGGCAACTGCGCGCACTGAATTAGCTGCTGCCCACGAATTCGATAGCGTGGTGGTTAACGCTCGGCTCGAAGAAACAGTGGATGAACTGGTAGACTTACTAGGTCTATCGAATTAGGTCTTTAACATTAAATTTAGAAGAGAAGGTCACGTTGAGTACTGACATCCCAGAGGGCATCACTAATCCGCCGGTTGACGATCTGCTAGAGCGAGTCGATTCTAAATACCGGTTAGTGTTATTTGCCGCTAAGCGTGCTCGTCAAATTAATGCGTATTATGCGCAACTTGGCGAGGGTCTGCTGGAGAACGTCGGCCCGCTAGTAGAGGTGGCTCCACAGGAGAAACCGCTGTCAATTTCCTTGCGTGAAATCCAGAGCGGCCAGCTTGAGTATCAAGAGATTGATCCCCAAGCTGAGGCGGCAGCTCGAGCTCAGGCTATGAGCGACCCGGAATTTACCTTCGACAGCCCATTTGACGACCCGGCATAAAATGCGGGTAATTCTTGGGGTAACCGGATGTATCGGAGCCTATAAAGCCACTGAGATAGTTCGTAGACTTCGGGACTGGGGCGCTGAAGTAGTGGTTGTCCCCACCCACAACGCCTTAAAGTTTGTTGGTTCGGCTACTTGGGAAGCACTTTCTGGACATCCGGTTTGCACTCAGGTTTTTGATGATGTCCCGAACGTTGCGCATATTCGGCTAGCTCAAGAAGCAGACCTAGTGTTGGTTGCTCCGGCTACAGCAGATTTTCTGGCTCGAATGGCTTGCGGGCGTGCTGACGATTTGCTTAGCTCTATAATCCTGGCCACGCAAGCTCCTGTCATCGTTTGCCCGGCTATGCACACCGCAATGTGGTTGAATCCGGCAACCAAAGCAAATGTGGACACCTTACGTTCACGAAACGTTATGGTGAAAGATCCTGATTCAGGCAGACTAACGGGTAAAGATTCAGGGCCAGGTAGATTCCCTGATCCCCACGAAATAGTCAAGATAGCTATTGGTGGTCTAACAATTGAAGAATTTTGTTCTACTTGCGCTAGACAGGATTTGAGTGGCCTAAAGATTTGCGTAACTGCTGGCGGGACGAGAGAGCATATTGATCCAGTCCGTTTTATCGGCAATGAGTCCAGTGGCCGGATGGGCGTTGAAATAGCTCGAGTAGCTCAATTGCGTGGGGCAGATGTGACTCTGGTTGCCTCGAACTTAACTGTTAGGCCCCCTAGCGGCGTAAACGTGATTCAAGCCTGTTCTACTGGCGACCTTAATGCCGTAATGAATGATATTTCTTTGAGCCAGGACGCTATCGTCATGGCTGGTGCGCCAGCAGATTTTGCCGCGGCTCACCCTGAAAGCAAAAAAATAAAGAAGTTAGGGCAATCTGGCTTGACCTTGGAATTGCAGCAAACCCCAGATGTGCTTGCAGGTCTTTGCGCTAACCGTAATGGTGGTCAAGTGATAGTAGGTTTTGCTGCAGAGACTGCCGCTAACCAAGAAGAATTGTTGAGACTAGGTAGACAAAAGTTATCTCGCAAGGGTGCGGATTTGTTGGTGTTAAATGATGTTAGCGGTGGCCAAGTGTTCGCCGCCGAAGATAACAACGTTTTGATCATCAATTCAACAGGTGTCCTAGCTGAGGCAAGTGGTACAAAATTGTCAGTGGCATGGGCCATCATTGATGCCATAAAGAAGTTTTAACTTTTACCTTTGGAGCAATAAGTGCGTATCTTTACGTCCGAGTCAGTTACTGAAGGCCACCCAGATAAGGTTGCCGACGCAATCTCTGACGCCATTCTTGACGGCATGATCGCTGAGGATCCGGCCTCTAGAGTCGCTATCGAAACGCTAGTTGCTAATGGCGTTGTCGTGGTCACTGGTGAAGCTAGTACAAATTCTTATGTAGATATCCCGAAGGTGATTCGCGACAAGCTCGTCGAAATTGGTTATGACTCGGCTGATAAAGGTATTGATGGTAATTCCTGCGGCGTGATGGTATCGATAAATTCTCAGTCTCCGGATATCGCTCAGGGAGTCAATGATTCTTGGGAGCTAAGGCAAGGTAAAGCTCTTGACGATTTTGACCGTCAAGGTGCCGGCGATCAAGGAATAATGTTTGGCTACGCCTGTGACGAAACATATGAACTAATGCCACTACCAATAATGTTGGCTCACGCTTTAGCTAATCAGCTTGCAAAGGTGCGCCACGAAAACTTATTGCCATATCTTCGTCCCGACGGCAAAACTCAAGTGAGCGTTGCTTATGACAACGCTAATCGTCCAGTTGACGTAACGACTGTCGTAGTTTCAGCGCAGCACGATCCTAAAGTTGATTTAGAGACCACTCTTATACCTGATATTAAGCGTGAAGTTATTGCCCCTGTACTTGCTAAATACGGTTTCAACGTTGAGGACGCGCTGATTCTTATTAACCCTACTGGCCGTTTCGTCACTGGCGGTCCAGCTGGTGATTCTGGGCTAACGGGTCGAAAAATTATTGTAGATACCTACGGTGGAATGGCTCGTCATGGCGGCGGCGCATTTAGCGGTAAAGACCCGACAAAAGTTGACCGTTCCGCCTCCTATGCGGCTAGATGGGTGGCAAAAAATATTGTTGCCGCAAAACTCGCCAAGCGTTGTGAAGTGCAGATTTCCTATGCCATTGGCCGAGCCAGGCCAACCTCAATCTACGTCGATACCTTCGGCACTGGTACCGTCAGCGATGAGAAAATTGCTGCCGGCGTAGAGAAGGTTTTTGATCTTCGTCCGGCCGCCATCGTGTCTCGACTCGGGTTGGCTGCTCCAATTTACTCTACGTTCACTTGCTATGGACATTTTGGCGTCAAACGCGCGCACATGGCGTGGGAAGAAGTAGATATGGTTGACCAACTCCTTAGCGCCACTAACCAGTGAATATCGCTAAAGTCGCGGTAGATATTTCGCTCAACCACCTTGACCATCTTTTTGACTACCGCATTCCGGAAAAAATGGCAGACATTGCCAAAGTCGGTGTGCGGGTGCGGGTGCGTTTTGCTGGCAGGTTAGTTGACGGTCTTATCGTAGAGCTAACAGATAAAGCTCAACAGGGAGTCAAACTCGCTTGCCTCGAGCGAGTGGTATCGCCGGAAAAGGTGCTTTCAGCTAGCACCTATTCGCTAGTGCGATCAGTTGCAGACCACTATGGTGGGGTCTGCGCTGACGTGATTAGACTAGCTATTCCACCTAGACATGCGGCGACTGAGAGCGCCATACAGCGGGAATGGCCAAACCCTAAAACTGAAGAAATGCCGGATCGCGGATTATTGAATTTTGCTGTCGGAAAAGAATTCATCGACAAAATCTCCACCGGCGCACCGGTTCGCGCACATTGGCTAGCTCCAGCTAGTTTCCGTGGCAGTGATGATTGGGTATGTGGGGCTGTTCAAAGTGTTATCGCCTCATTGCGGGCTAACAAAGGGGCGATTGTTATCGTCCCAAACGCTAAAGATCTATCTCGGATCATTGATCGCTTAGCTGACTTTTTAGGTTTGGGTGCTATCGCTCAACTCTATTCCGAGATGGGAAAATCGGCGAGATATCGCAATTTCTTAGCTATCAGCCGAGGCCAAGCAAAAGTAGTAGTTGGCACTCGAACAGCAGTTTTCGCGCCGGTAGCTAATCTGGGGTTAATAGTTATTTATGATGACGGCGATGACCTGCTAGCGGAACAGCGAGCACCTTACCCGCATGCTAGGGATGTTGCCGCGATTAGAGCCAATCTGGAAGGGTGCGGGCTACTTTTCATCTCCCATTCGCGCACATGTGAAATCCAGTCTTGGGTTAACCGAGGTTGGCTGGCAGATATTTCCGCAACGCCCGCCATTTACCGACGTTTAAGCCCAGGTGTGCGGGTAGCCTATGATGATTCTTCCCCTTCTGGTCGGCTTCCTAGAATGGTTTTTGAAACCATTCGCGCCGGTTTAGCTGCTGGTCCAACGCTCATTCAAGTACTTCGGTCAGGATATTTACCGGCCTTGGCATGCCAAAAGTGCCGAACGGTAATTCGCTGTCCATCGTGTAACGGTCCGCTACAAATGCGCGGCAAAGGACATGAGTTGACATGTAAGTGGTGCAACCGAATAGTTACTGCGTGGCGATGCACCAGTTGTGGGGGACAAACCCTGCGTGCTCCGGTCGTTGGTTCAGGTCGGACGGCCGAAGAGTTAGGCCGTGCCTTCCCTGGCTACCGCGTCATATCAAGCTTTGGTGATCATGTAGTCGCAAGTGTCGGCAACCAGCCAGCACTGGTGGTGGCCACCCCAGGGGCAGAGCCAGTAGCCGAAAACGGTTATTCGGCAGCTGTTTTGCTTGACGGTCAAGCAATGTTGCATATGCAAGATCTTCGAGCTGGCGAAGAAACATTTCGACGTTGGTTAAACGTTGCCGCGCTGGTGCGATCCGGGCAAGACGGCGGAACTGTCTGCGTAGTGGGAGAGCCGAATGAACGCACTGTCCAAGCATTAGTGCGGATGGATGCTGCCGGTTTTGCTCAAACTGAACTTTCTGACAGAAACGCTGCTGGTTTTCCACCAGCTTGGAAAATGATCAGTGTTGATTCAACCCATGCTGGGCTAGAAATTTTCCGAGAACATCTGTCTTTACCGCAAGGCAGTCAACTGCTAGGTCCTACGGTTCATGTGAGCCCAGGAAAACCGGTCGGCGATGAGGAAACAGAACGTATTCTACTGCGGTGTGGCCTAGAGCAAGCAGCAGCGTTGACTGCCTCGGCGAAGGCTGCTGCATCTTTGGGATCGGCGAGGAAAAGTCAACCTGTTCGCATTCAAGTAGACCCTCTGAGATTATGAGCACTATGGTGGTTTGAGTGAAGATAGTTTTCGCTGGTACGCCGTCAGTGGCAGTGCCTAGCTTGATGGCGTTAATGCAGGCTGGGCACGAGGTGCTAGCTGTTGTTACTAGGCCTGATGCTGCTGCTGGTCGCGGGAAAAAGCTGACTATTTCCCCGGTTGCTGAGGCTGCGTTCGAAATGGGTATTCCGATCCTGAAGCCAGCGCACGCCAATGCGGAATTCGCTCAGCAATTACGTGAGTTGGAGCCAGATATTTGTCCCATAGTCTCCTTCGGAATGTTGTTGGGGCAAGAAATTTTAGATATTCCGAAGCACGGTTGGGTTAATCTACATTTCTCGAAGCTGCCAGCTTGGCGTGGCGCGGCTCCTGTCCAACGGGCATTGATGGCCGGTGAACAAGACATTGGCGTGACTACTTTTGAATTAGTAAAACAGCTTGATGCTGGCCCAATCTACCGAAGCGAGAGCATTCACGTCGGCCCACTTGATACTGCTGGTGACGTACTTCGTGAGTTGTCACATGTTGGTGCTGAGCTTATGGTTAGGACTCTAGCTGACATTGAGGCTGGCAAGGCTCCTAAACCGCAACCCCCGGGGGAGAGCTCTTATGCGGCGAAATTGGATGTTGACGAGGTTCAAATTGATTGGCGAAAACCGGCTAACCAGATAGCTAATCTAATCCGCGGCACATCACCGGCTCCGGGTGCGTGGACGCGTTTTAAGGATCAACGTTTTAAGGTGCTTTTAGCTACCCCAGATGAAGCTCCAGTCAGCCTTGGGGCAGGCCAAGTGTTTGCTGATCGCAAACACTTATGGGTCGGTGCGGGTGACGCTGCCCTAGAATTATTACGAGTCCAGGCGTTCGGAAAAAAAGTCATGAGTGGCGCCGACTGGGCAAGAGGCGTTGCCAAACAGGATTTGGAAGAAAATAGACTTGGTTAATAGGCAAATCGATCTTGCCCGGCTAGTGGCTTATAACACCTTAGAGGCGATCAACGGGCAAGGTGCTTTCGCTAATATCGCCTTAAATCGCGAGCTAAAAGAATCTGGCTTACGCGGTAAAGACGCTGGTTTTGTCACTGAACTGGTTTCGGGAACGTGTCGGATGCAAGGCAGCTATGACGAGATCATCTCGTTTGTTACCAGACGAGATCTCTATGATCTTCAGCCTGAGGTGGTAGATGTCCTGCGTCTTGCTTGCCATCAAGTTTTTGCCATGCGAGTACCAATGCATGCTTGCGTGACAACATCAGTCGATCTTGCTGGTGTGGTTGTTGGGGAGAAAGTTACTGGTTTAGTTAACGCTGTAGTTCGAAAACTGACGCGCAAACCATTTGATGCCTGGATTGACCTTATATCCTCACACTTTGATGAGAAAGACAAATTAGGTATTAGATACGGTCACCCGCGTTGGATAGTAGAAGCTATCAGTTCAGCCCTGAAAAGCAACGAACAAGAATTAGAGCGGGCGCTGGAGGCAAATAACAAGCCAGCATCGGTGATGCTAGTAGCCAGACCAGGTTTGGCCACTCAAGAAAATCTGTTAGCTGCCGGAGGCAAGCCAGCTAAATATTCTGATTGGGGTGCTAGCCGTCCAGGAAATCCGGCTGATTTGCGTATGGTTCGCATCGGACGAGCTGGCGTTCAAGATGAGGGCAGCCAGTTAGTTATCAAAGCAGCCACTGCTATGCCTTTACCTGAGGGGGATTGGCTTGATTTGTGCGCCGGCCCAGGCGGGAAAGCAGCTTTATTGCGCGGGTTAGCTCCTGGATTGCTATTAGCCAATGAGGTGTCGTATCACCGAGCAAAATTAGTTACTAAAGGTTTGCGTTCCTATCCTGATCGCTGGCAAGTAATGGTGGCCGATGGAACTAAACCAGCTTGGGGTCAGCAAGCTTTCGCCTTGGTAGTAGCCGATGTACCTTGTAGCGGTTTGGGGTCTTTGAGGCGTCGCCCTGAGTCTCGTTGGCGCCGAAGCCCTCAAGATGTTAAAGAGCTAAGCGTCCTACAACGAGATTTGTTGTCTAGTGCGTTAACCAGCGTAAAACCTCAGGGTGTGGTTGCTTATATAACGTGTTCTCCGCACCCAGCGGAGACAGTAGAGATTGTTGCTGATTTGCCTAAGGGTTACACGCTGATTGATGCCCCTGCGCTAATACCAAATGTGCCTAATGCTTCCAGCCGGTTAAATTCATCTTGTATCCAGCTGTGGCCACACATTCATGAAACAGATGCCATGTTTTGCGCTTTAATCCGCCGTGACAAGTAGGATTGAAGGGTGAGTGTGCGCATTACCCCATCTGTTCTTAACGCTGATCTGGCTAATCTTGCCAGCGAGGTAGCTAGGATACCTAGCGCCGATTTCGTCCACGTCGACGTTATGGATAACCACTTTGTGCCAAACCTGACTATCGGGCTGCCAGTTGTGGAATCCTTACATCGCAATACAGATATCCCGCTGGATATTCATTTAATGATCGAGGACGCCGACACTTGGGCGCCACAATTTGCTGAGGCCGGCTGTGAATCAGTCACTTTTCACGTGGAAGCTTCTAAAGCGCCGATTCGCCTAGCTAGAGAATTACGCAAATTGGGCACTAGAGTTTCGATGGCGCTTAAACCTGCTACTCCGATTGAGCCTTATGCTGACATGCTGACCGAGCTTGACATGGTGCTATTAATGACTGTTGAGCCAGGTTTTGGTGGTCAAAAGTTCTTGGATTTGGTGCTACCAAAGATTCGCCGCACCCGAAAGCTGGTTGAGGGCAGTGGCAAGGAAATCTGGATTCAAGTTGATGGTGGTATCTCTCTGGAAACCATCGAGGCTTGTGCCGAGGCTGGGGCTGATACTTTCGTTGCTGGTTCTGCCGTGTATAAGGCTGACAATCCAGACAAGATGGTAGCCGCCTTGCGAGCCAAAGCTGAGGCGAAAATTTAGTCTTGCCCGCGCAAGTAACGCTCGAATTCGTCAGCTAAATCGTTACCGATAGAGTCTGGCAACTGTAGCCGGTCACGTTTTTCTTCCAGATCCTTGATATATTCGGCGATTTCGGGATCTGCTGCAACCAATTCAGATATGCGTTCTTCCCATAGCGAGGTAAGTTCAGGTAACCGTCCGGCATCGAGGGAAATGTCCAGTACTTCCTCCAACCGCAATATCAGCGCTTGAGTAGCTTTTGGGTTGGGCGGGCTAGCCACATAGTGAGGCACCGAAACCCACAGCGAAACGGTTGGAACTCCAATAGCTTCAATGGCTTCAGTTAAAACCCCAGGCATCCCAGTAGGACCCTCGTAGTTGGATGGCTCGCATCCCAGACTCTCGTCTAAATAAGGCTCGCTGGTGCGTACCGATACAGGTAGCGGCCTGGAATGTGGCGCGTCTGTGAGCATTGCACCTAATAAGACCACCATGTCTAGCTGACAGACGCGAATGAAATCGAGCACCTCAGAGGTGAATGCCCGCCAGTGAAAATTTGGTTCCGGCCCAGACATCAAAATTAGGTCACGCTCACTTTGGTGCAGCAAGGTTAAAGTGATTCCTGGCCAAATTATTTTTGACCCGTCAGCAGTATTTTTTACTTCTGGCCGGTTCACCTGAAAATCGAGATAGTCCTCCCCGTCAATAGTGCCCAAAGTGACATTCGGGTAGGTGGATTTCAGATGGGCAATAGCGGCTGTAGCCGCGTCGCCGGCATCATTCCAACCAGAGAATGCGATTAACAGAACAGGGTTACGTAGGGTCATCCCATCTATCTCGTCATAGTCGATTTGCTGGGCAGCCATGCCACCATGTTAGCCATCTATAGCCAATGCCAACTATTCTGTGACACATGCCTATTGCTCGCGCCAACTTGCGTTCCGTCTTATTTACTCGAGTACTGATTGCTGACGGAGCCATGGGAACGATGTTGCAGGGCTATAACCTGGCCAACGACTTCGAAGGACGAGACGGTTGTAATGAGATCCTTAACCGCACTCGTCCAGATGTTGTAGAAGATATTCATCGCGCATATCTGGCAGCGGGGGCTGACCTTATTGAGACCAATACTTTTGGCGCCAACTTAACTGCGTTAGCAGAATACTCGGCAACTAGCGAAATTGAAGATTTAGCTTATCGTGGGGCAGCTATCGCTAGACGAGTTGCGGACGAGTTTTCTACCCTTAACCAGCCAAGATTTGTGCTTGGTTCTGTGGGGCCGGGAACAAAATTGCCAACTTTGGGGCAAGTTGGTTTTGTCGATTTGCGTGATGCCTATCAAAAACAAATCACGGCGATGATCAGCGGTGGCATAGACGCTATCCAGATAGAGACTGTCCAAGATTTACTTCAGGCCAAGGCTGCAATCATTGCGGCCAAGCGGGCTAGCAAAGAATGTCAAGTTGATTTGCCGATTTTTGTTTCTGTAACGGTAGAAACTACTGGCACCATGTTGCTGGGCTCAGAGATCGGTGCCGCGATTAGTGTTCTATCATCCCTTGGCGTAGAAATGATCGGGTTGAATTGTGCTACCGGCCCGGCAGAAATGCGCGAGCATTTACGCAACCTATCGCGCAGCTGTGCAACGGGGATATCAGCTATGCCTAATGCTGGGTTACCAGTGCTAACCGCTTCTGGGGCGCACTATCCGCTAACCCCCAACGATTTAGCTAACGCTCTTGAAAACTACGTTGATGACTTCGGTTTGGCTATGGTTGGTGGGTGCTGCGGCACAAGTCCTGAACACATTCAGGTCTTACGTGAGCGCTTAGGAGATCACAAACCAGTAGCCAAACGCGAAATTTTGACGCGTAACACAGTAGCTTCTCTTTATTGCGATACTGATTTGGCTCAGGAAACGTCTTATCTTGCAATTGGTGAGCGTACTAACGCCAACGGTTCCAAAGCTTTCCGTGAAGCCATGTTAACTGGCGATTTTGATACTTGTTTGGACATCGCGCGTAGCCAATCAAGTCAAGGTGCCCACGTCTTAGATTTGTGCGTTGATTATGTTGGTCGTGATGGGAGTGTCGATATAACCGCCTTGGCTAGCCGTTTTGCTAGCAAAGTTACTTTGCCGCTAATGATTGATTCCACCCAACCGTCCACTATTGAGGCTGGCTTGAATCAACTGCCAGGTAGATCAATTGTAAACTCAGTTAATTTTGAGGACGGTTGTCAGCCCGGCTCGCGGTTTGATCGCATAATGAACCTGGTTAGTGAGCACGGTTGCGCAGTCGTTGCTTTGACTATCGATGAACAAGGTCAAGCTCGTACTAGCCAAGATAAAGTTCGCGTGGGCGAGCGGTTAATTTCTGAAATCACAAAGCGCGGGGTTGATGAGGGTGACATTCTCGTCGATTGCTTAACATTTCCGATAGCCACCGGCACTGATGAAACACGCCGTGACGGTATTGCCACCATTGAAGCTATTGCCGAGTTGAAGAAAGCTCACCCTAAAGTAAAAACCACTTTAGGTATTTCGAATATCAGTTTCGGACTTAATCCGGCAGCACGGGTGGTGCTGAACAGTGTGTTTTTAGATGAATGTTTGAAAGCCGGACTAGATTCAGCGATTGTCTCGGTGGCAAAAATTATGCCTATTGAGCGGATAAACCCTAAACAATATCAGTTGGCGTTGGATTTAATCTATGACCGTAGAAGTACTGACTACGATCCGTTAACTGAAATGTTGGCAGCTTTCGAAAACGTGTCAAAAACTGACTTAGTCGAAGAGTCTGCAGTGAAATTTGCTGATTTGCCTGTCGGTGAGCGTCTATCTAGGCGAATTGTTGATGCTAACGAGCGCGGATTAACTGACGACCTTGATGAAGCTTTGAGTCAAGAATCAGCTTTAGACATAATAAATAATCATTTATTAGCGGGGATGAAAACTGTAGGAGAGTTATTCGGCTTAGCGCGTATGCAGTTGCCTTTCGTTCTAGCCTCTGCTCAAACCATGAAAACTGCTGTCTCCTATCTGCAGCCTTATCTTGATGCCTCTCAAGCTGGTGCTGGGAAAGGCACCTTAGTATTGGCCACAGTTAAGGGTGATGTTCACGATATTGGCAAGAATTTAGTAGACATCATCGTTTCTAATAACGGTTATACCGTAATTAATTTGGGCATTAAGCAACCCATTTCGTCAATTATCGAAGCTGCTGAAAAATACGATGCCGACGCCATTGGCATGAGCGGATTACTGGTTAAATCCACTATGGTTATGCGCGATAATTTGGAAGAATTGAATGCCAGAAAGATCTCAGAAAAATATCCGGTAATTCTGGGTGGGGCTGCGCTAACTAGAACTTTTGTTGACGATGATTTAGCGGCGCTATATCAAGGCACTGTTCGCTATGCGAAGGATGCTTTTGAGGGTTTACATCTGCTTGATTCGATAATGGCTCTAAAACAGGGCGACGCATCAGCCCAATTACTGCCAACAAAAGGAAAGCGAGTGGGAGCTAGAACACGCACTCGCCCGGTTCCCAAACCTCAACGCTCTAATGTTGAACGTTGTATTGATGTCCCGCACCCACCATTTTGGGGTTCGCGGGTTGCTAAAGGACTTCGGCTAGGTGAAATTGTTGATTGGCTAGATGAGCGTGCCACTTTGATGGGACGCTGGGGTCTACGAGGCGTCAAAGGCGGCCTTTCTTATGAAGAACTTGCTGAAACAGAGGGGCGCCCGCGACTGCGTGCCTTACTCGACTTGATAACAGCTGAAGGGCTAGCTAACTTCGCTGTCGTTTACGGTTATTTCCCGTGTTTTTCGCATAACAATTCATTAACCATATGCGCTCCAGATGACCAGTCGAAAGAGCTGTTCACCTGGACATTTCCACGTCAACTACGAGACCGTCAGTTAAGTATTCCCGACTTCTTTCGCGACCGTGAAGAAGCACAGGATTTAGGTCCAGATGTGATCGCTATGCAGTTAGTGACTATGGGGTCAAAAATCTCTGCTAAAACCGCAGAGCTTTATGGCAATGATGCTTACCGCGATTATTTGGAATTGCACGGTCTAGGAGTACAGCTAACTGAAGCACTAGCAGAGTTTTGGCATCATAGGATACGCATTGAGCTAGGCATAGCAGAAGACGAAAGGGCTATTGCTGAACAGATCGCTAAGCAGAGTTATCGCGGATCAAGATACAGTTTTGGTTATGGCGCCTGCCCAGATTTGGGTATGCGTCGCCAATTAGTTGAGTTACTAAGACCTGAGCGGATTGGTGTTGAATTGTCTGAGGAGTGCCAGCTTCACCCCGAGCAATCAACAGACGCCATTATTGTCCACCATCACCAAGCGAAATATTTTTCTACCTAACAGAATGAGAGACATGCAGAAAATGCCCGAGGCCGTTTTGTGGGATTTCGACGGCACCCTCGTCGATACTGAGCCGCTATGGGTAGGCGCTGAACAAAATGTGCTTGCCGAATACGGGGTTGAGTGGACCTATGAGCAAGGCAGTCAAATGTCTGGAATGAGTTGGCAAGAATCCAGTGACGTTATGTCTGCTGCGGCTCAAAGCCAGCTGGGACGCCCACTACCTGTCAGTGATTGGCAGCTATACGAGACGATATTTATGCAGGTCGCTGACCAGATCCAGCAAACTGATGTTCCCTGGCGTGCTGGGGCTAAAGACTTATTACATGCCATCCACGCGGCTGGCATTAAGCAGGCATTAATTTCTGCCAGCCCTCAGGCCGTCCTGGACGCTGGTCTAGACCGCATTGGGCGTCACCTCTTTGAGGCGGTAGTCGACGGCCAAATGGTAACCATAGGTAAACCTCACCCGCAAGGCTATCAAATGGCTGCTGAGCGCCTGAATGTCGACCCGAAGAGCGCCGTAGTGATCGAAGATTCTGTCACCGGCACGGCTGCCGGGAGACGTTGCGGGGCAGTTGTCCTTGCTGTGCCATGTATGCAAGAACTCGAAGAGTTCCCGAGACAACGCATTTGGCCTTCTCTTGAGGGAATCACGCCAGATTTCTTGTCTAAACTGTGGCACGAGTTGAAAGATGACCCGGTGGAGCGGGGAGATGAGACTGAGTGACCGATTTTTCAGGTATCGCCCGCGGCTCGCTTAAAGCAGGGGATAGGGTCACCTTGACCGACCCTAAAGGACGAAAACATACATTAATTCTTGAGTCCGGCAAGACTTTTCACACTACTAAAGGCACCCTCAGCCACGACGAAATTATCGGTCAGCCTGAGGGCATAATCGTCACCACAAAGATGGGCTTGGACTTTTTAGTATTCCGCCCTTTGCTAAACGAGTATTTAATAACTATGCCCCGCAAAGCAGCCATCGTTTACCCGAAAGAAGCTGCTCAAATTTTGATGTGGACAGATATTTTTCCAGGTGCCAGGGTTGTTGAAGCTGGTGTTGGCTCTGGCGCGCTGTCAACTGTGCTGCTGCGCGCTATCGGAGAGCATGGCACTTTGCGTTCCTATGAGCGCCGCAAAGAGTTTGCGGATATTGCGCGCTCAAATGTGGAAGATTTTTTTGGCTTTCTGCCTGCCTCCTGGACGATAACGATTGGCGATTTGGCTACGGACTTCGTCGATGAACCAGCTGACCGAATGATTCTTGACATGCTGGCTCCTTGGGAATGTATAGATGTGGCCGCAAGACTATTAGTGCCCGGTGGAATGCTGTGCTGTTATGTGACGACAACAACCCAACTCGGTCGGGTGATAGACGCTTTACGCGCTCACGGTAGTTTCATCGAACCGACTGCCACTGAAACCACAACTAGAGTCTGGCACGCTGAAGGTTTAGCTATCCGTCCTGGCCACGGAACCACTCCGCACACCGGCTTTTTGGTTACCACACGTCGTCTAGGACCTGGGGTGTTGGCGCCGATACGTAAACGTCGTCCGGCTCCTGGCGCTTATGGGCCTGACTACCGCGGCCCAGTGCCTAGAAATGTTTCTGCTGAGCAATTGGAGGACAACAGGAGACGCGCCGAAGAGGCAAGTCGAGAGGGTTTACGATGAATGAAAGTCTCCCCGAAATTTCGCCAGTATTAATTGTTGGCACTGGACTTATTGGTGCCTCTATCGGTTGTGCTTTACGCGCCAAAGATATTGTCGTTTATCTTAGTGATCTGAATCCGCAAAACGCTCAATTAGCCAGTACCCGTGGCGCCGGCCTAGTGGAAGCTCCAAACCCTGAAGATATAAAACTAGTTGTTGTAGCAACCCCGCCAGCTGACATTGTTGAACAGGTTAAAGCCGCCTTAATTACCTATCCAAATGCTGCCGTTACCGATACCGGCTCGATTAAGACGGCTATCGCCAGGCAGTTAGTTGGTGCTGAGCATTTAGAGCGTTATGTCGGCTCTCACCCGATGGCTGGTTCTGCCCATTCTGGCCCCAAAACAGCTGGCCCAGAATTATTTGCTGACAGAATCTGGGTTGTCACCCCAAGCTACGACAACCCTGACTGGGTGGTGCGTCGGGTGCTGAAACTTGGTCAAAGCGCTGGTGCTAGAACGATTGTTCGAGATGTTGAACAACACGATAGGGCAGTTGCTGAAATTAGCCACCTGCCGCAGTTGATGTCTAGTCTGACTGCTGCTCAATTGACTAATGTTCCTGTTGAAGATCTGCAATTGGCTGGCCAAGGGGTACGTGACGTTACTCGGATTGCAGCTTCAGATTCGGCTATGTGGCGTCAGATTGTGAGTGCAAATAAAGAGCTGATTCGTGCTCAGCTAATTAACGTTCGCCGCGATTTAGAAAAACTCATTAATAATTTGGATGATCCGCAGGCGATAACGCAATTTTTGGAGAAAGGTCGAGCTGGGCGCGGCAGGTTGCCGTCCAGAGCAGGTAAAGATCCTAGTGAACTAGTCTCTATCACTGCGGAAGTACCAGATAAGCCAGGCGCCTTGGCTAGGCTCTTTGATCTTGTTGATGAGGCTGGCGTAAATATTGAAGATGTATCAATAGAGCACGACCCAACTAGGTCAATTGGTTATTTACAGATTCAAGTCAGCGTCACCCAAGCTGATCAGTTGCGTGACGCTCTGAAGGGGTGGACACGTAATGAATGATCCATTGGTTATTGCTATCGACGGGCCTTCGGGCTCTGGCAAATCCTCTACGGCTAGGGGAGTGGCTGAACGGCTGGGAATTGCTTATCTGGATACTGGTTCGATGTATCGGGCTTTTACTCTTTATTGTCTCGACAACGATATCGACCCAACTGATTCCACCCAGGTGGCTGCAGGTTTAGCTGATTTCCAATTAAAGATTGACCCTAGCCCCACCCATTTTGCCGTGCATATTGGTGGGATAGACGTTACTGATCAGCTGCACAGTACAAGAATTTCTGGCCAGGTTCACCGCTTTGCTCGCGTTCAATCGATTCGTGACTTTTTGATTACGATAATGCGTCGAATTATCAACGAAGAATCTCGCATTGTTGTTGAAGGACGTGATATCACTACTGTGGTTGCACCTGAGGCTCAAGTGCGAGTGCTTTTGGTCGCTGATGCGCAAGCAAGGATTCGGCGCCGCTCACTTCAACTTAATGGTGCCGCTGATTTGGAGACCGTAACGCAACAAGTCATTGGCCGCGACGCCTCAGATTTGCAGGTTAACGATTTCGAGCGTCCCGCCCCGGGCGTTCACCTAATTGATAATTCTCAACTGACTCTCAGCCAAGCTATCGATGCTGTGATAGCACTGCTGTGATTTCTTAGGTAGCCTTTTTCTGTGAGCGAGAACCCAATAGTTGCTGTCGTTGGCAGGCCGAATGTCGGTAAATCGTCCCTGGTTAACCGCATATTAGGTAGGCGTGAAGCGGTCGTCCAAGACACTCCTGGGGTGACTCGCGATCGTATCAGTTATGACGCTAACTGGGCTGGACGAGATTTCGTTCTAGTAGATACTGGTGGTTGGGTCTCGGACGCTCAGGGCATGGCAGCGCGTATCGCCCAACAGGCAGAGTCAGCTATTCAATTGGCTGATGTAGTCATTTTTGTGGTGGATGCCACGGTTGGTACTACCGATGAAGATGAGGCTGTCGTAAAGATATTGCGGCGCTCAAAAAAACCAGTGATTTTGGCCGCGAATAAAGTCGATGACGCGCGCGGTGAGTCTGACGCTGCAGCTATGTGGAATTTGGGGTTAGGTCAGCCCTGGCCGGTTAGTGCTGTTCACGGTAGAGGTTCTGGAGATTTGCTTGATGCGCTAGTGGCGCTATTGCCTGATCGTAATGCTGAACCGAAACATATTGTGGGTGGTCCACGGCGAATTGCTATCGTCGGCAAACCTAATGTTGGTAAGTCCTCGCTATTAAACAAGTTGGCTGGCTCGAATCGTTCCGTCGTTTCAGATATTTCGGGAACCACAGTTGATCCGGTTGATGAATTAGTGACAATTGGGTCAAGTAGCTATCAGTTGATTGATACGGCAGGGATTAGGCGGCGGGTGCGTGAGGCATCCGGCTCGGAGTACTACGCCTGGTTACGTACTCAGGCAGCAATTGAACGCGCCGAATGTTGTCTAGTAGTTATTGATGCCTTCGAGCCGATTTCGGAACAAGATTTGAAAATTCTTTCTGGGGTTGAAGAAGCCGGTCGGGCGATGGTGATTGTTTTTAACAAATGGGATTTAACGGATGAAGAGCGCAGATACTATTTGAAACGCGAAATTGATCGGGAATTAAATGTTTGGAACTGGGCTCCGACAGTAAACATCTCAGCGTTAACCGGACGCGGGCTAGATAGGCTTTCGAAAGCTATAGATACTTCGTTAACTGGTTGGCAAACCAGAGTAACCACTGGACAACTCAATTCTTTCCTTGGCAAAGTCGTGGCGGCCAACCCGCATCCGGTACGCGGCGGTAAACAGCCGCGTATTCTTTTCGCTACCCAGCCGCAGGATTGCCCACCAACATTCTTGCTGTTTACTACAGGGCATTTGGACGCTAGTTATTTGCGATTCTTGGAACGTAAATTACGCGAAGAATTCGGTTTTTTAGGTACCCCGCTTCACCTTGGTGTACGAGCCCGAGCCAAGCGGAACCAACGTTGATTACTTTTCGTGATTTGATCAAACTTCGCTAGAGTAATTCATCGGATGTTATCCACGGGCTGTGGCGCAGCTTGGTAGCGCACTTGACTGGGGGTCAAGGGGTCGCAGGTTCAAATCCTGTCAGCCCGACAATGTGATGGCTGTGGACATGTGTCCGTTTTGTACCGTGTTTTCCTAGCTTGTCTGCGTCCTAGTCGACGAACAGAACCACGCATCCTAGCGATACGGCAGCTATCAGCACCGTGAGGATTATCCCGAGGACAAGAGCGCGTCCTCCAGATTTGATAACCTTGCGCAGGTTCACGCCCGCGCCCATGGCTGACATCGCCACGGTGAGCAGCAGTGATGCCACCGTAGTTCCCAGAGCGTTAAAAACCTTACTGACGTGTGGCATGCTGCTAAACAATGACGCTAAAACGACAGCGGCAAGGAATCCTAAGACGAATCCGGGAATCAAAGGAGGACGTTTGCCTAAGCCGTCATTGCGCGCATTTTCGTGGCGTAATTGCGCTACTCGCCGCTCAACCATCCCGACAATCGCAACTACTATCGCCAGGCACACTACGCGCCCCAGCTTGGTGGCAGTTGCCAGGTCAGAGATGGCAGGATCGTAGATATTTGCAGCCGCAACCACTTGCCCAACCTCGTGAATGGAAGCACCTAGCCACACTGCTGCTTGAGTGGGGGAAAGACCCAGCGCGTGGGCAGTAGGTGGCAGAACTATTAGGCAGATCGTACCGAATAATGTCACGCACGCAATAGCAGTGGCGACTGCATCATCGGCGTCCTCATGGCTGTGTGCAGATACTACCGGGGAGATACCTGCGACTGCGGAGGCTCCGCAAATGGCGGTACCGGAGGTGGTCAGAATCCCGGTTGCGTGTAAGACGTGCATGAAGTAAGTCAAAAGATATCCCGCGATCATGGTGACAGTAACGGCGCAAATAATTGTCACAATGGTGCCAGTTCCTAGAGCGGCAATTGCCGGTATAGACAGTCTGAAACCTAGGAGAACTACCCCTACCCGGAGGATAGTTTTCGCTGAAAAGGTCATGCCGCCTTCACAGATAGCGGGGATTAGCTTTGTGTTGCGCAGCACTACACCTAAGAGGATCGCCATAAGCATTGACGACAACAGGGGGATGAACATATTGATAAGCCAGGCGATGCCGGCTACCGCGCAAGCATACGCTACCCCCGGCATAAGACGTTTGAAGTCATTGCGTAAATTCACTTGCCTGGTATACCACAGAACCCAGATTTTCCCGTAAATTAAACGAAACAAAACTTGGGGCAGTTCAAAAGTAGATAAACGCGGCTATCTCGCGCAGTATTTTATATGTTATTCATCTCGCATTTCATCTAATATGACTATGAAAAAGGGGTTGACTGCCCGACTTGAGACAGACGAGTCGTTATTTGAGAGGTTGGTAAACACTGATGTTTAACTCTAAAAAAGCTCTGGGGGGGTCTGACCTCTAATTGGATTTTGCGACTATTTAGCGTTTTATGCGCGCTAGCTTGCATGACGACATTTGTTGGCGTCCAGACTTCACATGCTGCAGGCGAGTGGGTGCCGGAAGATTTTGTCATTAAAGATGGCGGCAAAACTCTTGTAGGTTTTTCTGCTCAAGGCGTTACGAAAGTGCAAAATAATAAAGACCTTGTTATCCCTAATGGGGTCACGCTAATTCAGCTACCTCATGGCACCGATGGGGCTACTGGATTCAAAGGTATGGGAATTACATCAGTGACTTTTCCTGATTCGCTCATAGCTATTGGTCAAGAAACCTTTCAGGAAAATAAGATAAAAAACATAACGTTTCCAGATAATTTGAAAACTATCGGATCTTATGCTTTTAACAGCAATTATCTATCTGCCGTAACTATCCCAGAGTCTGTGAAAATCGTTAGTTGGGGAGCCTTTACAGGTAATCATATTAAGAACATTCATTTTAATGGCAAGCTCGTAACTAATCGAAATGAAAGCGGTACCTATCTGGAGCAATTGTTGGGCGAACCTGCTGACCACAAAGCAGATTTAGATGCTGCCGAAGCGGAAACTAACGTTCATAATCGCAATTTGAGCGGGCAACGGGCAATTTTTCATGAGCAAGACTGGCCCCCAGACCCTGAGCCATTTTTTGTGGGAGACGAAAGGCAATTAGTCACTATCACCGACAAAACTGGAGTACCAGATGGGTTGACCTGGAAATTCACCGTCACCTATGAAAATGGCCAGTACACTAACAAAGATAAAAGTGATTACATTAATTTTGATCAAGGTGCGATTACTGCCACAAATGGAAACCCGCCAAGCTATACGTATTTCACTATTTCGGCTAGGTGGAATGACGTTACCTTATATAATGCCAAAACTTATATCAGGGTGGTGCCGGAATGGTTAGTCACTTTTGACGGCGCAGGTGGCCAACCTGTCCCAGAACCTGAGCTTGCCTGGGATGGCTATGCCATCTACGAACCAGAAGTCAAACCGGTCAAAGCAGGTTATATCTTCGAAGGGTGGTATTTGGGTGATTCTGAAGAGCCATTCGATTTTGTCTGGACTGCCATAGACCAAGATATGACTCTGGTTGCTCATTGGAAGAAAGATGAGTCGGCGCCTTCTGTCACGCCAAGTCCTACTCCAACACAAAGTTCCACTCCAACTGTAAAGAAGCCGAAGCCGACGAAGCCGCCTAAGTCTGGTGTTTAGCGTTTTCATAGTTGTTCTGGCTTGGTCATCTGGGTGGAGAGCATCCTGATTAAGGATCCACGTGGTGTTGTCAGAGCAAGAATGCTGATCATAAATCAGTATCCGTATAAGTGATTTAGCGGGCTAAAGTGCTGCCTCTAGTAGTGCTTTAGCCCGCTGATCATACGCGACAAAAAATATAGTTTCGACATTGGTGTGGCAGCTAGCACAAGTTTGTACGCCAATCCGTGCGGCTTCTTCTTTCGGCCAGCCATAAACTCCGGCGCTAATTAATGGGAAAGCTATCGTCTTTGCGCCGATCTCATCAGCTACCGCCAAAGATCTGCGATAGCAAGAACGTAAAAGTTGCGGGTCGCGCTGACCAGCACGGTAATTTGGTCCAACAGTATGAATCACCCATTTGGCTGGCATATTGCCAGCTGTCGTCCAACCCGCATCGCCGGTGGCTAAGCCGTGCGGGAATCTTTTAATGCAATCCGCCAACACATCTGGCCCGCCAGCGCGATGAATTGCACCATCGACTCCGCCCCCGCCACGCATAGCATTATTTGCCGCATTAACTATTGCGTCTACTTTCAAGGTGGTGATGTCTGCCAAGATCGTCTTTAGCTCGCTCACCAAACTAGTATCGCTTATTAACTTAAATATTTTGTGATGATGACCGGACAATTTGGCTTAACGATTTAGCGTGTAACTTTGAAGAGTGAAGATTTTTCCTGACGCAACTGCACTCATTGGACGCACCCCGCTCGTTCAGATAAACCGACTATTCCCCGATTCGCAGGCGCAAGTTCTAGCAAAACTAGAGTTCTATAATCCGGCCAATTCCGTGAAAGACCGGGTTGGGGTAGCAATTGTTGAGGCAGCCGAAGCCAGCGGACAGCTGAAACCGGGTGGCACGATTGTTGAAGCTACCTCAGGCAACACGGGCATTGCGCTGGCATTTGCTGGCGCAGTTAAGGGCTACCGCGTAATTGTGACCATGCCTGAGACAATGTCTAAAGAAAGACGAGCCATAATGCGAGCATTTGGCGCGAGGGTGGTTTTAACCCCTGGCGAGGAAGGTATGAAAGGAGCCGTCAAAGCTGCCGAACAAATTGTGGCTGACAATGATTCAGCTATTCTGGCTAGCCAATTCGCTAACCCAGCCAATCCGGGCGTTCACCGCCAAACCACCGGCTTAGAAATCTGGGAAGACACCGATGGCACGGTCGATATATTCGTGGCAGGAGTCGGCACCGGCGGCACCATTTCAGGGGTAGGACAGGTGCTGAAAGATAAGAATCCTAAAGTTCACACGGTGGCAGTTGAGCCAGCTGAGTCTCCTTTGTTAAGCCAAGGCAAAGCAGGCTCCCACAAGATTCAAGGGCTGGGCGCCAACTTCGTTCCTAAAGTGTTAGATCGCGAGGTGATCGATGAGATCCTGCCTGTGACTTCGGACGATGCCATGATGATGGCTAGACGGGCAGCTGCAGAAGAGGGATTGCTTGTTGGTATTTCAGCCGGGGCAGCTTTAAGCGCGGCAGGAGTTTTGGCAAGCCGTCAGGAAAATGCTGGTAAGACGATAGTCGTTATTATCCCTGATCTTGGCGAACGCTATCTTTCCAGTGCGCTCTACGCTGATCTTTTCAACTAGAAAGGTCTTATGGCAAAGCCACAAATTCCTGACTTAGCCCAGAAGTATTTCCAGCGCCGCTGGTGGGCTTTGGTGGTGCTCAGCCTGGCATTGTTTATGGCGAGCCTTGATAACACCATCCTTAATGTTGCTTTGCCAACCCTGGCGCGCGAACTTCACGCCTCCACAGATCAATTGCAGTGGACAGTGGACGCCTACCAGGTGACCTTTGCTGGTCTGCTATTGGTGGCTGGGGCTTTCGTCGATAGATGGGGTAGAGCGAAAACTTTCCTTAGTGGAACGCTAATTTTTGGTTTATTTTCACTAGCAGCAGGGTTATCTCCCAACACCCACATACTGATCATTTTCCGCTTGCTAATGGGGGTAGGCGCTGCGTTATTAACCCCATCTACGCTGGCTTTAGTATCAGCAATTTTTCGTGATCGCAAAGAACGTACCGTAGCTTTTGCTATCTGGTCAGGAGCCAACGCTGCCGGCGGTGCCGCTGGCCCACTGCTATCTGGGTTACTACTAGAACATTTCTCATGGGGATCCATCTTCTTTGTCAACGTTCCGGTAGCCCTAGTGATTTTAATCCTAGGTCCGATGGTGTTGCCATTTTTGACCCCGTCATCTTCGGTAAAAGGCCTAGACATAGTGGGTGCGTTAATCTCTACTTCAGCGCTAGCTCTAGTGTGTTGGGCAGTGATTTCTGCCCCTGGCCTAGGCCTAGTATCCCTGCCGATCATCAGCACTTTTCTAGCAGGCATAGGACTATTGCTAGGTTTCATATTTTGGGAGGCGAGATTTTCTGCTCCCATATTAGATTTGAAATTATTCTCTAATCGCCGTTTTGCTGTGGCAGTAGCGGTAGCTGGGCTAGTGACGGCAGGCGGGTCAGCTGCACTATTTATTCTTACCCAATATCTGCAATTCAACCTGGGTTTTAACCCGTTAGAAGCCGGTTTACGAATTTTGCCGGTAGCCGTGGCACTAGGCCTTGGTGCTGTCTCAGCTCCTAAATTGATCGAAGTTTTACAGCTAAAAATAACTGTTCTTGTAGGGTTAGGTTTCGTGGCAGCAGGTTTTATCTGGCTAGCCACTGCAACGATTGATACCGGCTACCCCTATATGCTTATCGGCGCCTTAGCTTTCGGCTTAGGCGCAGGAATCCTAAACCCAGCCGCCACTCAAGCTGTCATGGATGCGCTACCAGCACACTCATCGGGAGTTGGCTCGGCGACTAACAGTGCACTAATGCAGGTTGGTAGTGCCATTGGTGTGGCTCTCGGTGGGGCATTGCTATCGGCCAGGTATAGAGCAGTTATTACTAGCAGCGAAATTTTTGGTCAGCTGGGCACCTGGCAAAGCAAAGTGCTTGAATCTTATGCGGGTGCTGTAGCTGCTGCCGAAAGCTTAGACGATATTGGCCACAAAATAGTCACCACTGCGAAGGCAGGTTTCGTTGACGGAATGAGTTGGGCACTGGTTTGTTCGGCAATACTGGTTATGGCTGCTGGGCTCGCGGTTTGGCTGGCTTACCCTAAAGACCGTCGATAGCATAGGCTTCTTTGCTGATGGAGAATTCACAAACCCGCCGAGTAACACTCTTCGATGCTAATCATCCGTTGACATTGGCATCTGGTCAAACCCTCACTGAGGTTGTCGTGGCATACGAAACCTATGGCAAGCTGAACGGAGCTTGCGATAATGCTATTTATATTTGCCATGCGCTAACGGGTGACGCGCATGCAGCAGGATGGCACGCGGGCGACAAACATCCTGGTTGGTGGGACACAATGATTGGCCAGGGTAAGGCGATAGACACCAATAAGTGGTTTGTCATCTGCTCGAATATTCTTGGGGGTTGCTCGGGTACTACTGGACCGAGCTCGATAAATCCGGCGACTGGAAAAGCCTGGGGGCTAGATTTTCCGCTGCTAGACATGTCAGATTTTGTTAGTGTCCACCGAGCACTAGTAAAACACCTTGGCATCACTAAGCTGCACGCTGCGGTTGGGGGATCACTAGGCGGAATGCAAGTGCTCTCTTGGGCACTCGACTACCCTAAAGATTTAGCCAATGCTGTCATAGTGGCTGCTTCAAGCCGGCTAACGGCTCAAAATATCGCCTTCTCTGCCGTTGGCCGCGAAGCGATAATGCGTGATGAACATTTTGCTGGGGGAGACTTTACAGCTAGCGGAACAAACCCTGACGTCGGGCTGGCTATCGCGAGAATGATGGCTCACATCACCTACACCTCCGAGGTTGGCTTTCAAGAGAAATTTGGACGCAAACCCCAGTTTGAAACTCAACATCCTGGATTCGGTGTTGATTTTGCGGTCGAAAGCTATCTTCACCACCAAGGTGAAGCCTTCTTGTCCAGATTCGATGCGCTAAGTTACCTCTACTTAACCCGAACCATGGACTATTTCGACCCTTTCACCCCAGATTCGCTAAACAAACTCATTGCCGATCCTTTGAACTTTCTGGTGGTTAGCTTCGACACTGATTGGCGATTCTCCACCAGCCAGTCACTGCGCATAGTACGCAAACTTTTAGCCGCTAAAGTGCCAGTCAGTTTCAGAGAAATTTCTTCACCTTGGGGTCACGACTCTTTCTTGCTCACCGTCGAACCGTATCTGGCTACGGTCAAAGCATTTATTGAAGCAGGGGAGGGAGTAAAATGAGCGCCCGCGTCAGAAACGATCTCTTCCAAGTCGCTAACCGAATCCCTAAAGGCTCCAGGGTGCTTGACCTGGGCTGCGGTGATGGTGAGTTACTGCATTGGCTATTTACCAATCGTTCCTGCACAGGTACCGGCGTCGAACACGAGCCAGCAAATGTGCTGACCGCCCTTAACCGGGGCGTCTCTGTGCTGGATTTAGACATCGACTTTCAGCTAAATCTTTTCGCCCCTGACTCCTACGACATCGTGGTGCTAAGCCGCACCCTCCAAGCAATTCGGCGCCCAGATGTGGCTCTGGAACAAATGAGCAAAATTGCCCCGCTAATGATTGTCACGATGCCGAACTTTGGGTTTTGGTCCAACAGGTTACGGCTAGCCACCGGTCATATGCCGCAATCTAAAGACCTTCCCTTCACCTGGTACGAAACCCCAAACCTTCACCATTCGACGTTGGTTGATTTAGAGCCACTATTTGACTCGCAGGGGTTAGAAATCGTCGAAAGGGTGCCGCTGTCGGAGAGTGGACGAAGACTTTCGGCTGGGTGGTTGTTACCTAATCTACGCGCTGGTGCTGCTATCTACCTGCTTAAACGCCAGGAAAACAATGAAAACGCCTAATATTTGGTTGGTATCTGTTGGCGCGCTAGCTTGCGGAATAATTTCTAGCCTAGGTTTTGCCCCTATCGGGATTTGGCCGCTGACCATTATTGGAATAGGTGCATTTTGCCTAGTAACCAGACCATTAACGGTGGCTAAATCAGCGCTTGCGGGCTATCTTTTTGGCCTTGGTTTCTTTGGGGTAACAATTTCTTACGTAGCCGTATTAGGCGTTTGGGTGGCCGTTCTATTGGTGGCAGTAGTTTCGTGTTATCTGCTGATAGTTGGTGCCGGTATTCATTTAGTACAACGTCTACCTTTTTGGCCGCTTTGGGTGGCCTGCTTGTGGACGGGCATGGAGTTTTGTTTATCGCGTTTCCCGCTAGGGGGTTTCGGTTGGTCAAGGTTAGCTTTTACTTCGCCAGATTCACCTTTTGGCGGCTATCTATGGCTACTCGGCGCCCCTGGCGTCACTTTTCTAATTGCCCTAGCCGCTGCGCTATTAGCAGACTGTGTTGCGGCAAGCTCGGTTAAGCGGTGGCTAACCGCCATCCTGGTTTTAGTAATTGGGGCAGGGGGGTGGCTTGTTGATCTTACGCCGATACCTGCCGACACGAGTGAGATTCGCGTGGGCATCGTCCAAGGCAATGTTGACGGTAGTGCCGGTCCGCGAGCAATGGGCTACGCCATGTCAGTGACAAATAATCATTTAGCCGAAACAATAACTTTGCTGGCTAAGGCTCGCACTGGGTTAACTGAAAACCCCGACATAATCGTTTGGCCAGAAAACTCTGTTGATTTGGATCCGACACTAGACGCGGCTACCGCTCGGGTTGTCAGCCTAGCTAGCCACTTGGCGTCTCGACCGCTATTTATTGGTGCAGTCATGTCTGGCCCGGGCGCAGAAGAAAGGCAAACCTCTAGCCTGTGGTATGACGCCTCCGGCGAACTGCAGGCTCGCTACGACAAACGCAATGCTGTACCATTCGGGGAATACACCCCCTTCAAAAAGTTAGTATTTGCCCTTGTCCCAATGGCTAAATGGGTGGGCAAGCAAACCGTGCCAGGAACTAAGCCAGGCGTTCTTTCGGTCGAAGTGAATAACCATCCGATAAAAGTTGGCGACATCATTTGCTATGAGTTGGCTTTCGACAAGACAGTCTACGATGTGACTCGCTACGGCGCACAGATCGTACTAGTGCAGTCGAATAACGCCACCTATAGCGCTACATTCCAGCCGAAGCAGCAATTCGCTATCACCAGGGTGCGGGCAATGGAATTACGCCGAGAAATAGTCGTTACCACTACCAGTTCATTCTCAGGATTAATTGGGCCAAAGGGGGAAATTAGAGCCATTACTGACGAAGGTAGTGCCGCTTGTGAAGTGTTCACCATCCCCCAACGGCAAGCAATAACGCCGGCGGTTCAAACTGGTTCGATCATCGAAATAATTGCGTTAATTGCTGGCTTAATTTCTGCTGGCTTGGTGGTAGCCAAATTGATACGTTGCCGGGGTAGAATTGCTAACCATGAGTGAGATTGCCGGAAGCAGTATAGATAAAGTGCTGGTCATTATTCCCACCTACAATGAGGCTGAAAATATTGAGTCTATAGTCGCTAGGTTACGTTCTGCCGTACCGCAGGCATCGGTATTAATTGCCGACGATAATTCCCCGGACGGCACTGGCGATATCGCGGACTCTATGGCTGCCGAAGATAGCAGTGTTCATGTTATGCATCGCGCCGGAAAACAAGGTTTGGGAGCGGCGTATATAGCTGGGTTTAAGTGGGGGCTAGCCAACGATTACCAAGTGATAGTTGAGATGGACGCCGATGGCTCTCACCAACCAGAATTATTGCCGAATATACTAGCCGCTCTAGAAAATGCCGATATGGTCAAAGGCTCAAGATGGGTCAAAGGTGGAGCCACAGACCAAGAAAAACATCGCGAGTTTTTATCCCGTGCAGCTAACGTGTGGATTCAGATGGCGATGGATATTCCAGTACGCGATTCCACTGGCGGATTCAACGCTTTTCGTGCTGATATATTGAAGAAGATTGACTTAGACGATATTGAGTCTCACGGATACACCTTCCAAGTCGACATGACTAGGCGAGTAATTGAAGCTGGCGGCAAAGTTAGTGAAGTGCCGATCTACTTTCCTGATCGGACGCTAGGGGCGTCAAAAATGAGTGGTGGAATCATTGCGGAAGCGTTGATGAGAACTGCTGGTTGGGGCGCTAAAAGGCGTTGGAATCAGGTTAAAAATCTTTTTAACAAAGCCAAATAATTTCGGCTTTAATATTGCACCCGATTGCGTACGACTTCGAGACGTTCAGCCAAAAGCTTCTCTAAATCCTCGACAGAACGACGCTCCAATAACATGTCCCAGTGGGTGCGTACTGGTTTGATTTTTTTCTCATCAGGTTTCGTTCCGTCACTGCGTTCAGCAACCTCACCGCAGCGTGGGCATTCCCATTCGGCCGGTAGATCTGCTTCGGTAGAGAACGGTATCTCGAATTCGTGCCCATTGTTACATACAAAACCCAGCACATGGCGTTCAGCGAATTCGATGCCCTCTTCGTCCTCGAAACTCTTAGCACCTAATCCAACACCGCGTAGCGCACGATCACTCATAACCATTCCTCCTCGCGTTGGTTATAACGCCTTATCGTTCTGCTTTGTTCCCTAACCAGGCCAAACACCCTTGGCTATGGCAACATCTTTGAGAACCTTCGGCCTATCAGTGATGATGCCGTCTACGCCTATATCTATCAGTTCCGCCATCTCAATGGGGTCGTTTACTGTCCAAATGTGGATACGGATACCGCGTTTATGAACATTAGACAACAACTTTGGGGTGACCAACCGAATCTTTTTGCCAGCAACTCGGACGCAGACCGGGATCTGTAATGCTGCTGCTCCAAGATCAAATATCTTGGTTAGTGGAGGACAAAATTTCGTGACGCCAACCCCCACGCTGGACATAGAAGTTAAGGTTCCGAGCTTTGCTCGACGAAATTTAGCTAATCTGAAGTGCGAGAAAGAGGCTACGCAAACCCGGTTTATTGCTTTATGGCGCCGAATCGTTTCTATCAACGGCTGAATTGCCGTGCTAGCTTTAATGTCGATGTTAATGAAAGTATCTGGAAATTCTTCTAGAACCTCGTCCAGTGTCGGAATTTGGTCAGTATCGGCGATTCTTGCTTTACGGACATCAGAAAACGGTAATTTAGCAACCAACCCACTACGATCAGTTACCCGATCCAAACGGTCATCGTGGAAAGCTATCAATTTTCCGTCAGCGGTTGCGTGAACGTCTGTCTCGATGTGACGGTAACCAATCTCGACTGCTTTTTTGAAGGCATACAGAGAATTTTCCCGCCCGCTATCTTCGGCACTTACATACCCACCCCGATGCGCCATGCACACAAAGCCGTCCAAATATGCATTAACCACAATTGAATCCTAATATCTAGAAAGTGAAAACGATTCTTTCGATTCAATCTGCGGTTGCCTATGGGTTTGCTGGCAACTCCGCTGCGATATTCCCAATAAGACGCATGGGCTTAGATGTTTGGCCGGTCTACACTGTGACTTTCTCTGCCAATACCGTTTATGGGCCTCCCCATGGTCCGCTAATGACCCCTGAGCAGGTAAGTGATGTTGTGGCCGGCATTGCAGAGTTAGGGGAGTTAAATAACGTAGATGCCGTCTTGTCTGGTTATTTAGGTGAAGCCGGCATTGCCCATTCGATAGCTGAAGCTGTCGATTTGACTCGCGAATATAATCCGAATGCTATCTATCTTTGTGATCCAGTGATGGGTGACATTGATCGGGGCTTTTATTCAATGCCTGGAATACCAGAGTTTATTCGTGATGAGCTCGTTCCAAGAGCCACCTATTTGACCCCGAACCTTTTTGAACTTCGAGCCCTGGTTGGTCGTCCAGTTGATGGCCTGACAGAAATTGTCACAGCAGCTAAAGAGTTACTGGCTAAGGGACCGAAAGCCATAATTGTCACCTCGGCAATTACTTCAACGCACGAACTCGCGATGGTTGCTGTGGATGCCAATGGCGCTTGGGCGGTCAGTACACCTATGCTTAGCCGTAAATTTGAAGGTTCTGGGGATTTAACCTCAGCGATTTTACTATCAAATCTTCTAAAAGGTGCCGGACTTGATAAAGCGCTGTCGGCTACCGCTAATTCAGTTTATGGCGTGTTAGCTGGCACTAGGGAGCGGCGCGAATTGGACATAGTGGGTACTCAAGAAGAATTGGTTAACCCAAGCAATAGCTTCGTAGCTACAAAACTTAAATTAACTATCTAAATCGTCGGCCTCAGTAAACTCCTCCACTTCAGCTCCCAAAGCGCTTAGTCGGTGGGGGAGTTCCTCGTAGCCGCGATTGATAACGTAAACATCGCGCAAGACGGAAGTTCCTCTTGCAGCTAACATGGCAAGCATTACGCACATTGCTGGTCGCAGGGCTGGTGGGGAAACCATATCGCGAGCACGCCATTTTGTTGGACCAGTTATTTCTAGCCGGTGCAGATCGAAGAGTTTGGTGCGGGCACCTAATTTGTTCAGGTCAAGTAGGTGACTAGCTCTAGTTTCGTAAACCCAGTCGTGAATCAAAGTGGTGCCATGAGCACAAGCAGCAATAACAGCGAAGAATGGCAGATTGTCGATATTTAGCCCTGGGAAAGGCATTGGGTGAATTTTGTCGACGGCAGCATGTAGTTCTGATGGATGAACAGTGATATCCACTAGACGGGTAAAACCATTACCAGATAGGTATTCGGGGCTTATCGAATATTGCTGACCCATTTCAGCCAGCACAGATAATTCAATTTCTAAAAACTCTATTGGTGCTCGCTGTACAGTGATCTCGCATCCAGTAACGATACCGGCAGTGATTAAGCTCATTGCCTCGATGGGGTCTTCTGAAATTATGTATTCGATATCTTTCGATATTTCTTGAGTACCAACAATTTTTAGGGTCGTGGTGCCAATACCATCAATTTTTACGCCGAGGGCAGTCAAGAATACGCATAGATCTTGAACCATATAGTTCGGTGAGGCATTGCGGATAACAGTTGTACCTTTAGCCATAGCCGCCGCTAATAAGGCATTTTCAGTAACGGTATCGCCGCGTTCAGTCAAAACGATATGACGATCAAGGGCTGGTTGCCGGTTAACATGTGCGCGGTAATTTCCCTCAGTGGCTACTACGTTTAATCCGAAGTGACGAAGAGCTTGCAGATGCGGTTCAACAGTACGGGTTCCAAGATCGCATCCGCCAGCGTAGGGGAGTGTGAAATCGTCCATTAAATGCATTAATGGCCCAAGAAACATAATGATAGAGCGAGTTTTCTCACCTGCTGTGCGGTTCAAACTTGAAATATCTAATGTCTCAGGACGCCTAACAGTTAAGTCTTTTCCGTCTACCGACCACTCCGTTTTGACCCCAATAGAGTTAAGTACCTCGATTAGGCGACTAACTTCCTCAATCCGTGCAATACCGCGCAGCACTGTGCGCCCAGCATTCAACAAACTTGCGCACAACAGCGATACAGCAGCATTCTTTGAAGAACGTACTGCTATTGAGCCAGAAAGTGGACGACAACCAGTTATCCGAAAATTCGGTGTCGCCTGAGTGGTAATTAACGTAGAGGACAACGCCTCAGCTATTCGGTTAACCATCTCCAGGGTCACATTCTGGTGACCTGTTTCGATCCGATGCACCGCAGACTGGCTAGATTTTAGGGCTTTCGCTAAGTCGCTTTGAGTCATTCCCCGATGCAGACGAGCGTCACGAATCAACCGTCCGATTTTCTCTGGAGATATATTGGTCACTCGGTCAGTTTAACTCACATACGATATTTTTTCAGTATGCTTTTAGTGGGGTTGCACATGTTCTAGAGTAAATACATGAGCTCACAGTTTGATGTAGTCGTTCTCGGGGCTGGTCCTGGCGGCTATGTTGCGGCCATTCGTGCCGCACAATTAGGCAAGAAAACCGCAATCGTTGAAAAACAATGGTGGGGTGGTGTGTGCCTTAATGTTGGCTGCATACCAACGAAATCTTTGTTACGTAATGCTGAAATAGCCAATATCTTGAACAACCAAAAAGAATTGTTCGGCATCAATGGTGATGTGACTATGGACTATTCAGTAGCTTTCAAGCGCAGCCGTCAAGTATCAGAACGGATGATAAAAGGCGTTCACTTCTTGATGAAGAAGAATAAGATCACCGAATTTAATGGTTGGGGCACGTTCAAGGACGCCAAAACCATTGAGGTTGATGATGGTAACGGTAATGTTCAATCAATCGTAGGTAGCAACATCATTATCGCCGCTGGGGCTACCGCGAAAATGCTTCCGGGCACTTCAAAATCAGCAAACGTGTGGACATTCGAGGAGCTTATTCTTGCTGAGCAGCTACCTAAGTCAATTATCATTGGCGGGTCAGGTGCTATCGGCACTGAATTTGCTTTTGTGCTAGCCAATTACGGCGTTGACGTGACTATCGTCGAATATCTTGATCGTATGGTGCCGACTGAAGATAAAGAAATCAGCGCCGAACTGGCGAAACATTACAAGAAGCTCGGTATTAAATTGCTGACTTCTACAGCAGTTAAAACGGTTGAAGATACCGGCGCTGGCGTTCGGGTAACCGTTGAGCCAGCCAAGGGTGGCGAGCAGCAAGTTCTAGAAGCAGACAAGATGTTACAAGCCATGGGATTTGCGCCACGCACGAAAGGCTACGGCCTAGAAAATACTGGCGTAAAACTAACCGAACGTGGCGCTATCGAGATTGACGACTATTGTCGCACAAATGTGCCAGGTGTCTACGCTATCGGAGACGCTACTGCGAAGATGATGTTAGCCCACACGGCGGAGGCTCAAGGCGTAGTGGCGGCTGAAACCATCGCCGGGGCAGAAACCATGCCGGTCAATTACGATATGATTCCGCGCGCTACCTACTGCCAGCCACAGATTGGTACCTTTGGCTATTCTGAGGAGCAAGCCAAGGCAAAGGGCTACAACGTTAAGGTAGCTAAGTTCCCATTCAGCGCGAACGGCAAAGCGTGGGGTCTTGGTGAGGGTGTTGGTTTCGTAAAGTTGGTTGCTGATGCCACCTATAACGAGATTCTTGGTCTAACAATGATCGGCCCAGACGTCACGGAGCTGCTGCCTGAGCTGCAACTAGCTCAGCAGTGGGATCTAACTACGGCCGAGGTGGCTCGCGTCGTTCACGCGCATCCAACGCTCTCGGAGGCTTTGAAGGAAGCTGTCGAGGGCATCGAAGGTCATATGATTAACCTCTAAATTTTTAAAACTGATTATTGGGCACTCGTCTCGTCGGTGGGTGCCCAATAATTTTGCTGGCGAAATTTATTAGGCAAAGTTTTCCCAGCGAGTCGCTACTTCAACTGGCTGGTATCTACCCGAAGTCAAGGCTGCCACCTGAGAGTGTAGTTGTGCTATTTCCCCAATGGGGTAGTAGAGGGTTAAGGTGCCGCCGCTATCCTCATATCGGGTTTCTCCTAGTCGCCATTGGCCTCTAAGTTCTTGCTCTAGCCGGCCAATGTCGGCGTAGTCAACGTGTATTTCAGCCACTGACACCAAAGTACGGTAGGTATATTTAGCTTCAGCCAATGTTTTTGCTGCAGTTTGTGAATAAGCCTGAACCAGCCCGCCAGTTCCAAGCAATATGCCACCAAAATATCTGACGACCGCTACCACAATGTCTGAAAGCTCGCCACCATCCGGCAGAGGTTTGAACGCCTTTATGGCATCTAATATCGGTGCGCCAGCAGTCCCAGCCGGTTCACCGTCATCACTGAATCGTTGAATATTACGATTGTGGCCGATGACGAAAGCGTGACAGACATGGCGGGCTTGGCGATGTTCAGCACGTACCCCCGCCAAAAAATCTCTAGCTTGCTCTTCGCAATCGGCATGACCAAGGTAACCAATAAACCGAGACTTCTTGATTAGGATCTCAACGTTTTGGCATGAGTTCGATATGGGAACGACATAGCTATTCATCATTAATGAACGTAGTAGAGCGGTCAGTTCGCGTCTAGCAAACTGACCGCTCTGGAGAAATTAATTAACTATTTGCAGGCTGGAACAACAGAACCTTGATATTTCTGGGTAATCCAATCCTGGGTTTGGGTTGAGCACAGTAGTTCAGCCAGTTTTTTCAATGGCCCTTCATTCTTATCCTCACTACGCACAACTAGTACGTTTGCATAAGGGTTATCATCGGCTCGTTCAGTCGCAATAGTGTCATTGATAGGGTCTAGGCCGTTTACCAAAGCAAAGTTCGAGTTGATCACTGCGGCGTCTAAATCGGGAAGTGAACGTGCAACCTGTGGGGCTTCAAGCTCAACAATCTCTAATTTTTTATCATTACGCGAGATATTGATTGGCGTAGCGTTGAGGTCATCCGGGTTTTCAAGCTCAATCAAGCCCTCGTCAACAAGCAAACGCAGCGCGCGACCCTCATTAGTCGGGTCATTAGGGACACCAATCTTGGCACCCTCGGGCAAATCTTTTAGGGACTTAACTTTCTGCGAATAAACGCCTAGCGGCTCCAGATGTACCGGTGTCAGCGTTTCAATCTTGTATCCAAACTGATCTACGGCATCGTCTAAGTAAGGCTGATGCTGGAAATAGTTGGCGTCCAAGGAGCCAGAATCAAGGGCAGCATTTGGTTGCTTATAGTCGTTGAATTCCTTGACATTGATTGACAGCCCAGCCTCTTTAGCTTGAGTTTCCTGAATGTAGGCCAAAATCTCGCCATGCGGGGTAGGGGTGGCGCCGACAGTGACAATGGTTAGCCCGTCGTCGGTTTTTTCCCAAGTCCGCTCATTGGTTTCGGAGGATTTAGAACAGCCAGTTAATAACAAGGCGGCTGCGGCCAAACCAGCAGCAATCTTTAACGATTTTTTCATGGGTTTTCCTTTCGAATAATCTGGGTAGCCCAAAGGTTCTATTAACTTTAAGTTTCAGGGTCGGTCGACTTATGTCAGCGGTGGGCTAGAGCGCGGGCACAACGGTCGCCGACCCACTGCATGCCCATAGTTAGGATCAGCAAAATTGCCACCGCCCAGTACGTGATTGCCCACTCATTGCGCTGATAGCCATAACGCATAGCGATATCACCCAAACCACCACCCCCAATGGCACCAGCCATCGCCGAGTAGCCAATCAAAGCCACGTATGTGACGATGACATTAGATACCAAACTGGGTAAAGCCTCAGGCAACAGTACGTGCCAAACCATCTGCCAGGTTGATGCTCCCATTACCTCGCCGGCGTCAATTTTCCCTTTTTGCACCTCACGTAAAGAAGTTTCAAAAAGTCTGGCAATGAAAGGCGCGGCAGCAATAGTCAACGGCACAATTGCTGCAATCGGGCCAATCGTTGTACCGATCAATATCTTGGTTAGGGGAGAAACCACCACTAACATGATTATGAATGGCAGAGAACGACCCATGTCAATGATGAAACCGAGCACTTTGGCAACTGCAACATTTTCGCGTAGGCCCCCCACAGCGCTCAGATAGGCTCCAACACCCAACGGCAAGCCGAGAATTACCGCAAAAATTACTGCAGGTACCACCATCAACAGCGTTTCGCCGGTGGCGTTCAGCAAAAGGGCAGTCATCTTATCTGCGTCCACGCTAAACACCTACCTGAGTGGCATAGGAATTGACGATTCGTCCATTACGAATTTCAGAGACATGATCGGCGACTTTTGAGATAACTTCCATCTGATGCGAAACCAAAATAGTGGTTAACTCTAGTTCGTCAGTTAACTCACGGATTAACTGAATAATTGAATCAGTAGTAGCCGGGTCTAGGGCACTAGTGGCCTCATCACTGATTAGCACGCTTGGTCTAGAAACGATGGCTCTAGCAATAGCTACGCGCTGCTGCTGACCACCAGATAAATGTGCTGGATGAACCTTGGCTTTATCAGCTAGTCCAACGCGAGCAAGCATTTCCATAGCCAGGGTTTGCCGCTTAGCTCGTTTCATTCCAGAAATCTGCAGTGGCAGCTCAACATTGCCAAGGGCAGTGCGGGAATCAAGCAGATTAAATGACTGGAAAATAACACCTATGCGTTGACGCGCTTGACGCAATTCGTGACCACGCAAGGAGGTCATTTCGATATCATCAACGGCTATCGTGCCTGAAGTAGGTTTAGTCAATAAAGTTAAGCATCTACCTAACGTTGACTTTCCAGCCCCTGATGGCCCAATAATTCCCATAACCTGACCGTGCTGAACAGTTAAGTTGATGTTGTCAAGGGCGGTAGTAGGTGCGGAATTGCGACTCGCTGGCGGATATATCTTTGTCAGGTTGGCAATTTTAATCACGGTTGGCTCTTTTGGTAGGACGGACTGCGGACACACAGACGCAGGGCAGCACCTAGCTAACAGCTAGCGCCTCCTGCGCTAAGCATTCGCTTCATCGTCCCTCCAATGGCCGTACTGACCCTTACAGAGTACACAAGCTAAGGTAACATCCGAAATCGCGACCGTCTTTTGGTTGCCCAACGGCAACCAAACTAATGCCAAATAAACAGTCTCTACGGCTAGCCGCGAATTAATTTGTCCCAAGCAGTTAACGCCGCGACAGCTCCTGAACCTTCAGCTACCACAATTTGTTTATAGGCAGTGTCGGCACAGTCGCCAGCAGCGTAAATTCCTGGAATTGCTGTTGCTCCACGCCCATCGGTGACGATCTCGCGCTTGTCATTTAGCTTAAGAACATCTTTTACGAAGGCAGTATTTGGCACCAAACCAATCTGAATAAAGACCCCATCAACATCAATAGTCTTTTCTTCGCCATTGGCACGGTCGGTGTATTTCAGGCCGGTAACTTGCTTGCCATCTCCAATAATCTCTTTTGTTTCAGCATTAGTAATTACTGAAGTATTGGGCAATTTATTTAGTGCATCCATGAGCACAGTGTCGGCGCGACATTCAGGCATGAACTCCACGACGCTAACGTGTGAAGCATGGGCAGCAATATCAATGGCGGCTTCAATTCCAGAATTTCCACCACCTACAACGGCAACAGGTTTGCCCTTAAATAGGGGAGCGTCACAGTGAGGACAGAAAGTGACCCCTTTATTGCGGTATTCGTCCTCACCGGGGACGTTAAGTAACCGCCAATTCGCGCCGGTTGCAATGATGATCGCTTTAGCTTGCAAACGGCCTTGACCAACCTGAACCTCATGTAGCCCACCATCACTTGGTTTTATGCCTGTGACAGTTAGCGAATTCATAAGATCTATCGGGTAACTGTCTGCGTGATTAGCGAACTCGCTAACCAATTTGGAGCCTTCGGTATAAGGCTGCGAAATGAAGTTTTCGATAGCCACCGTGTCATTTACTTGACCGCCGAAACGTTCACCTATCAGCCCGACGCGCAACCCTTTACGGACGGCGTAGATAGCCGCCGTGACGCCAGCTGGACCCTGACCGATCACTAGCACATCATATGGTGCCTTGCTGGAAAGCTCCTTCTCGATACGAGCAGAAGCTTTCGTATCTAACTTGTTGATGAAATCTTCGATAGTGGTACGCCCTTGACCGAACTGTTGGCCATTTAGGTACATATTCGGCACAGTTTTTATCCCCAATTCGTTGATTTCGTCTGGGAATAGCGAGCCCTCAACCGCTGTGTGTTTAATCCTAGGGTTAATAACGGCCATAGTATTTAGCGCTTGAACAACTGTTGGGCAGTTTTGGCAGCTAAGCGACATATAGGTAACAAAATTGTAGTCACCTGGCAGGTTGCGAACCTGTTCAATAACTTCGGGACTTTCCTTGATGGGGTTGCCGCCGACTTGGAGGAGCGCTAGCACAAGAGAGGAAAATTCGTGACCCATCGGAATGCCGGCAAAAGTGATTGAAATATCACTGTCTGGCCTAGTGATGGAAAAACTCGGTTTCCTAGTGTGGTATTCGTCGTCTCGATGCGTGGTGATCTTATCGGATAGGGAAGCAATGTCCTTGAGTAATTGCTCTAAGTTAGCTGAAGCTTCGCGCTCATCTAATGAATAGACGAGGACGACCGGCTGACTAATTCGAGGCATCAAGGCCTTTAACTGATTCGACAGATTCTCATCCAGTAGACGCTTAACCATAGTGCTCCTCCAAACGGCTAGGAATTAGTTTTAGATTTTGCCTACTAGATCAATACCTGGGGTGAGGGTCGATTCGCCTTCTTCCCACTTGGCAGGGCAAACCTCACCAGGGTGATCAGCGACATACTTAGCAGCCTTGACCTTGCGCAGCAATTCAGCAGCCGAACGGCCAATGCCTTCGGCAGTACGCTCGATGTATTGAATAACCCCTTCTGGATCAACAAGGAAGGTGGCGCGATCTGCTTGGCCAAGACCTTCACGCATATTGTCGAAATTGTTGGTCAGCACGCCGTTAGAGTCACCAAGCATGAAGTATTCAACCTTGCCGACCTGTTCAGAATCGTCATGCCAGGCTTTATGTACGAAGTGTGAATCGGTGGATACGGAATAGATTTCGACACCTAGTTCCTTAAACTCCGCGTAGTGGTCGGCGAGGTCGCCCAACTCAGTGGGGCAGACGAAAGTGAAATCGCCAGGATAAAAGAAGAAAATCGACCATTTACCAGCTAGATCGTCGGAGTTAACTTTCACGAATTCGCCATTGTGGTAGGCATCAGCTTCAAAAGGAATGATCTTGGTGTTAATTAGAGACATCTTCGTACCTTTCTATCCTATCGGAACAATACCAATTATCGGTCTTATTTTTAGAAAATCAAATAAGTCCCCAATTTTAGCTGGTTTCGTTTCCGAACGTGTTGAGCTAGGGCAGTAGTAGCTTTTGTCTCGTGGCTATACAACCGATAATGACTTTTTGCCATTACTATTTTCAGTTATGGATTCAGTAACCAACATTCGTCCTCATATCCAACCAATTGCATTGGCGAATGCTCTTAGCGGGGTTGAATACGATGTAGTTTCTGGATCTATTGATTTAGTCGAAGTGACCGGCGTTAGTGTAACCACCCTAGATATGGAGCCGGGTTGGTTATTTATTGCCATGCCTGGCATTACCCAGCACGGCATGAAATTTGCTTCCACAGCCACGAAGCTTGGCGCAAAAGCGATTTTGACTGATATTGACGGGGCAAAACAGGGTAGTCAAGCGGATTTGGGCGTGCCGATCATCGCAGTAAAAGACCCGAGATCAGCAACCGCAGTGGTTGCAGCCAATATCTATCGTCATCCTGCTAAGTATTTAACGACGGCGGCTATCACCGGGACGAATGGTAAAACTACGACGTCTTACCTTGTCAGAGCCGTTCTTGGGGCCAGATATAACAGGGTGGCAATGTGTGGCACTAATGAAACTGTCGTTGGTGGACTAAAAATCCCAGCAGTTCGGACGACGGCGGAGGCGCCGGTAGTACAGCGGATGATGGCTCTGGCATTAGAAGATAATGGGGAAGCAGCCGTTATTGAAACCTCCGCTCATGCGTTATCTCTGCACCGAGTCGACACGATTATTTTTGACATCGTGGGGTTCACCAATTTGCAGCACGACCACCTGGACTATTACCAAGATATGGCGCACTATTTCGATGCTAAGGCTGCGTTATTTACCCCGGCACATGCAAAGCGTGGTGTGGTGTGCGTAGACGACGAGTGGGGCGAAAAACTTGCTGAACAGGCTACTATCCCGATAACTACAGTTTCGGTCTTTAGTCATCGTGACGCCGATTGGCGGGTAAGTGAGATTAGTGAGAACCCTGACACTGGATACACGTCTTTTCGAATAACAGAACCTAGCGGTGTTTCTTACTCGGTACATTGTCCGATTATTGGCCAAGTTAACGCGCAAAACTGCGCAGTGGCTATTGCCATGGGGGCATCTTTGGGTATCGATACAGCTTCAGCTATCAAGGCTCTTGAAAATTCCGACCAAGTTCCTGGCCGAATGCAGGTGGTTAACCCAAACCCTGGCTCGCAGCCAATGGTAGTGGTTGACTATGCGCACACCCCAGAAGGTCTGGAATGGACACTGGCTTCAGTGCGTCCCATGGTTAAGGGGAAGATCGTGCTCGTTTTTGGCACTGACGGAGACCGAGACGCCTCAAAACGCGAAGAATTGGCTGAAGTGGCCGCTAAAACCGCAGATGTCTTGTGGGTGACAGACGAGAATCCACGCACGGAAGATCCCCAGAAGATTCGCGACTATCTGCTTCGGGGTATAACGCGCGTTAGGCCAAATCTAGAAAACGTATACGAGGTCAAGACCTGCCGTCGCGACGCCATCCGCAAGGCGATTTTGGCAGCTGATGCTGGCGACATGGTGCTTATCACCGGAAAAGGTGCAGAGAGTTATCAAGAAATTGACGGCATACGTCATACCTATAACGATGTGCCAGTATCTAGAGAAATTTTGGTGCAGGAGCCTCGGCACGCCCAAGCCTAGTTACCCAAGCGCAGACAGTTGTCCGATAAGTTACATTATGTCATTTTAGGTTTGCTCAAGTTAACCACCCTGTGTCTACAGTGAAACTCCTTGCCACTTCCCCAAAAACAAACCGATTGAAAGTAGGCTAAACGGTTAGGACAACTTTGGAGGTTCAACGTGCCTAGCGACTTTGAAACCACAATTTGGTGGCAGATTTATCCGCTTGGCGCCACTGGCGCGCCGATCAGAGACTGCAAACCTGGCGACGGCAGCCATCGACTGACGAAGCTAATTGCGTGGATGGATTATGCGGTTGAACTGGGTTGCAATGGTCTTTTGCTTGGCCCTATTTTTGAATCCAGCGCTCATGGGTATGACACCACTGATTATTTCAAGATTGATTCTCGCTTAGGCGACGAGAACGACTGGCAGCGCTTTGTGGCTGAAGCTCACTCACGTGGATTACGTATCATGCTCGACGGTGTTTTTAATCACGTCGGCGTAAATCACCCCTGGGTTAAGGAATCTTTGGCCAATGGCGGCGGACTGGTCAAAGTCAATGGTCAATACCCTCAACATTGGGAAGGTAACCTTGACTTAGCCACTTTGAATCACGCCAACCCAAAGGTTCAAGAGATTATCACTGACGTTATGACCTACTGGTGTCAGCGCGGCGCTGATGCTTGGCGGCTAGATGCGGCCTACTCGATGCCGCCAGATTTTTGGGCAGCGGTTTTGCCTAGGGTACGTGCCAAGTTCCCTAAGGTCTATTTCGTTGGAGAGATGATTCACGGTGATTACTGCCAGTACGCATCACAATCCACTATTGATTCCATAACCCAATATGAATTGTGGAAAGCAACTTGGAGTTCACTAGCCGATGACAATATGTGGGAGTTGGCTCACGCTCTTGAACGACATGAAAAAATCTGTCAGAGTATCACTCCCCTAATCTTCATCGGCAACCATGACGTTGATCGGATTGCTTCCAAAGTTGGTAAACAGAAAGCTCTACTGGCGACGATAATGCTGTTCACCATGCCTGGGGTTATTTCTATCTACTACGGTGATGAACAAGGATTTACCGGAATGAAAGGCGAAGACATAGCTGCTGACGACCCAATTCGTCCTCCTTTGCCAGACTGCCCTGACGACTTATTTACTGACAAAGATTTTTATAATACTTACCGGGCGATGATTCATTTACGCCGTTCTAATCCGTGGCTGACCAAAGCAGCTATTGAGGTGGTTGATAAACAAAACGAGTGGATTGAATATCGCGCGAAATCCGGCGAAAATCAACTGGACGCTAAGATAATTTCTAAACCTGTACCAAAAGCAGAAATAAAAATAAATGGTCAAGCTGTTTATTTTTACACTGCAGATTGAGTAAATTATTGCGTCAATTGTTTCAGCGTCTTTTTGCGTGCTACAAAAATGCCCAATGTGCCAATAATCCATAATGGGTATTGGCAAGCCATAGCAATCTGCCAAGCTTTCGGGCTATGTCCTAATATCGCAAGCACGATAGCAATTAATCCAATTAAAGTTAGCGCAGACAGAAAGCCTCCAACGACAACAACTCCTGAGCCAGTGCCCATGCGTCCCTTGGGAGCGTAATAACGATTAAGTTCAAAACCGATATTAGACATTGGGGTACATACCGCCATGGCGACAATCAGATTTACCATTAACCAAAGCGGAGCAGGTGTTGGTAAAAGGAGGACGGCCGTCCAAGATGCCACAACATAGACGATTGAACCCAAAGCTAATTCCACTCGGTGTGCTGGGAATCTGGCGGTTAAAATGCCGATTAACGGGCTGAAAATCATGTTAGCTAGCACCATTAGGGCAAACATTAAGCTGGCTTGAGAAAGTGAAAAACCCTGTGCCTCTTGCAGATAGGAATATCCCCACATCAAAGCAAAAGCGATTTGTGAGAGGTTAGTGGTGAAGTGCACATAAAAACCGAGTCTTACGCCAGGGCGAGAAATAACTTCTTTGACTCCCCCAATGCCGGCAATTTTGGATCCAGGAGAATAAATGCCGCCTTCGGGTGTATCCCGAACAAATAGCAAATCAAGCAGCAAAGCTAATAGGCTGCAGGCAGCTACCGCTAAAAAAGCTGGCGTCCATCCGTGGGTGCTTAAAACTGCCACTAACGGAACAGCAGAAAGCCATTGCCCTAATTGACCGGTCATTGACGAAAACTGGGTCATTAGTGGCACATATTTCGATTCAAACCAGGATGGAATAAGCCGGATAACTGATGACCAAATAAGCGCGTCTCCACCACCAATTAATATTCTGACGAAGATTCCTAGCCAATAACTTGTCGTCAAAGCAAGACCTATTTGGCCAATTGCTATCACTGCTAACCCAATAGCTATGGTGTATCTGCTACCTATCCAATCAAGAATTAACCCTGCCGGTACTTGCATTAAGGCATAAACCATTAGCTGAACGATAACGAAAACGCCTAAAGCGCTTGGTGAAACATTGAACCTTTCAGCAGCCCACTTGCCTGCTACCCCAAATGAGGTACGTGAGAGGGCGGCAGCAATATAGGCCAACGCACCAAGAGTCCACATTACCCAAGCTAGAAGCCTATTTGGGGCATCTGTGGTCACGATTTTCTCCTCTTTTGACTACCTGCGTTTATATAAAGACTTTGATTGATAAATCGGCTCACAGGTAACTTCAACGCCCAGATTACGTAAAATAGCGGTGTCGACAGAGCCAAGAATTACCGTTGAATGAACATCGCAACCGCGTAGCCCAGCCAATTGATCTAGGGCTTTTCGGGCATTCTCATCCGTATTGGCACTAACCGCCAGAGCTATCAAGACCTCGTCGGTGTGTAGCCGAGGATTTTTTGAACCTAAATGTTTAGTTTTTAGCATCTGAATTGGTTCGATATTATCGACAGCCAATAATTTTATATCGTCATCAATTCCAGCCAAATATTTTAGGGAATCCAGCAACATAGCTGAGCAGCATCCCAATAGCGAAGATGTTTTTCCAACGATAATTTTTGAATCCGGCAATTGTAAAGCTGCCGCTGGTGCTTTGGTTTTCTTCTCCAATTCCAAAGCAGGTTGCACCACAGGGCGATCAGTAATGCTCAGCCCTAGCGAACTCATTAACAACGCAATTTTGTCTGATTGTGCAGAATCAGAAAAATTCTTCCGCTCAGCGACCAACGCTTTGTAGTAGCGACGAATAATTTCCTGTTTAGCGGCTTCGCGACAAACTTTATCGTCACTAATACAATAACCAACCATATTTACCCCCATATCGGTTGGTGACCGGTAAGGGGAATGACCCAAAATTTTCTCGAATAGTCGATTAAGCACCGGGAATACTTCAACATCACGGTTGTAGTTGACGCATTGATCGCCGTATGCAGCCAAATGGAAAGGGTCGATCATATTGATATCGTCAAGGTCAGCAGTGGCCGCCTCATAGGCCATATTTACTGGATGGTCTAGGGGAAGATTCCAAATCGGAAAAGTTTCAAACTTGGCGTAACCGGAGGTGATTCCACGTCGGTAATCGTGATAAAGCTGCGATAAACAAGTCGCCATCTTGCCCGAGCCAGGCCCAGGAGCCGTTACCACTACCAGGTCGCGGCTTGTTTCTATATAGTCATTTCTGCCGTACCCCTCGTCAGAGACAATATGTTCAACATCATTGGGGTAATTCTTGATCATAAAATGGCGGTAAACTCTAATTCCCGCACGCTCTAATTTCCGTTTGAAAGTTCGCACTTGGCGATTGTCACCAGAAGATATGTGGGTAATAACCACTGAACCCACATACAGCCCACGCGATCGAAAAGCATCAATGAGCCTCAGTACGTCTTCTTCATAAGAGATTCCGAAATCGGCACGCATCTTATTGAAACCTAAATCGAGGGCGCTAATGACAATGACCATCTCGACATCATCACTGACAGATTCGAGCATCTTCATTTTATTGTCCGGACTAAACCCAGGCAGCACCCTTGCGGCGTGCATATCGTCAAATAATTTACCGCCGAACTCTAGGTAGAGTTTGCCGCCAAATTGTTGTCGTCGCTGAAGAATACGTTCAGTCTGGAGACGAATGTACTTGTTAGGATCAAAGCCGAGTTCGCGTGCTGTCATCACAACCCCTAAATTTTAAAGTCTCCGCCCGATATGCTAACTAGAAAACCAGCTCAAGCGCCAACTGGCGGCGCTAATCTGAATCCGTGAGTTTTTGGGAAGATTTTTGGTATCGACTCGGCATTTCCTGGGCTGGAGTCTGTGCGGTAGCTATTTCGACAGTCGTTATCTACCTAGCTATGACATTGCTAATTCGGTTGCGTGGGCAACGACTATTCGCTAACCACAGTTCCTCTGGAGTAGTAGTGACTTTAGTCGTCGGATCCATCTCTGCAAGAGCCATGCTCGGTAACAGCCCTACCCTATTCGGTTGGCTGGTGGCTACATCAATGGTTGTTCTCTTAGAATCCATCATCGGCAATCGTTACATCTTGGGTCTGAAACCTACTCCACGTAAAGCGGTAGTTATTTTCGCCGACGGTCAGCCAGTAGATGATGCTATGGCACGCTACCACCTAAGCACTGCCCAACTTTGGTCAGCGCTTCGTCAGAAAGGGATAACCAAACTTTCAGAAGTAAAGGCTGTACTTTTGGAGCCATCCGGGGCGCTAACCGTTGTCCGGGACGATCTTGACGAGCAGCTACGCCAGGACATTCGCGATATCCACGGTAAACTGGAATAGTCTGGTCAAAAGCTGCATTGATAAGGTACGGCAGTTTAGTTAGCCGTATTTGGAGGAGCAGATGGAAAGTTTGTTCAATTACGCTGAGCACATTGACCCAAATGAATTGGTTAATGATGAGCGGTTGAGCACTCTAGTAATCACTTTAGGCGCATTCGGTGATACTGGCCACGTTCAGCGCCTGCTAAATTCTCATGCCCTAAACCAGCTAACCAACTACGAGGTCGGCAAATTCGACATCGATCAGCTTCACGATTACACAGGCAGGCGCCCGTCGGTATCTTTTGACTACGACCACTTCAAGGATTATTCAACACCAGAAATGGTTGTTCATCACATAACTGATGTCAACGGTACTCCGTTTTTATTGCTGACCGGTCCCGAGCCCTCGTTTCGTTGGGAACGCCTAGCTTCTTCCATTGAGGAACTGAATGAGCAGTTGGGGATAAAGCAAACTGTTTTCTTACAGTCCCTGCCTAGCCCAACACCCCACACGCGTCCAACTTACGTTAATGCCTTCGCTTCTCGTCCTGAACTGATTACTGATTGGTCGAAGTTGGCGGTCAACGTTCAAATGCCAGCAACTTTCACTTCGATGCTGTCGGTGCGGCTAACAGAAGCCGCTCAAGACGTTATCGGGTTAGTAGCCCATGTCCCCCACTATCTGGCAGATATCGAATATCCCGACGCTACTGTGCAATTACTTGGAGCTTTGCGTTCATTGACTCAAATAGATATTCCCAATGGCGAGTTGGCTAAAGCCTGCGAAATGACTAGGGAAATGATCAATTCCCAAGTAGCTGAATCGCCTGAGCTACAGCAGGCAATAGTCGCCCTTGAGACACGTTATGACCAAGGCCAAAAACCTGGCACCCTGCCTGGAGGCAAGAATCTACCCACAGCCGACGAGATTGGTGAAGAGGTAGAAGCTTTTCTACGTAATATCGGCTCCCAAGGTAATGACTCCGCCTAACCGCTAGGGTAGAAACTGTTAACAGACTTTGATTAGGAGTTTAGATCGTGAAGGTCATTGTTCTGGGCGGAGACGGTTTTTGCGGTTGGCCTGCTTCGTTGCATCTATCAGCTCGTGGCCATGAAGTAGTGATTGTAGATAACTTCTCTAGGCGCAGAATTGATGAAGAACTTGGAGTTCAATCACTGACACCTATCCGTTCGATGGTCGAGCGTAGAGCTGCTTGGAAAGCATTAAGCGGCAAAGATATTAGAGTGGTTGAGCTTGATGTGGCTCAGGATTATCACGGCTTATTGGAATTGATCCGAGATTTTCGCCCAGATGCCATGATCCACTACGCAGAGCAGCGGGCAGCCCCCTATTCGATGAAGTCGAGTAAACATAAGCGTTACACGGTTAACAACAATGTCAATGCCACAAATAACGTGCTGTGCGCCATCGTCGAATCAGAGCTTGATATTCACTTAGTTCATCTAGGAACGATGGGCGTTTACGGCTACGGTACTGCCGGCATGAAAATCCCCGAAGGTTACCTCGACGTCCAAATGATGATTGACGAGGACGAGGATGGCAACCAGATTACTCCGCATCCGGTTCACGCTGAAATTCTTTACCCCACCAACCCAGGCTCGATGTATCACATGACGAAAGTCTTGGATCAAACACTTTTTGCCTATTTTGCCAAAAACGATTCTCTACGTATCACTGATCTTCACCAAGGCATTATCTGGGGAACGAATACCGCAGAGACTAAGTTAGATGAGCGCCTAGTAAACCGCTTCGATTACGACGGTGATTACGGGACAGTGCTCAACAGGTTCTTAATGCAAGCTGCTGTCGGTTACCCGTTGACTGTGCATGGTTCGGGTGGACAGACTAGAGCTTTTATCCACATTCAAGACATGGTGCGCTGTATCGAAATAGCGTTAAATAACCCGCCGAAATCTGGTGAAAGAGTCAAGATCTTTAATCAGATGACAGAAACACATCGCGTGCGTGACTTGGCTGCGTTAGTTGCTAAATTGACTGGTGCTGAAGTAGCTAATGTGCCGGATCCCCGCAATGAGGCTCAAGAAAATGAGCTTAGGGTGGCAAACGATAATTTCTTGGCGCTAGGACTTAAACCAATTACCTTGTCTGAAGGCCTGTTAATGGAGATTAACGAGACAGCAGTACGTTACAAAGATCGCGCTGACTTAGATCGTATTCCTGCCCGCTCGTTGTGGACACGCAACCAGCGAGCAGGCATCCCAGATAAGTACGCTGACAAGGAATAATGTTTTGCGGATAGCGCTATTTACGGAGGTTTTTCTACCAAAAATAGACGGTGTGGTAACCCGAATCGTGCGTACCCTAGACGAGCTATCTGCGCTAGGCCACGAGGCAATCGTCTTTGCCCCTGGATCTCCACCACCAACTTACGCAGGCTTCGAGATAGTTAAGGTTCGTTCGGTCGCATTTCGTCCTTTCTATCCAGAAATAAAAATCGGGTTACCAACGCCACGCATCGCTAAAAAAATGGTGGAGTTTAGACCAGACGTAGTTCATGCTCTAAACCCAGCAGCCTTAGCTGCTTTTGGGGTGCTGGCGGCTAAGCGAAACAAAATACCCTTGGTGGCTAGCTATCACACGCAATTGGAGTCGTACACCCAGAAAATGCACCTGAGATTACTCAGCGGTACGGCAAGACGCTGGACGAGTTGGTTGCACTCGAAAGCAGATGTCAATCTTTGTACCTCTCCACAGATGGTTAGCCAGGTTCGAAATCTTGGGATTAGAAGAGTTGATCTTTGGCCAAAAGGGGTTGACGCCAAAACCTATTGCCCCTCAGCAGCGACTAAGAAAATGCGTGAGAAGTTAACCGATGGTCATGTTAATGAACCTTTAGCTATTTATGTTGGCAGATTATCGAACGAAAAAAATATCGATGACTTACTGCCGGTCGCGCAGTCTATGAGCAACGTACGTTTTGCCATTGTTGGCTCTGGACCAGCCGAAAACCGCTTGAAATCTATGTTCTCTGACACGAATACCGTCTTTACTGGCTATCTTCGTGGCCACGAGTTGGCTAGCGCATATGCCAGCGCTGACGTTTTTCTTTTCCCTTCAACCACAGAAACTCTTGGCTTTGCCGGGTTTGAGGCCATGGCGTGTGGCCTGCCGGTTATAGGTGCCAATGCCGGGGGAATACCGGATCTAATTGATGATGGGAAAACCGGATTCTTGGTGCCAGCTGACGGTATCGCAAAAACAAAGGCCATAATTGATCGGCTTCGGCGCCTGATTTATGAACCCGAACTACGCAAACAAATGGGTGAGGCTGCCAGAGCTAAGGCAGAACAGTACTCCTGGAAAAACGCTACGCAGACGCTAGTTGGCTTTTACGAGCAAGCAATTGCCTACCATCGAGCCATCGTCTAAACCACCATAAGGCTTCGATAAGGCCTGCCGCCAAGACCCCAATAATTGCCCCCAATATCAACAATGAAGTCTGTGAGGTATCTAGGAAAAAGAATTGATGTAACCAGGGGAAAGAAAAAATTAAAAGATAGCCAGCATAAGCTCCAATAATCAGACAGATTTTCCACCACTCATATGGCCTGGCGACTATCGCCAGCACCCAAGTTGCAGCGATTATTAAACACGCCAGGGTTGCTGTGGTGATAGTTAAATTGCCAATTTCTTGCGGGTAGAAGTGGCGGGCTAGCAGATAAGTTGTAAAAGTTGCGATTGCTACCACTGCCCCACTCGGGACGGCGAAACGCAGCACGCGCCGAACAAAGCCGGACTTCGCACGTTGATTATTGGGCGCTAAGGAAAGCAGAAAAGCTGGTAACCCGATAGTAAACCAGCCGGTAATAGTCACATGAATCGGTAGTAGTGGAAACTTGAGTCTAGCTAAAACCACAAGCAAAGCCAGCAATGCTGAATAAATAGTTTTTGTCAAAAATAGATTGGCGACTCGCTCGATATTGCCAAGCACCCGCCGTCCCTCGCCTACTAAGTGAGGCAGAGTGGAAAACTTATCGTCTAATAACACGATTTGAGCACTGGAGCGCGTTGCTGAAGCCCCAGATCCCATGGCAATTCCAAGGTCAGCTTCTTTCAAAGCCATAATGTCGTTTACCCCGTCACCCGTCATCGCCACGCAATGACCAGCATCCTGTAAAGCCTTCACCATTTTGCGTTTTTGGTCTGGACGAACCCTCCCGAATATTTGATGCGTATTAACCGCCTTAGCTAATTCTTCATCCGTTAAATCTTTGGTGTTGACCGGATTAGTGTCGCTCATGCCTAACTCGGCGGTAACAGCTGCTACAGATACGGGGTTGTCCCCTGAGATAACCTTTACCTCAATATTTTGGCTCTTGAAATAATCAAGGGTTGATTTGGCCTCTGGGCGAATAGTTTGTTTCATAGCAATCAGTGCTACCGCTTCACACCTGCTGACCTCTCCCCTAGCCAACAGCAATACCCGAAAACCAGTCGAGCCGATCTCTTCGGCAATTTGTGCTACGTTTCCGGTTGCTAATACGTCAGGAGCACCTAGGATCCATTGGCCTTGGTCGAACTTAGCTCCCGACCATTTTTTATCTGAACTAAACGGGTAGCGTTCAATTAATTTCCATTGTTGAAGTGGTGAGCCCACCAAATCGGCGATAGCTTTCATGGATGGATTCGGATGTGGGTCTACCTGGACTAATTGCGCCAAAGCTTCAGTAATTTCGTCCTTTTCTATATTGGCTAATTCAGTTATGGATTCGACCTGCAAACCTGGGCTAGTAAGGGTGCCTGTTTTGTCGATGCAGATCACATCCGCCCTTGCCAGTCCCTCAATAGCTGGCAATTCCTGAACTAAACAATTGCGCCTACCAAGCCTAATAACGCCCAAAGCGAAAGCAGTAGCTGTGATGAGTACTAAGCCCTCTGGAACCATTGGGACGATAGCGCCAGCCATTCTAAGCACCGCTTTTTGCCAAGACGGTTCTTCACTCAGCTGGACAATAACGGTTGCTATCCCTACTGGAATTAGAAGCCAAGTGATGACCTTCAAAATTTTGTTGATGCCAGCTTGCAGGCGGGAATGGATCAGTGAAAAACGGGCTGCTGACTCGCTGAGTTGTGCTGCGTAGGAGTTACGTCCCACTTTTGTTGCCCGATAAGCACCAGCTCCGCTAACACAATAACTACCAGAAAGAAGCTGATCTCCAACTTTTTTAGCTACCGGGTCGCTCTCGCCCGTTATCAATGATTCGTCCACTTCAAAAACATCGGCTTCGACGACTTCGCCATCTACTACTACCTGGTCACCTGGAGCCAACTCGATGATGTCATCTTGAACCACTTGATCGCGTGAATAATTAGCAACTTTACCGTCGCGTCTAATTGTCGGACATACCTCGCCAACAACTGCTAATTTGTCCAAGGTGGCCTTAGCTCGTAATTCTTGAATGATTCCAATAACCGAATTAGCGACAATTAATAGGCCAAAGGCGCAATTTACCCAAGAGCCAGTTGCGGCAACAATAATCAGCAGCACCGTCAAAATGGCATTAATACGTGTAAAGATATTTGCTCGTAAAATTTGCGCTACGGTTCGTCCTGATCTTTGAGGCATCTCGTTAACGAGACCCTGGTCCACTCGATCAGCAACTTGCTGGGATGTCAGCCCGATAATTGTCTTATCCATCAATAGTCATAATGCACCTTTTTTCCACACGATAGGTTATAGCTATGCATTTAGGGATTGATTTAGGGACAACGAGAACTGTTGTTGCATATACTGACCGCGGAAATTACCCGGTAGTCACGTTCACCGATCCAAGCGGCGATGTGCACGAATTTTTTCCCTCCCTTTTGGCCTTGAAAGGTGAGCAAATATTAACTGGATTTCAAGCCCTAGAAGCTGGACAACAAGGTGCACCAACGCTGCGTTCGCTAAAGAGGCATTTCGCTAATGCTGGCCTAGATTCGACTATCGATTTTGGTGGCCACCAAATGAGAGTCTGCGATTTGGCTCGTATTTATCTTGAAGGACTAATGGAAGCTTTGCACAAGGAGTCTTCTATTTCTGAACAACTAGCAACTGAATCGATAGACAACACGGCCATTGCGGTTCCCGCGCATGCTGCCAGCACCCAACGATTCATAACCTTGGATGCTTTCCGTCAAGCAGGTTTCCCAGTATCGGCAATAGTGAATGAGCCGTCAGCTGCGGGATTTGAATACACTCACCGCAGAGCCTCATCTATTACCGCTAAACGAAATCGGGTGCTCGTCTACGATCTTGGTGGCGGCACCTTTGATGCCTCAAGAATTGATGTTGAAGATTTGAGCCACCGAGTATTAGACACAGTCGGGCTGAACCAAATAGGTGGAGATGACTTCGATATTGTACTCGCCGATCTAGCTCTAAATGCCGTTGGGAATCCAGAGCTAACCGAGACGCAGCGTCAAGAACTCATCCTTGATGCGCAGACTGCTAAAGAAGGTCTAGCTCCCCAATCCAAACGAATAGCTATTGAGGTTGGTGAAACAACCGCGATAATTAACGTCAATGATTTCTACGAGGCCATCACTAACATGATCGACGAGACTATAAAGGCTATGGCTGGCCTTGTAGAGGCCTTAGATGAGGTAGCCGGCATTTATCTTGTTGGTGGGGCGTCATCTTTGCCTATTGTTGCTAGACGACTTCGGCTGCACTACGCTCGACGCGTTCAACGTTCCCCCTATCCGGGAGCTTCAACAGCTATCGGTTTAGCAATAGCAGCTGACCCCAATGCCGGTTACACCCTAAGCGACAAGGTATCTAGAGGTTTCGGGGTGTTCCGTGAATGGGACGGTGGCCAAGAGGCTGCTTTTGACTCTATCTTTTCTCGAGATGAGGTACTAGCTGCTAACGGTATAGAGAAGAGACGCACCTACCGACCAGTTCACAATATAGGTTGCTTACGGTTTGTGGAATACGGGCAATTGGTTGACTGGCAACCGGTAGGCGATCTGGTTCCTTTTGCAACCGTCCGATTCCCCTACGATCCAGCTTTGCAAAATAAAAGTGACCTATCCAATATCGATATTCATCGGATAGGAGAACGCGACACTATCGAAGAAACCTATCGAATAGATGCCAATGGCATTGTTTCAGTGCGTATTACGGATCTGACTTCAGGTTTCACTAAGGTTTACGAAGTGTCTAGGATCCAAGGGTAGACTGATTAAATGAGTAGTCACCCACCTGAAGAAAACTGGCCAGAATTTCTTCCTCCGCAGGACGAATCTGGGCAGCCATCTGATAACGGCGGGTCTGTTCATCAATCACCGACAGTCAATAATTACTCCCCTACTAACGATTCCTACGATTGGCATTACTACGAAACCACCAGCGATTTTGGACGTTTGCCCCCTAGACCTAAAAGTCCAAAACGCAAATGGGCTTTCCGGCCAGCAAATATAACCAACCCGAGCGTCACTTACACGCTGGTTATTCTCTGCGTTGGTGTGTGGTTTTTGCAATTGTTATTCGGGCCAAATTTAACCAGCACTTTTGATCTACGCCCGTTATTGGTTCGGTTTGAACCCTGGCGGTTAATAACTTCCGCTTTCCTACATTCCCCTAATTCAATCTTGCATTTATTAATGAATATGCTCGCATTGTATTGGATTGGATCAGACCTCGAAAAAATTTTGGGCCACGCAAAATATTTAACCTTATATCTGCTTTCGGCTCTTGGCGGTAGTGCGTTTTTTGTACTGCTATCGGCACCTAATAGCTCAGCTCTAGGTGCTTCGGGAGCGATTTTCGGCATGTTTGGCGCTTACGCCGTCTTTTACAAGGCACTAAAACAAAACATGTCAGGAATCCTTGTTCTATTGCTACTTAACTTATCTATGCCACTATTCGTGCCTGGAATCGCCTGGCAAGCGCACGTTGGTGGCTTATTAACTGGCGGTGGGCTAACAGCAATTTATCTGGCCTGCGCTCACCGAAGAAAAACTGTTTGGCCATGGGTGGTTATTGTCACGGTGGCTTTGTTTGGCATCATATTCATTCGGTCATTCGTATAGTCGAGGAAAAATGCGTATAAAAACACCCCTTATTCTCGTCGGTGCGTTCTTATTACTAACTGGTTGTTCATCTCATCCAAACGCTCCATCAGCTAATTTTTTCGACGCAGAAACTTATGATTTTGCGGTAGCTACACTGGCCAAAGACAGTGGCGACTTAAGCGATTTAAGAAGGCTAAAAGTCAGCCCCTCAGCGTTCACTACTACTTATCTCGACGCCGGTGACACTTACGATTATGTTTTGACTGTCGATGAGAAAAAGAAAACAGATTTCGCTAAAGAAACTCGCAACGCTATTGAATCTGAAACTCTTTCATCCCCTACTGCCTATCGTGATCGAGTGTTGACCCTCGCAGATGAAGCTAAATCTCGTTGCCCAGACCCTCAAGTAGAGGTGACTAAATTCGATTCAGCAACCGATGTGTTAGTCGCCTCCTGCGGGGTCAAAGACGTGGTAGTAAATTTTGGGTCAATAAAATTAGATGACCGCATGGATTTTTCTGATGCCTCCCAAGTCCATGATCTGCTGGCAGCTTTCCAGGAGGTTGGCGATCAAAAACTAACCAAGATAGCCATCGGCCAAGATGATAAGTCGCAGACAGGGATGAGAATTGAATCTGCCACTAGACAAATTTCTTATTTACTGACAAATGATTCGACTCTTTTCAACGCAGTGGCGACTAATCAAGACTCGGGATTGACCTTCGAATGGTCAGATTTAAATCTTGATGCAATAACAAAGGTATTTGCTGAAGAAACCGACCGCAGTGGAAAAGTTACCATGCACATTTTCCGTGATGCGGATTCACAGAAAATAGTGCTGGCTGTTAAAGCCAGTGACGATTCCGTAAGGCTTTTCGAAGCCGACGGAACCTTCATCATTGATGCTTAAGCCTTCAAGTCAAGGTCTAGGGTCTAGAGGCTGATTCGAGACAGTCCAGCATTAATTCGCTAACCTAACGCATGTGAAATATCCGATGTGTTTTCAGGCGTACGGACGCTCTGACATCGGGCGAGCCAGAAAAAACAACCAAGATTCCGGGTATTTCTCTAGTAAAGCGTGTGTAGTAGCAGACGGTGTGGGAGGTGCCGCGGCAGGAGAAGTCGCGTCCGCCACTATGGTTCACACTTTAGCTCAATGCTTTGAGTCCAATATCCCTCAAGCGCTTCGCAGCGCATTTGCTAAAGCAAATGACAAGCTCAGCGCCCGAATTGCCGAACAACCTGAAACCTATGGGATGGCGACAACATGTACTGGGATTTTTCTCGGACAAGCTGGTTTAAGCCTGGCTCACTTGGGAGATTCTCGTTGTTACCGTCTGCATGACCATAAGTTCAGCCAAGTAACTCGCGACGATACATGGGCGCAGCTGTTGGTGGATCAAGGTTTGTTGGAGCCAGAAGAGGTAGCGACCTACCCCATGCGCAATCTACTGTTACATGCCTTAAGCGGGGGTATCCAAGACAGTGCTGTCGTTAATATTTCCACTTTTGATGTGGTTGAAGGCGATCGGTGGGTGTTAACTAGCGATGGCGTCCATAGTTATCTTGATGCGGATTTAATCGAGCAGATAGTATCAACTGCTGCGGACGCACGCACCTGCGCTGATGAGCTAGTAGAACGGGCTTTAGAAACAACCCACGATAATGTGACAGCAATCGTTGCCGACGTTGTCGTTGCTCAATGCGACGATACAGACAATTTCGTTGGGGCCGCTATAGGTGAGTCGCTAACATTGCCTTCATGGCAGCTTCCGGCTTAAAAATTCATTACCCGATTTCCGCTACGACGCTAGACAACGGATTGCGGGTGCAGGTTTGTCCGGACAAATACGCTGCTGGGGTGGCCATCAACTTGTGGTTTCGCGTCGGTTCAGGTGATGAATCGGTTGGGAAAACTGGGTTCGCTCATTTATTCGAGCATTTAATGTTTCAAGGTTCAAAAAATGTAATGGCAGGAGAACACTTGGGACTAATTCAGTCGATAGGTGGCCAGTGTAATGCAACTACCAGTTTTGATCGCACAAATTATTTTGAAACTGTGCCAAAGCGAGGCCTGGAATTAGCGCTTTGGCTGGAAGCAGAAAGGCTGGCGAGCCTTGATGTTAGCCACACTAATCTAGATACTCAGCGTGAAGTGGTTAAAGGAGAACGGCGTCAACGTTACGACAACGTCCCATACGGTGATTTTCTAGAGTTAATCCTTCAACTAAATTTCCCGCCCAACCATTGCTATGCTCATTCCACTATTGGATCGATGACTGACCTAGAGAATGCCAGTTTGACAGATGTAAAGGATTTTTTTAACTGCTGGTATCGTCCAGACGGAGCTGTTATTTCCCTGGTTGGGGATATATCTGAAAACCAAGGCTTCGAACTGGTAAATAAATACTTTGGTGAAATTCCAACAGGATCAAACCCAGTACCTAAACAATTACGACCCAACCAACTCCCGGCTCACAATCAGGTGCCGGTTTTGCGAGTTACCCGTCAGGTGCAACGCAGCACTATTACCTGCTCTTGGCGCACTCCCCCAGTAACACACCCAGATTTTGATGCTATCCAGTTAGCTTTAGCCGTTTTAGCTGGCAGTGAATCATCAAGGCTTTATCGCCAATTGGTAAGAGACTCTGGTGAGGCGGAAACAATAACTGCACTAGATTATGGGTTAGTGCGTGGTACTTCTGTGGCCATGATTCATTCAAGAGTAAGCCCGGAATCCACCACCGAAACTATTCGCGACCATATTCTCATGGCGATTAATAAGCTGTGCGAAGATGGCCCAAGTGAAGCTGAATTATCGAGAGTCAAAGCTGGTTTTGAACATGATTGGTTAAGCCAATTAGCATTAATTGATTCTCGCGCTAATCAGATGAGCGGCGCATACACCCTCTTTGATGATGTTGACTACGTCAATAATCAATTTGACACCGTTATAGCAATAACCGCAGAACAAGTGGCTCAAGCTGCTATCAAGTGGCTGTCACCTATAGCTCATGGTGAGCTGCATTATTTAGGAGAACAGTGATTAGGCCAATAGTAGGTGCTGGCGAACCCTACACATTCCCGAGCCCAATGGTATCCAAGCTTGCCAACGGGTTAGAAATCTGGATCTTCCAAATGGCGGGTCAACATGTGATTTCGGCTGAGCTTTCGGTGCCCGTCCCACTCAACGCAGAGCCTATAGATGGAATCAACCAAGTAACGCTAGCCAGTTTAGACACTGGAACCATAAATCATCCAAACACCCAACTAGTAGAGTCATTAGAAGCTCAAGGCGCTAGTTTCAGCGGCAGCATTAAACGTTCAGCGGCTCAGATCGGGCTGTCTGTGCCGGCAACTAGGGTTGCTAAAGCACTAAAGTTATTCGCAGAAATTATTACCCAGCCGAGTTTGACTTTTAAGAATATTGCCACCCAAATGGCTTTACACGAATCGGCATTGGCCAGGATGCAAAACAGTTCATCTCATCTAGCCTGGGAAGCCTTTGCACGAGCCGTCTTTGCCGACGAAGATCGATCCTCAAGACCACTGATGGGCACCATTGAAGATCTGCATCGTATGACTCCCCAAGATGTCAGAGATTTCTTCGCTAAATATTGGACGCCGACCAACGCTGTGTTAGCTATTGCTGGTGATTTTCCAGCAGCGTTAGGTGATGAAATCGCTTACTTCGAGTCTTGGCTGCCTAGAACCCCGGCACAAATTAGTGAACCAATCAAACGCAATACTCAACGTAAAATTTGGCTCATTGATAGACCAAATGCTGTTGCCGCAGATGTGCGCATCGGCGGGTTCGGCATTGATCGGTTAAGTTCACTTTGGCCAGCATTCCAAGTCGCAGCTTGCAGCGTCGGTGGTTCATTCATGAGCCGTTTGAATACAGTCCTTCGCGAAAAGCTCGGATACACTTATGGCGCTCATTTTGTGGCTGCCCCCTTGCAATCTGGCGGCACTTTTACCGCTTTAGCAAGTTTTAGAACAGAAGTCGTTGCCAAGGCGGTAGCCAAGACGCTTGAACTACTGGACATTAGTGCTGCCCCGCTTAGTGAAGACGAAGTAGCTGATGCAAAAAATTATCTGATCTCAGCAGCGCCACTAATTTTTGATTCTGCCGGAGCCATCGCTAATACAGCTGCTAATTTGGCTGGCGTGGGGTTAACTGCCGCCTACCTAAACGATAACGCTCGGACTGTATCTAAGGTAAGCGCTGACGAAGCTAACGAAGCGTTCACCTCAATCGTAAAACCCAGTGATTGCCACATTACAATTTGCGGTAAGGCTGACGTAATCGAACCTGACTTGCGTGCCCAAGGTTTCAGCGTCGAAGTTTTCGGGTAACCGACTAATGCCGGTTACCGGAAAACCTTCATTAGCCTAGTGCTTGATCAGCCTCAGCCAAACGTTGACGGGCGATACCAATTTGCTTCTGGTATTCACCTAAATCACCATTCTTTAACGCATTATCTGCGGCCTGATAGGCAGCTGTGGCCTCCTGCAGTTTCTGTTTAGCAGCAGCGGAACCAGTCGCTGGAGGTGTTACCTGACCCTCATCAGTTTCCGTCTGCTCAGTCTGATTTTCGCCAGTATCAACGCCAGCATCGCCTTGGAAGACCATATCTAGAGCTTCCTGCAAAGTCTCTCCAATGCCGATATGGTCACCAAATCTCACTGCAATAAAGCGCAACACAGGATATGAGCCTTGAGTGCGTCCACGAGTGTAAATTGGCTCAACGTAAATCAGACCGCCGCCTATCGGCAAGGTCAACAAATTGCCGTAAACCGGCTCTGCTGCTCCCTGAGTAGTGAACGGCAATAGTGCTTGCTGCACTCGCTGATCTGACTGGATAGCGTTATAGGTTTGGTTAGGTCCAGGAACCTGATAAGTATCCGATAACCGTAATACGCGGATTTTGCCATAATCAGGATCAGCAGCGTCAGCTACCACAGCCATATAGGCACCCAAATTTTCCCGTTGATTAGGAACAAAGACAGCCGTTTGAGAGAAGACAGCATGCTCCTCACCAGGCCATTTAATGGACAGGTAGTAAGGCGGCTCCAAAGTATTTTCCGCCCGTGGGTCATTGGGGATTACCCACAAATCTGACTGTTGATACCAAGCCGAAGGATCCGTCATATGGTATCTGCCCAATACTTGACGCTGCACCTTGAACATGTCCTGGGGATAGCGCAAATGGTTAAGTAAATCTTCACTAATCTCGGACTTGTCTTTCAAAATACCTGGATAGGTTTTATCCCAAGTCTGCAAAATCGGATCACTGGTATCCCAGGCATATAGCGAAACAGTTCCGTCATAAGCGTCCACAACGGCTTTCACCGAGTTACGCATGTAGTTAACGTTTTTACGAGCCACACCTGTCGAATCCCAATTTGTAGTCGAATCATTAGTGGCAGCCTGCAAATCAACTCGTTGTGAGTTAGGGAAAGTATCTGACGTGGTGTATCCGTCAACGATCCATACCACACGCCCATCGACGATAGCTGGATACGGATCCTGATCAACGTTCAACCATGGAGCTATCTGGCTTACCCGCTGGGCAGGAGTTCGATCAAATAAGATGCGCGAATTGGAGTTAACTCTAGAGCTAAGTAATAAGTTAATATCGCCAAATCGAGTAGCGAAAGCCAAGCGGTGCATTATGCCGCCAACGTCTACCCCGCCTTTACCATCATAGGTGGTGTAACTTTCACCGCCACCGGTTTCGTTCCCGCCTGGAGTGTCCAATTCGACTGGATCTTCACCCTCTTTAGCGCCAACGATTGAATAGGTATCCGTATTTTCACCGAAATAAACTCGCGGCTCAGTTTGCTTTAACTCCCCTACCGGTGGAATATCTCGGCTGATCCATTCAGGCTCACCAGAAGCCTGTCTGCGATTGCCGTAAGCTCCAACCATCGCATACCCGTGGGTATAAACCGTATGCACATTGTTCCAGGTCTGGTTTTCTTGAGGTAAACCAGCGTGATTGATTTCTCGTACTGCAACAATCGCGTCTGTTTCTTTACCATCGATCGTGTAGCGGTCAACATCCAGTACACCTGGGAACTTGTAGTAGCCGCGTACCTGTTGAAGTTGCTCGAATGTGGGAGCTACCACCTCTGGGTCAACCAATCTGATTCCTGGCAGAGCAACTGCATCTTCACGAAGCTGGCCGGCAGATACGTCCACCCTAGCCTCATAATCAATAATTTGGGTGTCATCAACTCCGTAAGCGAAACGGGTTGCCTCTATCTGCTTTTCAATGAAAGGACGTTCCATCACCGGTTCTGATGGGCTCACAGAGAAACGCTGTTGCAACCCTGGCACTATCATTTGGGCAATCAAGGCAGTCACTAACGCAACCGCCAAGCCTGCTGTTGGGATAAACCAGCGGCGCAACTTAATGTTGACAAGAAATGCGGCTGCGATGACGAACAGCACGCCTGCCATGACCGTGGTAGCGACAATTCTCGAATGAAAATCGGTGTAACCAACGCCAGTAAATAATGCATCATTATCTGAGTAAGCAAACGACAGTCTATGCAGCACCATATAAAGACCCAAGTCGATAAAAATCAGCGCAGCTAGCCCGCTCAAATGGGATTGAGCCGATTTCGAAAATGGGTTGTTAAATTTCATTTTTGGCATTTCGCCACGTTGCAAAGCCGACGGGTCGATTCTGATTCCTGTCGAGTTTGAAGCAGTGAAATAGAAGCCAGCAGTAACAACAAGTGAAATAACTAGCACCCAACCGACTTGTTGAACAACGAAGCGCCACCATGGCAAAGCGAACACGAAGAAAGAAGCGTCCAGAGACTCGAAATAGGCGCTGGCGCGATCGAAACTGGTGCCATTTCGCCAACCCAAGAAAGCGTCTAAATGATTAATGGCTGCTATACCAGTCAAAGCGCCGAGACCGATACTAGCTGCCCAGAGGATTAAGCCTCCCTTTTTGATTCCAGATTTGCTGCCTACCATCCGATTAGCTAGGAGCAAATTAACGCCCAACACAACAGCAGCTATGACGAAAAATATGGCAAATAGTAGTAATGAATTGCCCCACCGAATTGCGAACACTTGTGGGGTCTCAACTGAGCGATACCACAGATAGTCTGTCCAAATTCTTGAGAACAGCATAAAACCGACGATTATTACGGCCAATATGGCCAGCGTCGGCGCTAATGCTTTGCCACCCCGGCTATGCTCAGTTTCCACGGTTGTCATCGATACCTCTTTGTGTCAGTTTCTATTTCAATGTACAAGCTAACGCTGTAGTTAAAGCAGGCGCCATATCACCATGCATTATCTCACCAGGATTTGTCCGCAGTCTGGCAACGCACGATACCTGGCCGGTGCGCAATGCGCCAGCAACTATTCTTAAATCTTGGCGGTATGGATGGTTAGCCACAAAATCAGCCGCCTCAATCTCATCCTGGGGTATATCTGCCTCATATTCCCTGGTCAAAAAACACCTTTCTACAACCAAAGCGCAACCGTCTACAGTAGGTGGCCAGGAAATTGCTGCTAAATCATCCAAAAGGTTACTGCCGCTAAGAAATTCCTGCTCCACAGACGAGTAACCACCAGGCACCGTCTCTACTAGCTGTGAACGCAACGACGGCTCCGCAGCCAACAATCTGGCTGTGGGAACAATAGCAAACAATTTTGCAGGCTGATCCCAACCAAATCTTCCCGCATATCTTTCAATCTCGGCCAGGCAGGCTTCCAAGTTCACCGTAAGGTCTTCATTTTCTGGTTTCAGCAATGCGGCACCTGATCTGCAGTTTGTGGATCATTAAGCATTTGTAAGGATTCGATAGCATCCTGAAGTTTTGTGACTTTAATGATTCTTGGTGATGAAGCCGTTGGATCTATATCCGAGCAGTTGGCTGCCGGCAACAGAAAAACAGTAGCACCGGCTCGCCCAGCACCAATTATTTTCTGCTTTACCCCACCAATTGCTCCAATTTCTCCATCAGCATTTATCTCACCAGAGCCCGCCACAATTTTGTTTGCAAATAGCGACTCGTTGGATAGTTTCTCGTATAGTCCGAGAGCAAATATCAATCCACCGCTTGGACCTGCGATTGCTGGGTCTATTGCATAGTCAACTTTAATGTTGTGGCTATAGGCGTCTTCTAGATCCACACCTATACGAGCAATTTGGGGATTGTCGTTTCCGGCTGCCGCAGTTAGGTTAACTACTAGTGGTTGGCCATCACGAATAATGTCTATTTTTACCGCATCGCCAGGGCGTAAAGTGCCTAGACTATCCAATACTTGAGTTTTCGTCTGTACCCGAACGTCATTTACAGACACTATCTTGTCTGCAACCTGAAGTTTATCTGCCGCTGGCCCCGCACTGGAGACCCGCTTGACTTGGACAGTTTGGCTGACAGAAAAACCAGACTGTCTTAAAGCCGCCACTAGAGCAGCGTCTTGAGAATCAGCCATCTGTTGGCGTTCAGCTTTTTGGATTTCCTCCGCAGAACGAATATCTGAGTAAACGAAGGCTCGCGGCAAAATAGTGGAATCGCGCCCAGCCAAACTTATAAAGGCTTGTGGCAGCGTGAGGCTCGAGTCGGCCTTAGTTACCGCAACGGTAGTCAATAGCAGCTTCCCACTTGCCGGCTCGTTAGCCATTCCTTCAATCTTGATTACGTCCTTACCGTTTTGAGTCGATAGAACGTCCAAAGTTGCTCCTGGAGACCAGGACACGAATGGTACTGGAATTAGGGTTACAGCAACACTCAATGCAACAAAGAGCACCGCCGCTGAGATGGTTGTAGCCAGGCTGCCCTTAAGCTTGATGCCGCTCATCGCACCTCTTCCAAGTGGTTCAACTTATTCACCAAGATTAGCCGAGGCCTAAAATTGAAACCACACGTTTACTAACGCTGAAGCGTCTAACACCTGGCTAACAGTAATTCTCTAAATCCGAACCCGGAATAAGAGCTTTGGTCGATGCGGTTCAATAGAATTAAGTGAAGGAGAATTATGAGTCAAGATTCTAATCCGGGCGACGACCCGCAAGATTTCTTACGCCGGCTCTTCGATCAGTCCGGATTTAGTTTTAGTGGAGACAGCCTAAAGGATGTTCTTGGCCAGGTTCAGCGCAGTTTCGCTCAGCTGAATTCAGGATCTGGTCTGAACGCCGAGCAGATGAAAACTGCTGTGCGTCAAGCTGTCGCAGCCAGCGGTTCTGATCCCGCCATCACTTACCAACAACAACGCGAAGTTGGTGAAGCTGCCCGACTAGCCGAAATGTGGCTGGACGATATCACTGAGATGACCCGCACCACTAAGCCGGCGGTAGGTATGAGTAGGGCGTCTTGGGTAGAAGAAACAATGGAATCTTGGCAAATCGTGGTCGCGCCAATTGTTTCTTCTTTGGCTGAAGCCATGTCGAAAGTGGTGGGCACCAATCCCGAATTAGGCGATGATGAACTTGCTCAGATCGGCAAATTCTTAGCTCCAATGATGAAAAATGCTGCTGCCACGATGTATGCAATGCAGCTGTCTAACTCAATCGCTAAATTGGCTACCCAAACTTTAACTGGTTCGGAAATCGGTTTGGAATTATTTGACACCCCGAAAGTTGTTTTATTGCCAACCAACATCGCTGAGGCGACGGCAGGTTTCGGACTGAGTCACGAAGATATCCTGATCTATTTGACGGTGCGTGAAGCTGCCAGACAGCGGTTATTTAATTCCGTTGGTTGGCTTGGACCTCAACTGCTAGCTATGTTGAAGCACTACGCCAGCAAAATTCAGATTGACACTACAGCGATTTCTGAGGCTTTCGATCCACAGCAGTTTGCCTCTGACCTAAACCCGCAAGAGCTCAGCGAAATTGGTGAACGCCTAAGCGGCAGATTATTTCAACCAACGCGCAGCCAAGAACAAGAGGAAATTGTAGAACGACTAGAAACTTTACTGGCCTTAATTGAAGGTTGGGTGGATGAGGTTAGTTCGTTGGCGATCGCGCCGTGGATGCGGGAGCGTTCAGATCAGCTGATAGAGATGGTTAGGCGTCGCAGAGCTGTCGAAGCACCAGGCTCACAAACCTTAAATGCCCTTGTAGGAATGGAATTAAATCCTAGAAGAGTAAGAGATGCCGCTAATCTTTGGGCTGCGCTTACTCAAAAACGCGGCTCTGCGGGTCGTGATCATGTCTGGTCTCATCCAGATTTGATTCCAACAGCTGAAGATTTTGCAGATCCGATGGGTTTTGCAGCTAGTGATCACGAATTAACTGAATCCGACGAGCTGGATGCCGCTTTGCGTCAGTTATTAGATGAAGAAGCCGGCCAGGATGGAAAAAACGACTAGCGTCAAAGTGTTCAGCTGAATGGTTGTTGACATTTGACAGTAGTTGAGGTCATTTAAGTTATTGACCTCAAACCAGGCTTTTAGCTATCATTTCATAATATAGGAGACCTCCGGAGGGCACGTTCGCAGGGGAAGGCGAGCGGAGCATTCCGGGGGTTTTCTTCTGCGCGTGTCATAGTTTCGCCTGTAACGCGTTTCGGCTATATGCTGACCGTCAGGACGGTTGGCTCCAGCGTTAGCTAGCTAGTGTCAACCAAGTTTCGACAAAAGGAGGAAACATGGCTGACGAAACTTATGATGGTGACTTCTACTGCATGAAATGCAAAGCACACCGCACGGCCAAAGGTGAAATCTACGTAAAGAACAATCGTAGAATGGCCAAGTCGAAGTGCCCCGAGTGTGGCAGCGGCTTAAACCGTATCCTAGGTCGCGCCTAGTCAAAATATTGATAACTCGATGGTGAGGGTGATTTTTGCCCTCACCATCGTTTTATTGTCTGTTTTCGTTACTTCCTCAACGGCTTTCGTGAATCAACGTCAATAAGGTATCCGCATAGCGGGCGATTTTTTCTTTTCTCATTCCTGGCAGTTTTGCCAGCTCAGCAATAGTGGCCGGTTTACGTTCTGCTATCGCCTGCAATGTCTTATCGGAAATGATGACGAAAGGGGGCAAACATTCCTCGTCAGCTTTATCTGCCCGCCAACGATCCAAGCTTTCCAGTAAGGCTTCATCTATTCCAGTTTGGCAGTGGCTGTGGCGCCCTAAAGCGATCTCTTCTCCCCCAGTCAATCCCAAACCACAGACAAAACACTTAGCCACCGACTTAGTATCTGGCAATCTTGATGGTTGAAAATCGCTTGACACATTGTGGCCTAACAAATCCAAATATCTAGATGCTTTCTTGTCGCCTGCCCAGCTGATTCGTAAATATTTCTTAGCTCTAGTCAATCCGACATACAGTAATCTTCGTTCTTCGGCTAGATCGACTGGCGATTTTGCCAGTGAGATCGGGATTATTCCTTCGTTTAGCCCAACTACTGCAACCGCATCCCATTCCAGCCCTTTGGCGGAGTGCAGACTCGCCAAGGTGACCGCATTAGTTGTGGGGATCTGGAATCCGTCTGCTTTTTCAAATAGGGTTTGAACAAATGTTGTGAAGTCGAGTTTTTTTGCTTGCCACAGTTTTTTGCTGAACTCCAGCAAGGCGTTCAAAGACTCCCATCGTGCTCGTTGAATTCCAGAGCCAGCAGGTGATTGTTGTAGCCAACCTAGCTTGGTGACAACTTTCTCGACTTCCGCTGGACCATCTTCATTGAACTCACCACTTTTACTTAATTTCCGAAGTTGATGGAGCGCTTGTTTAATTTCTGGACGCTGATAAAAATTGTCTGCATCTTTAACCTGATAAGGGATATTCAGCTCGCTTAAGGCCGCCTCAAACAGTTGTGATTGAGCATTGATTCGATAAAGCAAGGCCAGCTGCGACCACTCCATCCCCAAGTCGTGCATATCATTCAGCCATTCGGCATTTTGGCGGGCTTCATCAAAGTCGTCTTTAGCGCAAAAAACCGCTACATCTGAGCCGTCGGATCTCGTAGCTTGTAGCGTATGACGATGTTTCTCGTCGGCCAGCAGTGCATTTGCCGCTGCTAATACCTGTGGAGTAGAACGAAAATTCTTAGTCAAGGTAAGTACTTTGGCGCCTGGATGTAATTTCTCAAAGTCGACGAGCCATCGCCTATCGGCTCCAGCGAAGGCATGGATAGATTGATCTGGGTCGCCAACCACGCACAAATCGGTTCGCCCATCTGTCCATAATTCCAACAGGGTGTGTTGTAAAGGACTAACGTCTTGGTATTCATCGACCGTGATATAGCGGTAGCCATCGCGAATTTGTTCAGCTATTGCCGGATACTCATGAAGCATCGCTACGGTGCAAAGCAAAATATCGTCAAAATCTATGACACCGCTACGATTTTTAATGGCCTCGTAGCTGGCAAACACTTCACCTACTTGTTCACTGGATACCCCAACAACGACACGTTTTAGACTGCTTGCCAAACTTTCATATCGTGTTGGTGAAACATTGGAGACTTTTGCCCAACTAATTTCTGTACCAAGGTCACGAAGTAATGAAATATCGTCGGGTAAACCTAATTGATCTGCTGCAGCAGCAACCATAGGCAATGTCTGCGAAACAATTCTCGGCAATTCAGTTTTATGGACTTTTGGCCAAAAAAATTTAAGTTGGCGCAACGCCGCTGCATGAAAAGTGCGGGCAGAAACTTGGGCAACCCCAAGGTCTGCCAGACGAGCACGCAATTGCCCGGCAGCTCGGTTGGTAAAGGTTAGAGCTAGGTTGGCTGCGGCCTCTTGACGCCCACTTGCCACCGCATATGCAATACGGTGAGTTATGGCGCGCGTCTTTCCAGTACCTGCACCCGCAATAACAGCAATGGGAACTCCGAAAGTGGTTGCCACAGCCAACTGTTCGTCAGTCAGTCCAAGCAAAATATCTTCCGGATTCGCCATGGACTCAACCATAGAACCAGGCAGTGACTATGTCAGCCAGGCAAGCAAGCAATAATTGTCACAAGCTGGCTGTAAGGTGCTAAACGTGACTATTAAATATGTGAGTTCTTGGTCGCAGATTTGTGCCCAGATAACCTACGAGTTGTCTAAGCCATTAGATCCACTCACCCTAAATACGGTCATAGTGCCTACCAGTGGTCACCATCGAGAGTTATCGCAATATATTGCAGCCAATCTGGACGCTCAGGTGTGCGCTGGGGTTGATTTCATAACCCCAAGAGGTCTTTACGCAAGGTTAGTAACTGATCTGTTAAATATGAATCTACAATCAGATCCCTGGCGTCAAACCAATGTGGCCTTAGCTCTCGTTGAAGCATTCGAGCAATCTTTTACCCAATCATGGTTTGAGCCGCTAGCTAGCTATTTTCGAACCGGCGGTGAGCGTCCAGGCAGACGGTTAGACACTGCTAGACGAATATCTCGACTATTTTGGAACTATTTTCGTCTAAAGCCTGAACTACTTGCTGCTTGGACACAAAACCAGGATGTTGACCAACTTGGTCAGCCCCTAGCCACAGAGTTCCTTTGGCAACCACATTTATGGCGTGCAGCCCGCAGAATTATTTCTAGCCCTGACCCGTTGGAACGTCAGAAACAGCTTCTTACAGCCATTAAAACTGAATCTGCTAAATTGCCAGACCACTTATTTGGTTGCCTGGTGACGAAACTTCCCCGCTATCAGCAGGAGGTTATTGATGCTTTAGGCAATCACATTTGCGTTTGGGCTCTAGCAGCACCCGAATCTAAGTATTCATTGCTGGCTTCGCGTTACAGCCTAAATCGCCCTATTGCCAAAGTGGCCACTCCTGGTAAACCAAACTCCACGCTAGGTCAGGTGCAGCGAGATATTTTGCTAGATCGTTTGCCTAGCGAAGAATATCTTGCTGATGGTTCAATCCAATTTCATTTATCGCACGGTCCGCATCGTCAAGTAGAAGTGTTAAGAGACGTGCTTACTGGACTTTTCCAGTCGGATGCGACTCTTAAACCAGCAGACGTGTTGGTATTGGTACCAAATCTTGATAAATACGCCATCCATATAGCTGCTGCTTTTGGCCAAGATAGCGAAGGTGTACACCATCCTGGTACAAACCTTCGGGTTCGTCTTGCATCCTCATCCTTGGTGAATACAAATCCGGTAAGAGAAGCATTAGCAGTATTGCTTAGATTGCTGCGCGGGCGCGCCAAGGTGAGTGAATTTATCGGGTTTATATCTCTTGAACCAGTTGCGCGAAAATTTGATTTCGATGGGGATGATATTGCTCAAATAAAAGAAATTTTGGCTAATGCGAATGTTAGTTGGGGCATAGATACCGCACATCGCCAAAGTTACGGTTTAACCGGCCAAACTCTTGGCACATGGTGGAAAGGCGTTGAAAGTGCCCTACTGGGAGCCGTTTTTGCGGACGATCCGACAACAGTCTTGGGCGACGTGGTCGCCACAAAAAATATGGAATCAGGCATGTTGGAATTGCTTGGCAAGCTATCCGAAGTGCTATCACGTATCCGTAAAGCTAAGTTTTGTTTCGCTAAGCCAACTGACGCGACTCATTGGGTCGAGCGGCTGCGCAATGCGATGGATGAGCTGACTGAAGTTGGCCCAATTGATGGTTGGCAGAAAATTACTATAGCCAGTCAGCTAAATACGTTGGCTCAAGCAGCGTCAGGGCTTGGAGCCCAACTTAGTTTAAGTGAGGTAACCGACTGGTTTGAGGATATGACTGAGCAATCTTTCGGGAGACCCAACTTTGGTAGCGGTGATTTATTGGTGGCATCTCTAGCAGAGTTGCAAGCCGTGGAGCGTAGAGTCATTTGCCTATTAGGTATGGGAGAAGAGGATTTTCCTTGGCATAGACGTCGACTAGGTGATGATCTGCTCGCAGATGAGCCTGAAGCTGATGATCTACGAATCATCTCGCGCCAACAATTTATCGATGCGGTTCTAGCGGCTAGCGACAAGTTCATCGTTGTTACTCAAGGTGCTTCCCAACATTCTGGGGCGATCTCATCTGCGCCGGTAGTCATGCTCGATCTACTAAGTGCATGCGGCATACCTAATCCGAATGATGCTTGGGAAAACGCTTCGACAAAGTTAGTTCACCGCTATCCTCTGCAAGCGCATTCCAAGAAGAACTTCATCGGCGATAGCCCAAGTTTTGACACCCAAGCGTTGAGCGGCGCTAGAGCTAAGCTACTTCAGCCATGTGTAAAAACACCGCCAAGCACGTGGATTTTCCCTGAGCCACAGTTAGGAGAAGTAACCGGCGACAAGTTGCTTGACTTCTTACGCAATCCAGCCGCCGAGCTGATGAGTTTCACGACAGGCGTAAAATTAAAGCTTTGGGATGAAGAGCTCAGTGAACAATTACCCATATCTCCGACCGGGCTAGACAAATACAAGATTAGAAAGCACCTGGTAGAAGCCAGATTGGCAGGCAAGAGTTACGAACAAGCACTCTATGTGGAAGCACTTTCTGGCCAAGTGCTGCGTAATGAAGCTGGAAATAATTTGATAAAAGAAATAGCTAACGATGCCGAAGAAATCGTTAGAAATGTTCAAACAATAATCGCGGGTCAACGAGTTGATTACGACTGCTCGCTAAATCTGGAAATGCCTTTACGTTGGCAGGTCACCACATTTAATAACCAGGTCGTCATCTATCGATGCGGTGGGTTAAAAGGATCCGCTTTGGTTGAGGCTTGGTTACAACTGGCATTCCTAGCAGCAAGTGGACAGCCAGCAGAAAAGGCAGTCGTCATCTTTAATGGCCAATCGCGGCTTCTACATTCACCTAGCAAAGAGGAGGCAGAGGGCTGGCTTATTGAATTGGCGAGACTTTATCGAGCTGGCCTAACCGAACTGGTGCCTCTTCCAGCGGAGACGGCAGCCGCATTCGTCGGGTTGGTAGGCCGAGGTAGAGGTGGACTTTGGTCAGCCAAAGCAGCCTGGCATGACCGTTACCGCCACTTCGGAGAGTGGGACAACGATGAATCTTGGCAATACTTCTTTCCCAATCCTGACGAATTGTTCGGTTGCATGCCTAGACCATCAGACCCAACGGCTAATCGTTATGACCCAAATAGCAGCAGATTTATGCAACTAGCAGACTGGCTCTACCAGCCGATAAGAAAATCTTTTTCGAAAAATTGGAGGTCGTGGTAATGACTGAGTACTTCTCTTTAACCGACGACCTGCCTGATGTCGGCATAACAGTATTAGAGGCTAGCGCTGGCACTGGAAAAACTTACGCGATTGCCGCCCTAGCCGCCCGCTTTGTAGCTGATGGGGTGCCGATACAAGACTTGATGATAGTCACCTTTTCAAGGTCGGCAGCCTCAGAGTTGCGTTCCAGAGTACATGACAGATTAGCGTCCTGTCTTGAAGCCGTGAAGCGCTTTTCACAGTCAAATATTTTGCCAACCGACGAGGTTGATCGCCTGCTTTGCACAGCAGATCTACCAACAGTAATTTCTAGGCTTTCTACAGCTTTAGGAGAAATTGACTTAGCGACTATCGCCACTATCCACGAATACAGTTCTAGAATGCTTGACGAGTTAGGAATGCTTGTTGACCACGATTCTTCTAGTAGCTTCCGAGAGGATCTACGCGAACTTATTGATCAAGTTAGCGCTGATATTTATTTGCAAGGATTTGCGGAAGAAATAACTTGGGATGATGCTCTAAAAATTGGCACTGCCGCCTGCAAATTTAATAATTTTGATTTGATCCCCCGCAACGCTATCGAATATGACTTTGGAGCTGACGTTAGAGCAGAGTTTGAGCGTCGCAAGCGTAACCTCCACATCCACAGCTATTCTGATATGGTTACTCGGCTAGCCGATGCACTAGCTGACCCCAAGACTGGAAAACGAGCCGCTTTAACTCTCAGCAAACGCTTTCCCGTTGTTATGGTTGACGAATTTCAAGATACGGATCCTCAGCAATGGAGTATTTTGAAGAAAGCTTTCGCCACAACCAGCACAGTCGTTTTAATTGGCGACCCGAAACAAGCTATTTATGGATTTAGAGGCGGCGATGTTGAGGCCTACTTGGCAGCTAAGACGGCCACCGGTAATACCAAATCAATGCGAGTCAATTACCGCTCGGATCCGGGGGTAGTAAATGGCGTTTTGAGTTTGTTTCGTGACGCAAACCTAGGCTCTCCTAGCTCGCCAATTTTAGTGCCCTTTGTTGAAGCAAATCGGAAAACAAACCGGCTATTACTTAACGGCATTCCGGTTGATACTCCCGTAGTTATAAGGAGAGTTCCTGGGGAAAAATTACCCGTTGCTAATTCACGTACGGCGATTTATCAAGACCTTATTTGGCTGGTTGGACAATTGTGTTCGCGCTATCAATTAGACAGCGATTTAGAGCCAAGAAATGTCTCCTTATCTGACATTGCGGTGCTTGTTAGGACAAAAAGCCGTGGGAATGAGATTCTTAAGGCACTATCTGGTGCCGGGATCCCGGCTGTATTTTCTAGCACCCAAGACGTTTTTAGTTCGACTGCGGCAAGTCATTGGCTCACTCTGCTCGCGGCTCTTGTTGACTCCACTGCGGCGTCTCTAGGACGAGCTGCTTTGACCTGTTTTTTCGGCGCCAGTGGTCTAGATCTAGCCAAAGATAATAATTTGACCGCAGATATTTTTGCTTCACTGCGTCAACATTCTGCACTATTGAAAACTCTTGGGCCAATGGCTGTCTATGAATCTTTACTCGAAAAGAACGACCTCTACTCGCGACTGTTAGCTAGCGTTGGTGGCGACAGATTATTCACTGATCTAGGCCATATAGCTGAGCTGGCTGACCAATCTTGGCGGCGCAATAACTTCACAGCGCCACAATTATTAGCCTGGTTTGGTGACCAAGTGTCTTCGGCAGACGAGCAAGACAGTCGTGAACGGACCAGACGATTAGAAACAGACTATGCAGCAGTCACTATTAGCACTATTCACCAGGCAAAAGGCCTGGAATACCCCATAGTTTTATTGCCCGAAGCAACAGATTTATATATTCGTGACAAAGAAAAAATTCTTACTGGCCACTGGGGTAACGAACGTGTTCTTGACGTCCAACCCTCCGGTGAAAGACGCAAGGCTTATTTAGCTGAGCAAGCAGCGGAAGAGCTACGTATTTTCTACGTGGCTGCTACTAGAGCCGCATCTTATTTGGTTTCCTGGTGGGCTGAAACTCAAAAAAATACTGCTGCTTCGCCGCTATATAGGCTGCTCACTGAATCAACCGGTAAGTTGAATGTTCCACCTTCAGTTGACATTCAAGAAGCCGTAAGCGGTCCAAATACATGGCGGCCTGAACTGGAAGAAACTGAGCAGTTACACGTAAGATCTTTTACTCGCACTATCGATCACACATTCAAACGCACCTCGTACTCTGGATTAACTAAAGATTTGCATTCTCAGGTTTTACCTGCAGACGTAGACGAGCCACTAGAAGATACCGCGCCCGCATCGGCTCAGTCATCAGCTTCGTCAAAATTAGCCGGGTTAGTTGGTGGCGTCGATTTCGGCACCTTGGTGCACGCCATCCTTGAGAACGTGAATCCAGGGGCAAAGAATTTATCAAAAGAAATGCTTGCTGAAACTACTCGTCAGCTGAGCAAACTTCCGATAGCCACCATCGATAAAAATCTACTTGCAGACGGACTATGCCAAGTTGTCACTACCCCACTTGGCATTTTGACGAATCATGCTTCGCTGGCAGATCTAGGTGCTAAAAACAGACTGACCGAATTGGGTTTTGAACTGCCAATGGGAGCACAAGGCCACTGGTCTACGCTTGCAGATATAGCCGCGCTATTCGATGATCCAAAGCTCCAAGACCCGAACAAAGTCTTAGCAGGTTACGGCAGCGAATTAGCGGCAACATCGGCTGGCCGAGCTAGCCTACATGGTTTTCTCACTGGCTCTATCGACGCTGTCTTGCGGGTTGGCGAAAAATATGTGGTTATTGATTACAAAACAAACAGGATTCCTTTGAGAACCGGTGAAGAATTAACCGCAGATAAATACAGTTTTTCAAATATGGACACGATGATGCGTCAATCCCATTACCCCCTACAGGCATTGATATATCAAGTGTGTTTGCACCGCTATCTTTCTTCGCGGTTACCCGATTATCAACCGCAACGCCATCTGGGTGGTGCTGGATATTTATTTGTTCGTGGAATGCTCGGTGAGCAAACCCCGATGACCGATTACATGCCCTGCGGAGTATTCACATGGCAGCCAAACCCTGAAATGGTGGTTGCTGCTTCCAATTTGATAAGTGCAGGTGATAAACGATGAGTTCTTCCGTGGTAGCTAGCGGTCTGATTCAACGGTTCAACGAGGCCGAGTTGGTTGGAGACGCCGGCGTTCATATCGCCCGTACCATAACCAGTTTGTTAGACGAAAAAAATGAATTGGTGTCGCTAGCTCTAGCTTTATGTGTTCAAGCTGCTGAATTGGGATCAGCCTGTTTGCCTTTCACCTCGATAGCCGACATGAATGAACTACTAACCTTGCGTTTTAGCGAAGAAGAAGAGGACGAGGAATTAGCCAATTTGCGCGCTCACTTGAACTGGCCGTCTTTAGAAGACTGGATTGAATCATTACGCAATTCACCAAATGTTGCTTTTAGCCAAAACCAATTAGCTAACGACCAGCCGATGAGGATGGTTGACGGCAATCTTTACCTGGAACGCAACTGGATAGCACAGCAGAGCGTGACGAAAACAATTCTGGCTAGGTTGGCACAAACACCACCAACAATCGATCCAGCGGCTGTCCGTGAGGTTTTGGACAACATCATTACCCAAAACGTCGATGTTGACGAGAGACTGAAACAAGCTAGTCGGGTCCAGCTAAGAGCAGTCGAGCAGGCAATCTACAATTGGACGAGTGTCATCGCCGGTGGGCCTGGTACTGGAAAGACATATACTGTCACGCGCCTGCTAGAAGCCTTAGCAGCAACCAGCTCAAAGCCACTATTTATTGGCATGGCCGCACTATCTGGAAAGGCTGCAGCCAGACTAAATGAATCCTTAGCTGCCGATTCACGATACTCAACGCTTGCTATGAAGCTACGTTTTGACCGAGCTGTCACTTTGCATCGGCTGCTCGGAGCTCGCGGCATCATGGGCGGTTTTACCTTTAACGCCAATAATCTATTGCCCCATGACGTGGTAATAATCGATGAAGTATCAATGGTTTCGTTGCCTATGATGGCTCATCTTCTAGAAGCCATTCACCCACACACCCGATTAATCTTGATTGGTGACCCCGATCAATTAACTTCTGTCGATGTGGGCACGGTATTAGCGGATATCGTCGATGCTAAATTGCCAGCCAATGCTGTATCCAACAAACCGTTAGTGTCTACACTGAGCGTCAACGTTCGAAACGCTGGGCCAATATCGCAACTTGCCGAAGCGATTCGTCTAGGGCAAGGCGAAGAATCGATAAAGATTCTAAATAGCGGTGAAAACTTGGAGTTCATCGACACAGATGCTGCGTTATATCGACTCCAAGATGACAAAGCGCTAGTTGACGACATCATTCAAGCCGGGCAAGAAATGCTAACTGGTGCGACCACTGGCGAATACGGCAAGGCATTGCGTGCCCTAGATTCGCATCGAATTTTATGCGCTCACGCTCACGGTGTGTATGGGGCCTCCGGGTGGGCGCACAATGTCGAGAACTTATTGCATCGATTTGTCGAAGGTTGGGGCATAGGAAATGACGAATGGTATCCCGGCAGACCAATTTTAGTTGCGGCTAATCTGCCAGATATTGAGGTGTATAACGGTGATACTGGCGTGCTGGTGGCCAAGCACGGCCGACTAAAAGCAGCAATTGGGACCCCAAACACATATCGTCTGCTCAATCCCTATGCTCTTGAAAAGTATCAAACTATGCACGCTTTGACAGTTCACAAATCCCAGGGAAGTCAGTATGAGAAGGTGACTCTGGTATTACCCCAAAACTCGCCGATTCTTACTAGAGAACTGCTCTATACGGCTGTAACTAGGGCAAAGAAAGCCCTCAGAGTGATTGGAACAGCTCAAGCTTGGCAGTCAGCAATTGATAATCCAGCGCGTCGAGCCTCAGGTCTAACCAATGAGTTAAAGCGAGGCCTAGAAGGGCTCCTTACCAACTAGCCAACGATGAATTATTCGTGAAGCTAGTGAAGCATTCGTTGGAAGTAATAATTTACCTCCCTGGTGGCAAGTTATAACTTCTTTACGAGAATAGAAACGCGCCCACTCAAGCTCATTGCCGTCTGGCTCTAGGGAGTCAGGATTTAGGGTGCGAGCGGTAAAGCCAAGCATTAGGGAGCACGGGAAAGGCCAAGGCTGAGTACCGAAAAAGCCTAAATGTGTGATATCCAGATTTGATTCTTCACTTATTTCACGGTGGCAGGCTTGTTCTGCCGACTCCCCCGACTCAACGAACCCCGCGAGAATTGAAACCCTCTTCGGCGCCCACGCTACATGGTGAGCCAATAACAGCCGGTCTTGACTATCGGTTACGCCAACGATTACCGCCGGATCAGTACGCGGGAAATGTTGACGTCCACATTCGGCACAAACTGCTTGAAACCCACCATTTACCGAATGCAGAGTGCCGCTGCATGTGGGACAAAATTTCGCTGATGCATGCCAGTGCAAAATGGCTTGAGCTACGGTAGCAGCCTGAACCTCAAGTGCACTAGCCTTCAATGAACGAAGATCAACGGCGTCCTGACAACTAGAAACGCGCACCGCAAACCATGGCTGCCCAGAAGCGATACCTAAAAATACTGTGCGCTCATCGTATTCGCCTCGAGGTTTAACACCGCCTATAGGTGTTTCGATTCGAAACTTCTCATCGACACGTATCAGCCTAGCAAATGGTGATTTCCAAAGCTCACGGTAGCTAGAGTCATCACGGCATTCTTGGGAGTGATCTAGATAAGACACGTCATGCCACAGGGTGTGAAACCATTCGGGACGATTCAACAAATCCTCGACTGCCATCATGGTTTCAAGGCTAATATCTTGGTCAATCTCTTGGCTAACTGTTCACTCGACGGCAATTGGGTGGCGCGCTGAATCTTGGCAGACCGCACGTGATAAAAAATCGCGTCTACTCGCTCAGGTGCTACACCAACTATTTCTGCCCATGCTGCCCGATAAATAGCTAACTGCAATTCGTCAGCTGGTTTATCTGAAGTTTTCCAGTCCACTACTTGATAATCGAATTCACCCGTGCACTTATAAACGGCGTCTATCCGGCCACGCAATTGAAAATCCCCAGTCACTAGAACGAATGGTTCCTCAACGGCATAAGGAACCCGATTAGCGTATGGCCCTTTCTCAAAGGCTTCCTTCAACTGGGCAAGCTTGCGATCAGCATCAGTATTTTCTTCCTCGTCCCAATCCATGTCGAGCTCATCAAGACTAGGTGTTTTATTAAATCTCTCCTCTAACCATTGATGAAACCGAGTGCCAATTCCTGCCATGCGGTTCGACAATCTTGGCATTGGACGCAGCATTTGTTGCAAATATTGTTCTTGGTTATTGGCCGCTATTATCGCAGCGGAGGCAGAAATAGATTTCTGCGCAACAGGAGATAATTTTCGTTCTCGTCGTTCTTTTACCTCAGAAACCAGTAGGTGAGCCTGTTCAAACCACTGTTTGGCTATCTGTTCATCTTCATAAGAGAGCTGAACGTCCTGGCAAGTCCAATTTCCAACTAGCTCAGCTATTTCGCGCTGCGCCTCAACCCAATCATTATTTAGTTCAACCGGCCAAGCAACTGATGCATCCCGCTCAGCTAGCGGGTTCTCTTCCGCTACCTCAGGTCGGCTACTTTGGCCTATCAATGCCTCTATATCAGTGAAATACTCGGATGGATTACTAGGTGTTAGCCTATTTTGACGCCAGTAATGTGTTGACGCTACTAGCCGGTGTCTAGCCCTAGAGGCAGCTACATAGGCTAGCCTGTCTTCAGCTTGGCGCTGCTCACTTTTCAATGCTTTAGTGAAATCTTCAATACCTTGTTTAGAAACCTCTAGAAGTGTAGGCACCCAAGCAGCATCTCCCCGCAAATCTGAAGGCAAGGCTTTAGCCGATGTCACCCAGTTATCTCCAACTTTGGTGTCTGGGAATGATTTGTCCACTAGAGCCGGCAGAAATACTAAATCCCATTCCAAGCCTTTGGCTTTATGAACAGTAAGCAGCTTTACAGAATCATCCGGGCTAACCACCTCTTGTTCCAGGCCAACACCTTCTAATAATTCGGCATCGAACCATGCGAGCAACCCTGAAAGGGTAGCCTCGCTTGTAAGGCCACAGTATTCGCTAACAGCTTGTTGAAATTTCATCACTTGAGCCCAGCGATTTTTTAGCCTCATTTCAGTGGCCAATCCCAATGTTTTTATGACTCGTTGAGTCAGCTCTAAGACCGGTTCATCGCGCTGAGAACTGAGTCGGTTGTACTCAGCTAGAAACAGCTTGATCCTGTTAGTAGCTGTTATAGATAGTGGTAAATCTTGTGGGTTGGCTAAGGCATCCATTAGGCATCGTCCTTTTTCTCGCCTACCCAGAGCCGCTAAATCTGTCGCCCCTATTCGCCATCTTGGCCCGGAAAGCAGTTGCACGGCGGCCGGGTCGCAAGTGACGTCATTAATTAGCCGAAGGGTAGCTACTGCCTCATTTATTTCTGGCAATAAAAGCAGACCTGCCAAACCAACTATCTCTACCGGCACATCTTGGTCACTTAAGGCTTCATAGATAGCAATTATTTCCGCGTTTTTCCTAGTCAATACCGCTATGTCAGACCAGTTCGCGACCTGGCCTCGATCTTTAGCAGAAATGATTTCTTCTGCTATCCAAGCCACTTCTTCTGGCCAGGTTTGCCACGCGAAAGCTGACAAATCCCCTTCAGCCTGACCTGTAGGTGGCACAAGGCGGGTATCTATTACCTCACCATTTTCAGCGGTAAATTGCAGACGCTCGTCGGCTCGTAACGGGGAAGCCAGTTTATTTGCCACGTCCAGTATTTTCTTGTCGCTGCGCCTGTTCACTGACAGTGCGTAGGTTGTTGCCGGTGTAAAATCCGACTTCAAAAATGCTGTTCTAAAAGCCAAAATATTACTTGGCGCCGCTCCACGCCAACCATATATCGCTTGGTATGGGTCACCAACTGCAGTTACCGGGTGACCTAATCCTGTTTCAACACTGTCGCCTGTAAATAGTCCGCTTAGCATTTTCGACTGGGCAATCGAAGTATCTTGATATTCATCTAGCAGCACAACTGCGAAATGTTCTCGCAATTTAGCCCCAACTTCTGGAACCTGCATAGCTAACCGTGCAGCTCCAGCCATCTGGTCACTAAACTCAGTGACGGCTAAGTGTTTTTTTGCTTCTCGATAAGCTTCCACGAGCTGAAGCAATTCGAGACGTTCTTTTGCAACCTTTTCAGCATCTCTAATCACCGCATACGGTTTGCCTCTCCACAAAGGTGCTTGAGCCAAAGCAGCCAGGTAGTCCTCAGTCCATTGACGCAACTGCGAACAAGTCACCAAGTGAGACGTTAATTGCTCATTAAGATCTAGCAGTCGATTCGTTACGGTTGAAAAAGTTCCACTTAGATACTCGAACGAGCCGCTAGCATCTGCCACTACTTGTGCGGCCAACCTGAATCGTTGAGCACCAACGATCATTGTTTGATCAGTATCTAAACCAATTCTCATGCCATGGATTGCCACTACGCGTTGCGCGAATGAGTCATAGGTGGACATGGTTTGCTCACCGGCATCATTTGGGCCAGGTTTTGAGCTTATTCCAGCCTTAGTCAATGCCGCGCTGACTCGATCAGCTAATTCTCCGGCAGCTTTGCGAGTGAACGTCAGCCCAAGCACTTGGTCAGGGCTTACTTGCCCAGTACCGACCAACCACACCACTCTGGCTGCCATAACTGTTGTTTTTCCTGTGCCAGCTCCAGCAATAATGACTGCCGGCTCCATAGGCGCAGTAATTGCAGCTAATTGCTGATTTGAAAAGGGAATATCCAACAATTTAGAGATATCACTTGGTTTCGTTATGACGGTTCTCATCGCTCCTCCAAAGTTATTTTGGCGGGACAATCGGCAGCATATGCACAATAGGAACACTGCTTGCCGGTAATCGCCCGATAATCTTGATCTCGAACGATCTCAGCGGCTTTGGCAAGACGCGCTTCAACCCAAGTTGGGGAGGTTTCTTCTTCTCCAACAATCTGCGGACGAGCGTCTAAGGATGGTTGAACCATCACTTTCGGCAAATCAGTCTTAGTGTCAGCTACCCTCAAATAAACCAGCAGAGCATCAGCCAATCGGGTTGAAGTAGTTAATGCAGAAAAAGCCCCATTCTTGGCCGCTAACTGGTACACCCCCAGCTGACCCAGTGCATGAACTTCTTTTTTTGTCGGTGGCTTTTTTGCGGTTTTGTAGTCGATAATGCGCAATGCTCCACTAGAGTCAACCTCCAGCCGGTCAACTTTGCCAACTAACTGAATTGGTTGGCCTGCAATTGAGACTTCCACAAAAAATGGCACTTCTGTTCCTAGCAAATGCTCATCTTTACGTCTGGAATGCCAGTCAACTAGTCGGCGCAATGAAGCTAGGGCGCTCTCATGCTCGACCTCACTTAACCATGCAGCGTCGAAATCTATCTCATGCCACGAATTCTCTAGGCGCGTAGCTAATTCTTCATAGCTCAACCCATCCTTAGCTGAATCTTGGGCGAGTTGATGAATAAGCGTCCCCACCAGGGCAGACGAGTTGGTTGGTGTTTCAGCACGCACTTTGCGACCTAAAAACCATTGTCGTGGGCAGGCAAGAAGCGCATCTAGATCCGTGCCAGATAGCCTGATTGATCTGGCGGTTGGGGTTTTGGGCAACGCCTCATCAGAAAATTTCGCTATTTTCCACCAATTCATTGGATCAGCAGCTGGAACCAGGGGGCGGCCTAAGGAATCAGTTTGGGATTTCAAATCTGCCAATAACGCAATTGCTCGGTTGCGTAACCCAGAGCTAAGTGCTCTATCTGCTGCACTGTCACGCAGCCTAGCCACTAACGAATCCAAATTAGCTAACGGCTCCTGGTTAGGAGTGTGGATATCAACCTCTAATTCTGAAAGAAATCTTGATGGTTTAATACCTGCTTCTTCATCCTGGGTTCCGACAACTATTAGTTTTTCGCTAGCTCTAGTTATCGCCAACAAAAAAGCTCGACGTTCTGCACAAATTTGTTGACTGATAGATATCGGATCATCGAATAGATCCGGCGGAGGTAAGAGTCTAGGCCACGCCCCTTCTTCTAAACCAGTAACGACAACTAGCGGCCAAGCCTTTGCTACTGCTCTATGCGTCGTTAAGACGTTCACGCCTAGCTGAGCCGAGTCAGACTCCCTACTAGTGTCGGCGGCGATTTGCTGGGATGAAATCTCGTCTAGTAATTGTTTTACTCCGCGTTTTCCGCCTAATTTTGTTCTCTCAGCAGCATCAAATAATGCTATAACTGCATCTAAATCACGGTTAGCTCTGTCAGATTCGTCGCTGGCGGACAAAGCTGTCGTGCGCAGCCGATCTGGCCAGTTACTAAAAGACCAAATTCGCCATAACAGGCTGGCAGTATCGTTACCAGAAGAAATTCCCTCAGCTATTTTATCAAGTAATTTATTAAGGCGTATTTTGCCGTCCTCTTTGCCAGTTCGTAATTCTAAAGTTGTCATACCCCCTATTGGCCCGGTAAGCATGGTTTGCCAAATCGAATCGTGAATCTCTTGACCATCAAAGCGAGCCAACCCCGCCTCTAGAACTGTTATTAGCGCTCGTACGCTAACCTCTTTTGCAAGGGCTAATTCGTCCCCCGCAGCGTGTACGGGAACCCCTGACGAGGTAAGTAACCTAGCCAATTGCGACACTGCCGCGCCGCCTGCCCGAGAAATGACTGCCATATCGTGCCAAGCCAGACCGCGACAATGAGCTAACCGCAGTCGGGAGCAGATATAGGAATTTGGGTCTTTAACCACTACGGCTTCCACGTCATTACCTAAGGCAGGATGAGCCTGCTGCACTATTTGGCCTCGGTAATCTAATCGAGACGCTACCGACGAAAAAACACGGGCGAGCTGTGGTTTGGCTCTTTTACTTTCCGTAAGTTCGATTCGGCGAGTGTGCCCATTGAAAACTTCGTCAAAATCTATAGCTGAGCGTGGGTCTGCGCCTCGAAAACGAAAAACGCTAGTGTTTGGGTTAGTGAAAGCGACCACGCCAATACCGAAAGAATGCAAGTCTGCTAAGAGACTGACTTGGGCTTGGTCTAGTTCTTGGAAGTCATCCACGTATATGGTTTTCAACTCGCCAGCCAACACTTGACCAGCTTCTTGAGTGATTAAGATGCGACTTCTATGAATTAATTCGCTGTAGTCTATTACTCCTTCGGCATCGAGAACGTCGAGATAGTGCTCAAAGAATTGTCCAAGTGCAACGAAATTTCCGCCACGGGTGATTAAGTCAGACGCATCTAGGCTATGCTGCCGCACTCTGGCAAGAAAAGCGCGCAACTGACGCACGAAAGCTTTAGTCTTTACAGCTTGTCGAAATTCTTGCGGCCAATCAAATTGGTAGCCAGCTATTAGTTCTCTTAGCCTAAACTCTTGCTCAGGTGCGGTTAGTACCTTAAGTGGCTCGCGATCACCAGGCGTAAATCGCTGCATAAGACCTTGAGCCCAGGCGTGCATGGTTGTCACTTGTGGATCTCGTTGAGTCTTGCCTACAGCATCTAATATTTTGGTTCTCAACACTTGAGCCGCTTGTCGAGATACTGCAAAAACTGGAGTCGAGTTCAATGGTTGACCATTCTTTGCCGAATCAGCAACAGCATCAATAAGCATGGCGGTCTTACCAGAGCCAGCAACACCCACTACCAAAGTTGCTGCCCGCTCATCGAATATCTTCACGCTAAACATCTAACCATCTGACGGTGACAATTTTCGTTTACTTAAGGGTTAGCAACCAGCTAAGGGCTACCATCAGAAAGCTAGATAGCCCTTAGGTGGGTAATCTTTTTGCTCACTGCGGTAAGTTGAGCTTGTGGAAATAAAGATCGGTGTAACAAATATCAATCGCGAAATAAGTATTGAATCCGAAATAACTGCCGCTGAGCTTACTAAGAAACTAAAAGCGGCTATGGATGGTGGGCTTCTAGAGATAGACGGCACCAATGGCCGTCGGCTAGCCATCCCTACTAGTCAGATTGGTTATCTTGATATGGGGTCTGAACATCCTCGTCCAGTTGGTTTCAGCGTTTAGGCGTTTAGCCCAAGATGACGCAATCTTGTCATGGCAGATTTGAGTAGAGCGTCCATTAAGGTTCCTACAGCAGCTAGATCTACTAGCCCATCGTCATTGGTACCAGACAAGATATTGCTCAGCTCAACATCTCTAGCAGCTAGTGTTTGGGTCAATAAGATAGCTTCAGAAACTACTCGGCGGCCGTACAGACTCAGTGAATCAGAAATATCGTCTACCACTTGGCTAGATACGAAATCTATGCTTCGCCACATGGCTTTACCTGGGGTTATCCGCTTGGCTGTTTCCGGCTCAAGCCTAGGCAATAAGGTTTCGCTCAAGTCAACTATTAGGCCAGCGCAAATTGCCAATCGCAGCATTGATTGTGAGCGATTTTTTGGAGCAGTTACCGAGATAAACTGGGCGAATGCCTCCACTAACTCCTCAAACCGTCCTTTGATAGAACGCAAAGACTCGGTTTGTTCAGCGAACATCGCGAAATGGCCAGCACCTAAAGTATCTAGTCGTAGCCTGTCACTAATTTGCGGGGTTTGTTTAGCCAACCCAACAAAGGCTTCAGACAAGCAAAGATTCGAATAGGCGAAGACGCAGACGAGTTTCGACTCACTCATAAGCGGATATTTTACTTGCTATGGGCGCGCTATACCTTAGGCGCACCCAGTGACGCTAGCATTGAATGCGATGAATGAAAATCGAGATCAAACAACATTTGAAGATTTAGGGGTTGACCCCAAAACTTGTCAGGCGCTGGCAAAAATCGGGATAACTCAGCCATTTCCTATTCAGACGCTGGCTATACCCATAGCGCTATGTGGCACTGACATGATAGGTCAAGCCCACACTGGCACCGGTAAAACTTTGGCATATGGATTGCCAATTTTGCAGCGAATCATGCTTCCAGGCCATGACGGCTTCGATGAATTCAGCCACTACGGCAAACCACAAGCACTAGTCCTGACACCTACTCGGGAACTTGCTTTGCAAGTTACTAATGATTTAGCTCAAGCAGCCAAAAACGTTGACGCTAGATTTGTCACTATCTACGGAGGCGTGAGCTACGACGACCAGTTAAACGCTCTAAGGCAAGGCGTTGACATCGTTGTTGGCACTCCAGGACGTCTCCTCGATCTTGCCAAACAGAGTGTCTTGGATTTATCTCAAGTTTCGATACTGGTGCTTGATGAAGCAGATGAAATGCTTGATCTCGGCTTTTTGCCAGACGTCGAAAATTTAGCAGATCGTACTCCAACCGATAAACAAACGTTATTGTTCTCGGCAACTATGCCAGCCGAGATCGTCTCGTTAGCTAGATCTAGGTTAAATCATCCTGTCCGAGTTCGTGCTGAAGGTGGCGATGCCCAAGCAACCGCTCCTGACACCACACAACTCATCTATCAGGCTCACGAGCTCGACAAACCAGAGATGATAGGCAAGATTCTACAGGCAGATGGGTGTGGAAAGGTGATGATTTTTACTCGCACAAAGTTTTCCGCCCAACGCTTAGCAGATGACCTGCTAGATCGAGGTTTCAAGGCTGGTTCGATTCACGGTGACTTAAATCAAGCTCAACGCGAACGAACATTGCGCAGATTCCGTAAAGGTGATTTGCAAGCCTTGGTTTGTACTGATGTTGCTGCTCGTGGCATTGACGTTTCAGGTGTAACGCATGTTGTTAACCTGGAAGTTCCTGATGACCCAAAGCAATACATTCACCGGATCGGACGCACTGGCCGCGCGGGAGAGACTGGAGTAGCTGTCACCCTGGTAGATTGGCAAGACGTTGTACGGTGGAATGTCATCAATAAAGCCCTAGAGCTGAATTTTGCTGACCCGCCTGAAACCTACTCAACCAGCGAGAATTTTTTGACTGATTTAGGAATTTCGCCAGATATTAAGGGACGGTTGAAGGCCAGTTCACCACGCAAACCAAGACGCGACAGGACAAGAACCCATTCTAAAGCCGTTGAAACCGAAGTTAAGCACCCGAAAGTTCGCCGCCCAAGGACTAGGCGGCGAACCAAAAATGGCAAGGTGATACGGGAAGGTAACCGGAAGTCCTAAACCATTTTGACGAGTTCTGCTATTGGTTGAGGATGAAGCAAATATGGCGGTATCTCAAGCACTGAGCGCGCGCCAGTTTGGCCTTGCATATTTAGCCGATAAGCGGCGCGTCCAAATGCTACTGCCACTGCAGCTGTGAAATCCGGGTTTGCGCTCAATTTAAGGGAGTATTCGATCAGGTGATTGGTTCCTCCGGCTTCACCAGCCGAAATTACATGCCCGCCGTGTGGCATTCCGGTGTGGTCGCGTAAGAACTCTTCTTCGGAGATGAAGTTCACCTCTACCTGGTAGCCAACGAAATAGTCGGGCATTTCGATAATTTCTTTGCGGATTCGATCTTGGTCAGCTTCATCGGCGACTATGAAACACTGTCTACGGTGAGTCTCATAGCTGGTTAGCCCTACCGCTTGGGCTCCACGAGCCTTTTCGAGAGCCTGTTCCAACGGAATGGTATATTGAACAGCCCTCTTTACTCCTTTTATTCTGCGTAAAGCATCGGAATGACCTTGAGAAACCCCTGGACCCCAAAAAGTGTTTTGCGTGGCATTTGGCAAGATAGCTGAAGCGTAAACCCTAGCTAGACTGAACATTCCAGGATCCCAGCCGGTAGATACGACAGCGATGTGGCCCGATTCACGAGCGACTTTATCCATCTCTTCTCGATGCTGAGGCACATAGTGGTGGTTGTCGTAGGTGTCTACGGTATTTGTGGCTTTCGCAAATCTTTCAGCCTGAGTTGGAATATCGGTGGCTGAGCCGAGACATAAATAGGCCACATCTATGTTTTTGGCATGTTTTTCAAATTCGGCCACATCGAAAACTGGGTTTGTAGTGTCTAGTTTTGCTCTGCGGGAGAAAATGCCGTAGAGATCAATGTCTTGAATGGCAGTGATAACTTTCTCGACGCTCTTGCCGAGGTTGCCGTATCCGACTATTGCTGCTTTCACGGTAGGCCTTTCTTCAATTTTGATGTCACCGATATTACGCGAGGCTAAAGCAGGTATTGTCTTGATGTTACTTCGTGAAACAACTGCTTAATTCCCTAACGGTTTACCGTACTGCCTGCACAAATCACGAAGTTGAGGTGCGGGTTTTGCTGGCTAACGCGATGATTGCCAAACCAGAAACTAACACCAATCCTGATCCAACCCGCAAACTGGTCGCCTGGGCTAGCGCCCCGATAATTGGTGATGAAACTAACATTCCGGCTCGCATTATCCAACTAACGACAGTTATTCCGGTGCCTTCTTTTAACCCTGGCAGGCGTCCAGCTGCGGCATAGGCGCCAGGTATGATCGTTGCGCAACCGTAACCCATCAAGGCATATCCAACGAAGACAGCCCATGGTATCGGGAAAGCAACCACTATTAGCCCGCCAAGAGCTATCAACACACCACCTAAACGCACCATGTTTACGCGCCCGAATCTATCCGTCAGCGGGTCACCAATTATTCGACCGATAAATTGAACTCCAATAATGACTGTGTACCCCAAGCCAGCAGTTCCGATAGTTGCGCCAGCTTCTCGGTTTAGATAGAGCACAGACCAGCTAGAACCGAAGTCTTCAACGATTACTCCGCTTACTGCTAAGACGCCGAGCAATATCAACGAAACCCAAACTGCTCGATCAACCGCATGCTCCGTTTCAGTTTTTGCAGAAGTGGACTCATCTGAAAGATTACGTTCGCTGATCTTCGGCGGCACATCGGCTAGTTTTCCAGCGGTGATAGCGACTGCGACCAACACTAAACCCGAAGCACTAAGGTGCCAACCGATTGGGATATCAAACTCGGCGGCTGCCGCTCCAATTGCTGCACCTACTGCAGCGCCCAGACTCCACAGCGCATGTAATGAGTTCATTATGGACTTTTGGTAGTAGTCCTCGACCTGTACGGCATGCACATTCTGAGCCGCATCCGTGACGGAATCGGCAGCCCCGGCAAGCACCATGAAGAGCCCAACTACCCAGATCTTTGGGGCAAAACCTAAGGCTGCTATAGCCAGGCAAATTATTAGTGAACCAAATACAGCCACCCGACGAGCACCAAAACGCCTAATCAGGAAGACAGCGAACATTGCAGCAACTAAAGCACCCAGCGGGCCCAATGCAACTGTCAGTCCATAGACTCCATCAGCTAAGCCAAAGGTATGTTTTATTTGAGGCAATCTTGGCACCAGATTTGTAAAGGTCGCGCCATTTACGAAAAATAGCAACGAAATGCCCGTTCGGGCACGCACTGGGCTCACAGCCCCTCCTTAAAAAGTATTGGCTGATTAAAAAATATTAAAATTATGACTTTGAGACGGCGACAAACTATCAGTAATAAACCATCTTCATCGCCTGACATACCTGGGATAGCGTCTCGTCAGCAATCTCGTTAGCACGCTCATTTCCTTGACGAAGAACTTGCTCTAGATATCCCAGATCAGCCAACAATTCTTCTCTACGCGCTCTTATCGGAGCGAATTTTTCGTTAACAGCTTCAATGACTAACTTCTTTAGTCCGCCGCCGCCGCCGTCACCGATTTCATCAGCAATGGCGATAGGATCACGCTCAAGACATAGCGCAGCAATATTTACCAAGTTGGAAACTTCTGGGCGATTTTCAGGATCGAAGGTGATGTGACGATCAGAGTCTGTCACTGCTTTTTTGAGTAATTTCGCAGTTTCATCGGCACTCATCCCAATTTCGATAGTATTCCCCCTTGATTTGCTCATCTTTGTGCCATCCAAACCTAGTATGGACGCCCCCTGACTGAGCAAAGCTTCTGGTGAGGGGAAAACTGGTTCATCAGGAGTAGCTCTGCCGTACCTCTCGTCAAATCGCCTAGCTATAACCCTGGCTTGTTCCAAATGCGGCAGTTGGTCTTTACCAACCGGAACTAAGTTCGCCTTGCAAAATAAAATGTCAGCGGCTTGATGAACCGGATAGGTCAGTAACAGGCCGGTCATTGGGCGAGCCCCCGTGGCATCGTGTTCAGCTTTCACGGTGGGATTTCGATAAAGCTCGGAGTCACTAACCAACGATAGGAACGGCAACATGAGCTGATTTAAGGCAGGTACCTGGGAATGGGTAAAAATTGTGGTTTTTCTAGGATCAATACCTATCGCAATATAGTTGGCTAGCGCCGAGTAGACCCGCTCGCGAATAGGCCCAACCCCATCGCGGTCGGTGACTACTTGATAATCAGCAATTAACACAAATGTGTCGACACCCAAATTCTGTAACCGAACCCTATTGGCAAGAGAACCAAAATAATGGCCGATGTGAAGATTCCCAGTAGGTCTATCTCCGGTCAACATCCGGTATTTACCAGGATTGGCCGCTAAATCTTTTTCGATCACCCGGCTTCGTTCCAAACTGGCATTTAATGAAGCCTGTGACGTGGATTGGGCAAGTGCCGCTGCTACATCAGCGTCGGCAATTTGTTTCATCGCTCTCCTAAGGTCTCCCCTAGTCTAGAGCACTTATGCCCTACCTCCACGACTGGCTATGACCCGTAGTAATTCGGTCAAGGCTGTGGCGCGGGTTGTTTCACATCCTAATTCGTGGCCGATCTTGCCCGTGCCGTGATAATCGCTACCACCAGTGCGAATTAATCCGAGCCTAGCTCCTAACTCGTGCAATAAATCTCTGTCGTGAGCTGAATGGGAAGGATGATCAACCTCGATACCGTCCAAATGCATATCGAAGGCCATCTCTTCGATTATTTCGGGAGTTATTTGGGTTGAACCACGTGAGCGAATGAAGGGGTGGGCTAAGACTGCTACGCCTCCGGCTCCATGAATTAACTCAATTCCTCGGCTAACCTCAACCGCGTAACGCTCAACATAGGCGAATCCACCCTCACTTAAGTATTTTTGGAAGGCTTCGTCACGATTTACCACATAACCGCGAGCTACCATCGCATCTGCTACGTGAGGACGGCCAACGCTGCCTGTGCTGGAATGATTGGCGACTTCTTCTAGGGTGATTTCCATACCCAGCGAACCAAGTTTGGCTAGTGTTTCCGGTAGTCGATCTCGTCTAGATGCACGTACCTTGGCCAGCTCCATATTCAACTCTTCGTTGTTGGTTTTGCAACCATAACCAAGCAAGTGGACAGTGGTGTTGAAGAGACGAGCACTCATTTCTAGCCCATCAACAACTTGCAAGCCAACTCGACGAGCACATTCATCCGCCTCAGCTAAACCGTCAAAAGTATCGTGGTCACACAAGGCAATAGTTGATAACCCTTTTGCCTGAGCATTGAGGACTAATCGAGTAGGGCTATCAGTCCCGTCCGACAGCGATGAGTGGGTGTGCAGATCAATCCTCATGGTTATGCCTCCAATTAAGAATATTTTGCCCCAAAATTGTCATAGAAGACTCCTAAGCGCCTGAAGTGCGACACTAACCCTTGCCAGATCAACTGGCCCAGAAATTGATTGTGTAATTTGAGCCAGGATGTGTTCACGTCTAAGTTGGTCATTCCACCAATTTTCTACTCCACCGGCAGCCAACGCTTTCTTCGTCAGCTGTTCTTGAAGATTCCACAGTTCGTTGCGCATGGAGGCTCTAGCCATAATTTCCCAGCGGGTTGCTTGACCAAGATTTTCTGAAAATTTCATCACTAAATCTGCACCGCAAATCTCACGAACCGAAAAATAGGTTTTGGCTACGGTTTTTAATGGATAATTGGATGCATTCGCTAAGTGAACAATAGGCAGAGCCATCTGCGCCCATCGACAATCCGCCAATCTGTCAGCCAAAGATTTTGCAAGTCCTCCCGCTACCAGTGAATCACGTAATTCGTGCCATTGATTTCTGCCTGCCGGTGTTAATAGCTCAGCTAAATTAGCAATAACCTTAAAAACACTTGAACCGTAGATAGTGATCGATTCTGCGATGTTGACCCCCAAGCGCATTTCTTGCAATACCCATCGGGTAGCTCGCTCAACCATTTTACGAAGCCGCAGACGCTGAGCATTCTTCAAATTAGCGCTGCCCGCTGAGCGTCTCAAAGCAATCTCGATATCTGCCACGGCCAACAAATTCCTAGCGAGTAATTGGGCGCGAATCACTTCTGCGATGCTGGCGCCAGTTTCTTCGGCTAGCCGGTGAGCTGCCGTAAGTCCTTGGCTATCGACGAAACGGTTGGCTGCCACGGTAGCAATAATCTCTCGAGCTAGCGGATGAGTAATCATCAAGTCTTCAACCTTAGCCAGCGGATTCGGGAAATAACTTATTAAGCGGGCAGCGATATACGGGTCTTCTGGCAGATCAGAAGCTAATATTTCGGTTTGTAAGCGGTTCTTTACTAACGCCAATAACTTAGCTATCTCTGGGGCTGTAAGCCCGCGCCCGGCTGCCGTCAACACACCCATCGCCTCGCTGGTTGGCAATTCTTCCTGCTGGCGATCTACTCCTAACCAGACCATTAATTCTTCGTAAGCTGCGTTTCGAGTTGCTGCCCGTATTAAGGCGGCAGCCACGGCTTCATTTTCGGCTACGCAATGATCTAAAGCAGCCCGCTTTACTTGGGGCCAACAAGCAGCAAAAAGTTCTTGACTTTCTTCAATAGTTAAACGTCGAGCAGCTAATGCTTGGTCGATTAAGATTTTTATATTCACTTCATAGTCAGAAATATCTACAGCTGCTGAACAATCCAAAAAATCTGCATTTATTCGGCCACCAGCGCGAGCATACTCAACCCGGCCATTCATGGTTACACCAAGTTTTGCGCCTTCCACAAGACACTTAGCGCGAACGTCTTTACCGTTAACCCGTACTGAATCATTTGCTTTATCGCCAACGGCATCATTGGATTGTGTGCTGGCTTTAATGAAAGTGCCAATACCACTATCCCAAATCATGTCTACCGGGGCTTTAAGAATGGCCGAGACTAGATCATCGCTGCTAAGTTCACCTTGAGCAGAAATATTGAGCACTTTGCAGGCTTCTGCTGAGATGCTAATGGCCTTTGCTGCTCGATCATAAACACCACCACCTGCAGAAATAATGTCTTGTCGATAATCCTGCCAACTTGATTTGGCTAATTGCGAGACTCGACAGCGTTCTTGCCAGCTAGCCAGTGGATCTGGATTAGGGTCAATGAAGACATAATTATCATCGAAGGCGGCTACCAGTCGGATCTTCTTGGAGAAGAGCATCGCGGAACTAAAAAGTTCGTCACCGATATCCCCTATACCGACAACAGAAAATTCATCTTCTTCACCCATTCCTAATTCGCTTAAGTGACGCTTCCCCGATACCCACGAACCTAGTGCCGTTATCTTGGAATGCTGTTGGTTAAAACTTCCTTCGCCGCCAGAACAGAAAACATCACCATGCCAAAAATTTTTCTTCTTAGCCAATTGCTTAGCGATTGGGGTGAAACTGCTAGTTCCCTTATCGGCCGTTAAGACCAGGTAGGGGCTAGGAGAGTCATAGCAGACAATGTCTTGGGGATAAACGTTTTCACCTGAGTCGACATTATCGGTTAATGAAAGCAGAGCGTTGACGAATAATTCATAGCAGGCTTGACCCTCACGTTGCTTTTCGTCGCCGGTTAAGGCGGCCTGTCGATAAGAATAAAACCCTCCGCCAGCACCCGATGGGACAATCAACGCGTTTTCTATCTTCTGACGTTTGGCTAAACCTAGAATTTCAGCACGGTAATCCTCAGCACGATCACTCCAGATCAGTCCACCGCGCGCAATCTGTCCGAAGCTTAAGAAACACCCTTCTAGGCGAGGAGAATATACAAAGATTTCTGTTACCGGACGCGGGCTAGCCAACATAGATAATTTGGCTGAAGAAAGTTTGAAGGCCAACGCGTCTTGGTCACTATTGCGAGCAAAAAAATTGGTGCGCACCATGGCGTTAAGAACTTCTAAATACTGGGTGAAAATCCGGTCTTCGTCAAGCGTGCGAACATCAGCAATCGCTTCTGATATTTCTGCCTCAAGGATCGCCAACTTTTCTTGACACTTTTTTCTGTTTGGAGAAAATTTCTGGTGAAAATATTCAATTAATTTAATGCAAATACCAGGATAAGCAACTAGAGCATCACTTATATACGCTTGCGAATATTGGCTGCCAGCCTGACGCAAATAACGTCCAATGGCTCTGAGAACTCCAACTTCACGCCAGTCAAGACTGGTTAACGTAATTAGGTGATTGAGTTCGCTAGCCTCTGTTGCTCCTGAATAGCTAGCCTCAAAGGCTTCGATAAATCGCTGCCTACCTTCAAAAGCCCAGTCATCGACATCAGAAATGATGTCTGGCAGGCGCAATCCAAAATCATAAACAATAGCTGGCTTGTTGCGTAGCGTTAATTCATAAGGACGTTCATCAGCAACTCTCACTCCAAGACTAAGAAGGTGTGGCATGACCTGGGACAGAGACATTTCGGAAGCAACTCGAAAAATTTTAAGCCGAAAGTCGACCCCATCTTCGGGAGGTGTCGGGCGGTAGATGCGAAGACCCATATCGCTGGGATTAGAAACATTGTTTAATGCCATCAAGTCGTCGATGGCTTCGATCGGTGTGTATTCTTCACGATAGCCTTCTGAGAAAACAATGCCACGTTTAGCTGAATCGATGCGGTCAGCGACTTCAGCGAACCTGTCTGACCAGCTTCTAGTCGCTTCGGTAATTGAATTGCGTAATCTTTTCGGGTCAATACTAGGTAAAACCTGTCCCAGATCAGCACGAACGGTTAAATAGACCCTTGCCAACACGGATTCAGAAACATAGAGACTCCATTCGACTTTAGTGGCTCCGGTAGCCGCTTTTAGAACCTTAATCATCGTTTCACGAACGGTAGTGTTATAGCGGTCGCGGGGAAAATAGATTAGGGCACTGAGCATGCTACCCCACCTACCTCGGCGGACGTAGGTACGCACTTCACGACGTTCTTCAACATTGATGACCTGAGCCAAAATGGGCGCTAGTTCTTCAGCACTGCCTTGAAACATTTCTTCACGTGGGAAAGATTCAAGGGCAGCATTTAGTGCTTGACCGCCGTGAGAATCTGGTTCATAGCCCACCAAAGCCATAATTTCTTTAGCTCGTTTAGCCAAGACTGGAATATGAAAAACTGATTCCGCATATGCGGTGGAAGTAAATAACCCTAAATAGCGATCCTCTCCCTTTATGCGTCCATTTTCGTCAAAAAGTCGAACCCCAATGTAATCCAGATATGCAGATTGTTTAATTCGTGAACGCTGCGAATCTTTAGTTATGATCAACTCTTCGTTATCATCTTCACTAAAAACGGTGGCATGAAATCTGGTGGTGGCACGTTCATCGTCAGCCAAAATACCGAGGCCAGTGCCAGTAGCAATGAATCTGCCCTGATCATTAATGTCATACCGACGCTGACCTATAGCAATGAAATGACTATCATCAGCCAACCACACCAACATTTGGGCACTAACGCGGTCTTTCATCATTCCAGCTCTGGCTAGCATGGCTTGGCTCATAGCCCGAGTATCAGAACTTGCGATAGCCAAATCAGCAAGTGCTAATTTCATTTCATTTTTCAGCTTTGCTGCACACTGACTGATTGGCTGACCGAGTGGAGCTCTCAGCTCAAGCCACACCCAAGACTCTCTAATCGCGTCGCCATGTTGAAGACCCAATTCAATGAGACGACCAGAATCTTGGCGCTTAACCAAGAATTGGGGGTGAGCTAACTCATATACCGTCCACCCCAAGTCATTTGCCACTTGAAGAAGTGAATCGACGATATATCGCCGATCATCGGTTACCACCTGCACCACAACATGACCTGACATATCCCAGTCTGTTTGACCCGGCTCTAAGACATCAATCAACGTTTCACCGATCTGGCGGTTTAGTGCTAGCTGCACATGAGAGCGCAATGCACTCGCCAATTGATCGGCTTGTCTGGATAGCAGCGACGAGCCTGCCTCGTGACGGAAATAGTGGTTTAGGAACGCTCTAGCTTGTTCTTTCGAATCAAACTCTGCCCCTTGTTCGAACCAGGCGTCTACTACCTGCGTCAAAAATTCGGCCGCGATACCAGTTTTCGGGTCTGGCAACATCTGAGGATTAACCAAGGTTGACTCCTTAACAACAGCTATGAGCTTACTTGGTAGCTGAATAAGGCATTATGTAGTTATGCACATTTCAACTCGACAAGAGTATGCTGGCGATCCGAAAACCGTTTTCGACATGCTAACTAATAGGAATTTCTTAACCGAGGTGGCCAAACGGGTCGGCGCCGAAGAATATTCAGTCGAAGCTGGTGATAATGAAACAAAACTGCATGCAGAAATTCCCTCACCTAGTCAAGTACGCAGTTTTGTTGGCGACACGTTGAATTTGAGATTTTTTGCGCGCTGGACAGAGCTAAATGACGGTAAAGCCACAGCAGCCCTTAAAGCAACAGTGGATAAAATGCCCGCCTCATATAGTGGGGAAATCACACTATATGGCGAAGAAGACAAGACAGTCCTCAATTACGAAGCTGACTTCGATATTCACATCCCGCTAATCGGTAGCAGACTCGAAAAAGCTGCTGCGCCAAATGCTGTGAAAGTTCTGGACGTTTTCCAGCAAGTAGGCGACGAGTGGTTAGCTGATTAAGCCTCACTGATATCATGCCAACTCAAATCATGTTCGTTCATAAAATCGTTGGCAGCTAGCCAAGCTTCATCAATATTTTTGCCACGCAGACTTTCTACCAATTCTCTTGGTGCCGGTTCATCATCGCTAAACCAAGCCATAACTTTGTCAGCAGGTATCGTTTTAACTTCTACTCCCCCGTTCCCGGCTTCTAGCTGGCTGGGTTGTGCACTAACATCAACCACTAAAACGAAACGAGCACCGAAGGTGGCTAGCGCAAAAACGCTAGCCACCTGGAGGGCAGCAAAATCTGCTTCTTCATCGCTGTCTAGCGATATATCGAAAGTTTCACGAAGCGCCTTATTAGGGCTAAAAGCCTGCAGCGGACCGGCTAGATCTTGTCCTTTAGCTATCGCCTTTAGTTGGGCTGGGGTCGCGGGTAGAAAAATCATTTCACTATTTATTCTGCTGGTAGTGGCAGTATTTATATTTCTTCCCAGACCCGCAAGGGCAAGGCTCATTGCGTTTCACTTTTGCCCACTCGTCCTTAGTCACTTGGCGGGCACTGGTTTCAGCGCTCCCGTCCTCTGACGGCGCGGAATAACTATATTGCTCGCTCTTGCGAGGTTCAGTTAGGTTTGGCCGCTTGTTGTTGGCTTTTCGATCAGGCTTTTTATTCTCTGCTGAAGAATTATCTTCCCCAGGCTGGCCAGGAGTCTCATCCAGATTATCGGGTTCAACTTCTCCGAGATCTTCAAGCTGTGTTGCCATTTCTTCTTCGGCGTTGAGGTGATTCAACGTGTAGTTGTTGTTAAATAACAGCCGCACTACCTCTTCAACGAAACCGGCCTGCATCTGATCAAACATCTGGGCGCCTTCACGCTGATATTCAACCAGCGGATCACGTTGAGCCATAGCTCGCAACCCGATACCTTCACGCAGATAGTCCATCTCATATAGATGTTCTCGCCATTTGTGGTCTAAAACGCTCAACCATACTTGACGTTCCAGCTCTCGCATGGTCGGAACAGATATTTCCTCATCATCTTCATCGCTAACAGTGGTTTGTCCAAGAGCTGTTTCTAGGCGATCGTAGGCTTCCACTGCATCTTTGACGAATGCGTCAGCGAAATCCTCAACCTCTTCCACATCTTCAAAATCGGACTGCTTCAATGACACCGGGTAAACCTGGCTCATGACTTGCCATAAACCATCAAGGTTCCAGGTTTCGCTAAATCCGGTTAGATAGTTGCGCACCCCATCACCGACAACGCGCTCAACGTAGCTAAGCATGATGTCTTTGATGTTTTCACCCTTAAGAACTTTCTCGCGATCACCATAAATGGCATGCCGCTGACGGTTCATTACATCATCGTACTTAAGCACATTCTTTCGAATCTCGAAGTTCTGAGCTTCCATCTGTTTTTGCGCGGACTCAATCGACTTAGAGATCATCTTCATTTCGATTGGTTCATCATCAGGCACATTTAGCCTCACCAGCGCCGATTGAACAACCTCTGGACGGAATAAACGCAGCAGGTCATCTTCTAAGCTCAAATAAAAACGGGATTCCCCTGGGTCACCTTGACGTCCGGAACGACCACGTAACTGGTTGTCGATGCGCCGCGATTCGTGACGCTCAGAGCCAACCACATATAGACCACCTAAATCGGTGACCTCATCGTGTTCATCTTGCACTTGTTTCTCGAAAATCGGCAGCAGCCTGGCCATTTCCTTTTCATATTCTTCGGCATCTTCGACCGGGTCGATCTCGCGTTCTTTAAGATCCTGGGTGGCCATAAATTCTGGGTTTCCGCCGAGCATAATGTCAGTGCCACGACCAGCCATATTCGTTGCCACAGTAACGGCACCTTTTCGTCCAGCCTCGGCAACAACAGTTGCTTCTCGCTCATGTTGTTTAGCGTTTAGCACTTGGTGTGGGATGCCGGCCTTTTTCAAGCGTCGAGAAAGCTCCTCCGATTTCTCAACGGAAGCCGTACCCAATAACACTGGCTGGCCGTTTTCATGACGTTCGGCTACATCGCGGACGATAGCATCAAACTTTGCATCTTCAGTACGGTAAATCTGGTCATTCTTATCTTCCCGAATCATTGGCACGTTCGTTGGAATGACAATAACGCCTAGCCCATAAATCTTTTGGAACTCAGATTCTTCAGTTTTTGCGGTACCAGTCATACCCGCTAGCTTGCGATACATCCGGAAATAATTCTGCAAGGTAATCGTGGCTAAAGTCTGATATTCGTCCTTTACCTCGACGCCCTCTTTTGACTCTAGGGCTTGATGCAAGCCCTCATTGTAGCGACGGCCAACCAGCGTTCTACCAGTGTGTTCGTCAACGATTAAGACTTCGCCATTGGCTACCACATAGTCTTTATCATGGTGGAAAAGCTCTTTTGCGCGAATCGCGTTATTCAAGTAACCAATTAGTGGGGTGTTAGCCGACTCATAAAGGTTACTAATACCCAAAGTGTCTTCGGTTTTCTCGATACCGGAGGCCAAAATCGCTACGGTACGTTTCTTCTCGTCAACCTCATAGTCCTCATCACGCACCAGACGCTGAGCAAGCCTAGAGAAAACGGGATACCACTGCTTATTTTCCGTTGCTGGCCCAGAAATAATGAGCGGAGTTCGAGCTTCGTCAACCAGAATCGAGTCAACCTCGTCGACGATGGCGAAATTGTGGCCACGTTGAACTTGGTCAGCGACACTCATCGCCATATTGTCGCGTAAATAATCGAAACCGAACTCATTGTTTGTTCCGTAGGTGATGTCGGCGTTATAGGCTTTTCTGCGTTCGGCAGGTGTCATTTGGGACAGGATGACGCCAACGTCGAGACCTAAAAAGTGGTGGACACGACCCATCTGTTCGGACTGGAACTCGGCCAAATAATCGTTAACGGTAACAACGTGTACACCCTTGCCTTCTAGAGCATTCAAGTAGCTAGGCATTAAAGCGACGATAGTTTTGCCTTCACCAGTCTTCATCTCGGCAATATTGCATTGATGCAGCGCCGCCCCACCCATCATCTGAACGTCGAAAGGTCTCTTACCTAAAACACGCTTAGACGCTTCACGAACTGTAGCAAAAGCTTCCGGCAAGATGTCATCAAGCGTTGCCCCGTTTTCAAGACGTTGTCTGAAGCTTGCTGTTTGTCCTTTAAGTTCCTCATCATCCATATTGACGAAATCGTCTTCGATGAGTGATACCTGGTCAGCGATTTTCTCAAGTTTCTTGAGGGTTTTGCCTTCGCCGATGCTAAGTAGGCGATCTATAAAGCTCACGAGTTTTGTCCCTTACTAAATTCTGTTGACTCGCTTAAGTGTAGCTAACAGAAACGACCGGCCAACTCTATCGAGGTGGCCGGTGCGAATCTTCGTTAAAAATATTTGCTGTTTGTCTAACCTTCCAGAACGTCTAAGTGGATAACACCGTAGTCATAAGCTTTGCGGCGATAAACCACGCTAGGTTTGCCAGAGTCAGCATCGACATATAGGAAAAAATCGTGTCCTACTAATTCCATCTCGTCTAAAGCCTGAGCCAAGGTGAGCGGACGCGAAGCATGCAACTTCTCACGCACCACTAGCGGACCGTCGCCGGTAACTTCCAACCCAGCAACATTCTTCTTTTCTGGCTGATTTTTTTCACCGGATAGATCGATGGATTCCACATCATCCAATCCAGCACCTAGCCACTTATAGGAACGCAAACCACGATTTCGTTTGCGCCTATCAGCAGCCTTACGTAGCTGCGTAAGCAATTTATCTTCTGCCCTGTCTAAAGCCGTTCTCTTATCTCCAGCTGTGCCAGTAGCCCTAACTACTGGACCTTTGCCGCGCAGCGTTATTTCACAACGAATATCGTCATCTGGTGTTCCCTTCGCAGGGCTAGCTGTAAACTCAACTTCTACACGAATAACACGATCTTTCAACTTGCTAATTGATTCAGTCAATCGTTGGCTAATCTGCTCTCGCATTTCATCGCTGATGTTGCAGTGGCGTCCGGTGATAGAAACTTCCATGACATCCTCCTTGATAGTGGTGTAAACCGCTTACTTAAAAAGTTACCCTTTTGTTAACCTTGCCGTCGCTAAATCGCTGTAGTCATTAGGGGTTTCTTGATTAGTGGGGTAGCTGCGATGGTCAGGGCACCTAAACAGTCAGCCCCGACAGCTAGTAAAGCTCGATTGGCTTCCCTAAGGGTTGCACCGGTGGTGACCACATCATCGAAAATCATTACTTTTCGTCCGCTGGCAGCCTTTTTTGCTTCCATTGAAAACATTTGACTGGCTAGCCGATCATGTCTATCACGTGTTTTTTGATCACCTACCCTACGCTTGCGAACCAACCATCTTTTTAGTTCAACTCCTAAGCTGACTGAGATAACCCTCGCCAGACTTAAACAGTGGTCGTAGCCCCGTCGTCTAACAGCGGCACTATCGGATGGTATTGGACAAAGAACCACACCTGTCGGTATTGAACATCGGTTGACCACTAACTGAGCTAGTGGTTTACATAGCTCCCAAGCCCCACGCTCCTTGTGAGAAAGAATCAATCTTGATACTGGCTCAACATAGGCTGAACCAGCCTGAATATTTAGACCAGGTGCGCTAGCCCCCAATGATGGCAGATACCTTTGAACGCTGGGTAGAGCTGAAATCTTTTCTAAACATTCACTACAGATACCAAGCCCAGGCGCACCGCAGCCGGGACAACTTGCCCCTAAAAATAAGTCTGCTAATGCTGAAATAATCTTCCGCATGCAGACACCATGATTAGCGGATAGCCACCACGATCAACGTGACAACTTCGCCGCCAGATAGGACAACATTTATTCGACTTCGTAAGTCAAATCGCTCAACTCTTCAGCGAAAGCAGGCCAACGATATTGTTCCTCAAATCTCATTGCCCGCCCCGATGACGTTAAAACTGCAGAAGCATAAAGCGGAGAATTTGGGTAGGAGATAAGCCGAATCGGATCGTAGTCACCGAAGGGTCCAAAAGAAGTCGTAATAGCGGCGTCTAGATCCGTTGAGAATACGGCGAAGTGGGGGGCGGTCGGAGTGGCGGCTAAAATCATCAACGAGGAAACTGAGCTCCAAGCTACATCTCTAATTGATGTAATTTGATTGGGACCTTCATTTAGGATTTGGTAACGCCAATTGCCCACGTAAAGACCGTCACCAAACTGCAATCTGGCCAGACCATAAATCTGGTGGTCAGATTCTTGGGCGACAATCGCGACCCTAGTCACGTCTGGTGAAATTTTGAAGGCCACGATAGCAGAAGCGCTTAAACCATCAACACGGGTTGTCTGTACGCTAAGGTCATCACCAAGTCGACAAATGACTGGGTCACCATCTACCTGCGCTGACCACCAAAAATGCCCAGCAGCGTATTGTAAAGAGTTGATTTTCTCGGCCTCAAATACTTTTTGGGGTTTAGCATTCCTCGCAACCACCCACACTTGACGCGTATCCCCAGTGACAACGCCGAGCTGATTGCCAGAGATTGCTATTTTTCCGATAGCCAAGTTTTCAACATTGAAACCGCTGTCTAGCTGCCCAACCACTCCTGATCTAGTGGTAAGGGTCACGATCTTGCCGCCTTGCACCCCGTAGAGTTCCGGTTTACCATTTTGTCTTTCAGGAGCCAGCACACCAAGGTTTTCGGGTCGAACCCGCCCGTCGGCGCCAGCACCTGGCACCGACAGCACGTGACCACCAGCTTTTAGTTGAATAGCAGCAACCCCGTCTAACTCTCGTAGCGTCCATAGCAGCTGGGCAGCGATTAAACCGCGTTCACGGGCAGGCAATTTCTCCACCTCAACACTAAATGAGACATGCGCAGTCGCATCCTCACCTACCCAAGTACCAGACGTAGTGGCATCGGCTGGGAATAAATTCTGGACGCCATCGGCTAACCAATTGTCAGGACCAGCCAAGAGTTTGCGCACCACGTTATCTGGCTGCAAAGAACTTGTGGGCATGAAAATTTGCTCTGGCACTACAGACTGCGAATCTAAAGAAATATAAAAAAGTGTTACAGGCTTAAATGAACGCTTGAATCGTTGTGCGGAAAGCATTATTCCTTCGCCAGGGTTAGAAATGCGCCATTGTCCCTCAATACGTTGCATTTTGAAATCGTGCGAAAATGGCTTTTGCGCTATTGACGTATAGCGACCGGCTTCATCTAAACGCCCCATTTGATTAGCTCTCAAAAGAGCTGTGCCATCTTTAGAAATGATGGTCGCTTGAGATGCATCCGAGTAGATGATCGCTTGGTTGTCCGGATCCCAGGCGGTGCTGGCTTCTGCCGTCAAATACTGCCTAGCGACTTCGTAATTTCTCGCCGGCGATTCCAAAGCAGACAAAAACCCCTCCAAAATTAATTCCGGGTCACCGTCTTTAACTGGGGGCAGAGCTGCCACATCTATCTGTGGAAAGTTACGGCCAGATTCAGTATTTGGCACGTATTCGATTGACCCGCTGGTCGGGACTCTAGCGCACCCACACACCATCATCATCAGGATGATAACGCCAATTATTACCCTACGACTAGGCATTATTATCCTCCGGTTCCAGGGGTAAGGCAGAGGCAATCAATTCGATACTCGGACTTTTTGGCAAGGTTAACCGAAATTGCGCCCCACACCCAGGTTTGCCCCAAGCTTCTAACCAGCCATTGTGAAGATGGGCGTCGGCTAAGGCTATGGAAAGACCCAAACCTGTTCCCCCAAGCACCCTATTCCGAGATGGGTCAGCACGCCAGAAACGATGAAATACTAATTCTGCCTGATCAGTTTGGAAACCTACTCCATGATCTCGAACCGTAACTGCTACGCAATCATTGTCTGCTGCCAAATGCACTTCAATAGGGTGCTGACGCCCATGCTCGATGGCATTGGATAACAGATTTCTGACAATGCGACGGATGCGTCTAGGGTCGCATTCGACGATGCAGTCTCCTTGAGCAACTAGAGACATTTCAGCACCCATCTGACGCGCTATAGAATTAGCTGCGCCTATTTCGCTAGAAACTAATTCCGCTAAGTCGGTTTCTTCAAGGCTGAGTAAAGCAGCCCCAGCATCAAATCGTGATATCTCTAACAAGTCAGCCAACATAACCTCAAAACGGTTAATCTGGCCACCTAATAACTCGGTGGTACGTCGCTGAGTAGGTGGCAACTCGCTTCTAGACTCATAGAGCACATCTACTGCCATCCGCATGGTGGTCAACGGGGTACGCAATTCGTGACTAACATCAGAGACAAATTGTTGCTGTACTTTAGACAAATCTTCAAGTTGTTGAATTTGTTTCTGCAAAGTGGACGCCATTGAATTCATCGATTTGCCAAGGTCAGCAATCTCGTCACAACCCTCAACTTTCATTCGTTCATCAAGATTGCCGTCCGCAATGCGCAACGCAACGTCTCTAGCTTCGATAACTGGCGAAGTGACTCGTCTTGAAATAAGCCAAGAGGAAATAGACAAAGCGATCAATAGCACTACCCCAACCGAGGCTAAGGCCTGCCAAACAACATCCAAGGTGGCAATTTCGCGGCTTTGCGGGAAAAGAAAATAAACCGGAAATTTTTGGCCATTTGTAGTCTGGAGGTTTCCTCCGATCACCAATCCTGGTTCTGACGAGGAATCTTGATAAACAATATTGGTTGGAGTGACCCAAAGCCCAGCACCACCTTGCTCGACTTGGTCTCTAAGAGCATCGGGCACTGATGAAGCCGTTATCGACCGCGAGATATAAACTGAGGATCCGGCTTCAACGACCACTCCGTACTGGCTCGGCTCAGAGCCCATCTCGACGGCTAATTGCCCTAATCGCTCATATAAAGATCCAGTAGCTAAATCTGTTTGAGTTATTTGGTCTTGCATCCTGGCTAAAGCAGTTGAGGCCTCAGCTTCAGCAGCCTGACGCTTTCCTTCCAATACACCGGTCGTTACTCGCTGAAGTATCAGTGCGCCACCAACCAAACAAATCAGCAGACTCATGACAATGGTGGAAACAACCACCCGCGTCAAGATAGAAGACCGCCAAGCTTTTATTGCTCGCGTCACCAGTTTCGGCTGATAGATAGCCACGCGCTATAACTCAGATGTCTCTCCGGCGCGATAGCCGACGCCACGAACAGTGACGACGATTACCGGATGTTCCGGGTCGTGCTCAATTTTAGAACGGAGCCGTTGTACATGGACATTAACTAGGCGTGTATCAGCGGCATGACGATAGCCCCAAACTTTCTCTAATAACTGCTCGCGGCTAAAAACCTGACGCGGTTTAGAAGCTAAAGCTGTTAAGAGATCAAATTCCAGTGGAGTTAAGTTCAGCTCTTCATCCCCACGCTTAACGCAGTGACTTTCTGTACTTATTTCTAGGTCGCCGATACGAAGTGTCGCGTCCTGACCTGAGCTCTGATTGCGTAGCCGTGCACGTATCCTGGCAAGAAGTTCTTTAACTTTGAAAGGTTTAGAAACATAATCATCAGCCCCAGCCTCTAGGCCTTTTACGACATCATTCGTGTCACTGCGAGCCGTTAACATGATGATCGGTACCCCAGATTTTTCTCGGATTTCGCCGCAGACCTCCACACCGTCTTTACCTGGGAGCATCACGTCAAGCAAAACTATATCTGGATTGTTTTGTCGAAAGGCCGCCACAGCCTTGTCGCCGGTCGGGCACAATACACAGTCGAAACCTTCCTGGTGCAACACCAGTTGAAGCATCTCTGATAGCGCTGCGTCGTCATCGACAACCAACACTTTTGTTCTTTCTTGACTGCGTCGATCCGTCATATTCGCCGCCTATCTGCTCACCAATTCAATCAACATGTTAGCGAGCAAGAACGATAAAATTGCTGACGGCGCTCAGTTCATCTTCGGATCTGATACCCACGAGGCTGTCATACCAAGCAAACCTCCTTGACGACGCAGCACGTTTCGCCATAGCTTTTCGGGTTTAGCGGTAAAAAAATCGACGCTGGTGGCTTTAACCACATGCCAAAAACCTTTTTCCAGTTCCTCATTTAATTGACCTGGTCCCCAACCGGCATAACCAGCATAAATTCTTAATTGGGAGTAAGTTCCGGCAACCAATTCTTTAGGGGTGTCTAGGTGAAGTAAGCCCACATTGCCAATAATTTTTCGCCAACCCAAAGGTTCTTCGTCAAGCTCGTCCACGCTAGCCAAACAAATAGCCCCATTTGGCGATACCGGGCCACCGGAGAACATTTTTTGTGGTGGACAGGTCAGGTGTGACCAACCAGGTAGGTACTCATCTATCCCTAATTGAGTCATTTTGTTAAGAGCCACCCCCAGCGCACCGGTTTCATCATTATCAAGAATCAGCACCACCGAGCGAGTGAAGTAACCGCTAACAGTTGCCACATCGGCGACGATTAAATCACCAATCTTAGGCACCTTGGTCAAAGTCACATTTATAGTCTTACATGACGGAACAAATAATGGTGCACACTATAAGATGTGACGTCATCAATAGAGATAACGGACGAGTTTGCTTCGGCTTTAGAATTATTGCGGGCTGGTCAATCTGTTTTTATTACCGGTAATGCCGGTACTGGCAAATCAACTTTAATTCGATATTTCATGGATAAGTCTAATAGAAATATTGTAGTGGCTGCGCCCACTGGGGTTGCAGCATTAAATGTTGATGGCTATACCCTACACAGACTCTTTGGCTATTCTGCCCTAACAACTATTCAAGATATTAAATCTGGGGACGCTAAGCCTGGAAAATTTTGCCCAATCATCAGAAAACTAGACACCCTAGTCATAGACGAAGTTTCGATGGTTAGAGCTGATTTATTCGATATGGTAGTTGCCACTCTTGAACGTTTCGGCCCTAAACCAGGAACACCTTTTGGTGGCGTTCAATTGGTGCTAGTTGGCGATCTATATCAGTTACCTCCAGTCGTCAGAGAAGACGAAAAAGAATACTTTAAAACATTTTACGACAGTCCATATTTCTTTTCGGCTCATAGCTATTCCAAACGGCTGTTTCCAACCATTAATTTGACGAAAGTATTCCGTCAGCTTGGTGACGATCGATTAGTTAATATGCTTAATGCGATACGCACAGGAAGAACAACTACTGCAACTTTGGCAGAAATAAATTCGCGAACCAACAGCGATTTTGATCCTAGTGGGGACGAGTTTTGGCTAACTTTAGGCACAACAAATCGCATAGTGGATGCCACCAACCGCCGCCGACTCTCACAACTTCCTGGGGAAGCCATAACTTCTTATGCGAAAATTTCTGGCGACACCGACGGTTTTGAACCACCGACTCCCCTGGAACTAACTTTCAAAATTGGCGCCCAAGTAATGATGCTCTCTAATGACCCGGCTAGACGTTGGGTTAACGGCAGCATAGGCGTAATCACCGACGTGATTATTAATGAACAGATGGCAGATGATTCAATCAATGTTCAGGTGAGACTAACAACCGGATCTATTATTGAGTTCTCCACTCACACGTGGGATATTACCCGTCCTACTACCCGAGGCGGGACATTAAGAAAAGAGACGGTGGGAAGTTTTACTCAACTGCCATTCAAATTGGCTTGGGCAATAACTATTCACAAGTCACAAGGTCAAACACTCAATCGAGCAATCATTGACCTATCCGGTGGGACGTTTGCTAGTGGACAACTCTACGTCGCCTTGTCTCGATGTAAGAGTCTCGAAGGTATTGTGCTGAAACGCGCGATTCAACCAAAAGACTTAAAAACAGACTTTAGAATTCGTGAGTTTTTAGATGACGCCACCAGCAAACTAAAAACGCAAGATTTCTGCTATCTGGGAATGATTTGTGTCGGTCGCAAAGATGGATTTGTTCGTCCGATTGAAATTGCAGTGGCAAATGACGAGGGTGATGTTTTCGAGACGCTGATTAACCCAACACGTGACATTGGTGATGCAGCTAGCCAATATGGGCTTAGCGCTGGCGATCTTCAAGCCGGACCGACTCTGCGCCAAGCTTGGCCGGCAATAGAGAAGCAACTTTTTGGGCGCGCAGTCATTTGTTGTGAGCAAGACGCGCTAAATATCCTGGACACAGAGCTAAAACGCAATGGCTTAATCGCACCATTTGAAAATATTTTGGTATTGGCTGGCGATCACGATGATTACGTTTCAGCTCGCGAAGCTGCATTAGCGGTCAGAAAATTAGCTAAGCATCAAAAGCATCTAGCAGGATGCCCCTATATTCCTAACGCTAGTTTTGATGAAAACTTAGATTCATTTGTGCTTGCCAGAAACGGTTTCATCACTGCTTGTGGAGCAGCGGCCGACGTTAGCCAAGCTATCTCTACCAACATTGTAGATATGCCATTATCGGAACGCACCAAAGCGCTATTAGCCCGGTTCAAAGAAGATTACGGTATAAAAATTAGTTATCAAGAGCCAGTAACAACCAGTATCAATACTTATCTAATTCAAGGGATACGAGTTTGTTTCACTGGTACCGCATATGTGGACAACAAGATTTATAGCCGCGAAGAAATGGAGTCAATAGCTAGCAACGCTGGGTTAATACCGGTATCAAATGTGTCTAAAACTAGGTGCGACATTTTAATTGCAGCAGATTTGGCGACACTTTCTGGAAAAGCGAAAAAAGCACGAGAGTTCAAAAAACCAATCTTTAGCGCAGCAGAATTCCTGCACGCCGTCGAACCTTAACTAGCTAGCTGGCAAGACGTCACTTACTCCCCTCACTAATCCAGCCTTATTAGCCAGGTCTAATATCGCTGTTTAGCGCAGATATTTGGCAGTTACACTTTCGCTGTTTGCTAATAGATCAGCAAAACTCCCGGCTACAACAACTTGACCGCCAGCTTGACCCCCGCCAGGCCCCATATCAATGATGTAATCACCATTTCGGATAACGTCTAAATCGTGCTCGATAACCACGACTGTCGCTCCATTTGCCATTAACGCATCAAAAACCGAAAGCAGATTCTTTACATCTAGTGGATGCAATCCGATCGTTGGCTCATCAAAGACGAATACCGCGTCATTTTGTTTGCGTCTAAGCTCGGATGCTAGTTTTAGCCGCTGCGCTTCCCCACCAGAAAGTTTCGTAGTGGCTTCACCTAGCGTGAGGTATCCCAACCCCAAATCCTTTAATATCTCTAACTTCGCTCTTACTCTTTCTAGGTCACAAACCTCTATAGCCTGACTTACTTCAAGAGCCATTAACTCAGGTAACGAGTAGCTTTCGAGGTTTGCACCAGGACGCTTAATTAGATAAGCATCCTGGTTATATCTGGCGCCTTTGCAATCTGGGCAAGCTATCTCAACGTCTGGCAAAAATTGAATATCTAAACTGATCGTGCCAGTGCCCTCACAAGTGGCGCATCTTAATTTGCCGGTGTTATAGGAGAAATCGCCGGCCTTTAAGCCTTTTTCTTTTGCCTGAGGTGTATGCGCAAATGCTTTTCTTAACTCATCATGAATATTGGCATATGTAGCAACGGTTGAGCGCACATTGACACCAATAGGGGTGGCATCAATCAACTTAACCTGTTTAATGCCCTCAGCTTTGATTTCGACGACGTGCTCCGGAAATTTTTTTCTAGCAATTAAAGCTTCCAATGCCGGGACTAAGCTTTCAAGAATTAATGTTGTTTTACCTGAGCCAGATACACCAGTAACTACCGTTAGTCGCTGCTGAGGCAGGCAAATATGTGCAGGCTTTACAGTGTGTAAATTGGTGGTGGCTAACGAAATCTCACCATGCTCAAACAGCTTGCCATCAACAACTCTTGGTCGCATTTCGGTATTTATTTTGTCAGCAAGATAGGAGCCGATAATCGAGGCAGAGTTGGTTTTTATTGTTTCTTGGTTACCTGTGGCAATTACTCGTCCCCCATCAGCCCCAGACCCAGGACCTAATTCAACAATCCAGTCAGCCTCTTTCAGTATCTGAGTATCATGGTCGACCAAAATAATTGAATTTCCATCTTTCACTAGGTCTTTCATCACCATATTTAAGCCGAATATATTCGCCGGATGTAACCCAATAGATGGTTCGTCGAGAACATAGAGCACGCCGGTTGTGCGGTTGCGCACCGCTCTAGCTAATTGCATTCGCTGTCGCTCACCGGTGGACAAGGTCGCTGAGGCGCGATCTAGAGTCAAGTATCCAAGACCCAACTCGAGCAGTCTGGTGGCGTTAACCGAGAAAGCTTCACAAATATCTTCAGCCATTTTCGTCAATTCTGGCGGCATTTTTGCTGGTAGATCCCTAACCCATTCCACTAATTCAGTCAAAGTCATTTGGCAGGTTTGGGCTAAGGATTGGCCATTTATTAAAGGTTTTCTAGCGTTGTCTGAGAGCCTAGTGCCGCCGCATTTTGGGCAGACGTCCGATTTTAAGAACTTTTCTACCCGTTTCATACCTTTTTCGTCTTTCACCTTTGCTAGGGCATTTTCGACTGTGTATTTGGCATTGAAATAGGTGAAATCCATTTCTCCGGCAGCACCGGAAGTTTTGTTTTGATAAATCATGTGATGTTTTATCGGCGGACCGTTAAATACCAAATCACGCTCTCTAGGGGTTAATTCCTTAAAAGGAATATCAGTACGCACCCCTATCTGTCTGGCGATATCTTTCATTAGCTTCCACATGAGACTTTGCCAAGGCAATACCGCGCCTTCGTCGATTGTCAAAGACTCATCGGGCACCAAAGTTGACTCATCGACAGTTCTGACGATCCCAGTGCCTCGACATTGCGGGCAGGCGCCTTGGGAGTTGAAAGCTAACTCTTCCGCACCAGGCGCGTAAAACTTTTCTTCGCAAGTTGGGCACGTAAGTTCCCGTTCAGCAGCAACTGCTAGGGTAGGCGCCAAATAATGCCCCCTCGGGCAGCAATGGCTAGCCAATCTTGAATACATTAGCCGCAAACTATTTAATAGCTCACTTCCGGTGCCAAAGGTGGCTCTTATGCCAGGAACGGCTGGTCGTTGGTGCAGCGCTAGAGCAGCTGGAACATAGCGGATTTCATCGATTTTAGCCTTAGCAGCTCCGGTCATTCGACGTCTGGTGTAAGTAGATAGGGACTCTAGATATCTCCTGGAACCCTCAGCGTAAAGGACGCCTAGAGCTAGCGACGATTTTCCTGACCCTGATACCCCCGCTATGCCAACGATCTGATTGAGTGGAATATCAACATCTATATTTTTTAGGTTGTGTACTTTTGCGCCGCGAACCAAAATTTTTTCAGGTCCGCTACTCACATGACTCTTCATTAACCCCACCAACTAATCGTTGCTTTATAAAAACCATATCGACTGAACCACTCAGGCGTATTACCGGCAATGATGGTTGAGAATGGACGTTTTGGTCGATGACCTAAAAGCTTGGCATTATGGCTGGCATGTTTGATCGCGCCTCTAGACGAGGAAACGTTGAACCATTTTGGGCAATGGAAATCCTCAAACTAAGTAATGAGTTAAAGAGTCAAGGACGCGAAGTTTTCCCGCTTTGCCTAGGACAACCATCCACGCCTGCCCCTACTCCTGTACTGGAGGCAGCCAAATGTGCTTTGACAAATGAGCAGCTTGGCTACACTGACGCCCTAGGTCTGGCTAGCCTGCGCCAACGCATCGCCGACAACTATCGCAATGACTACGCGGCCACAGTTTCTCCTGAACAAATAGCTATTACTACTGGCTCCTCAGCAGCGTTTACCGCCATCTTTTTGGCTGCCTTCGAGGCTGGTGATGCAGTTGCCATGACTAGACCTGGTTATCCTGCTTATCGAAACACTTTGTCATCTTTGGGCTGCCAAGTTGTCGAGTTAGATTGTGGCCCAGATTCCGGTTGGCGTCCAAGCATAGAAAATCTTGAGAAACTAACTAACTATCGCCCTATAGCAGGGTTAATCATTGCTTCTCCGTCGAACCCCACTGGCACGGTACTAACCGAACCAGAATTAGCAGATATTTATTCTTGGTGTAGCGAAAATGATGTGCTTCTCATATCAGACGAGATCTATCACCAAATCGGCTTCGGCACAGATTTCGCCTCAGTGACTCAGTTTGGCGACGAACATATTGCGGTGGGGTCTTTCTCAAAATATTTTTCAATGACAGGCTGGCGACTAGGTTGGACGGTGTTGCCGAAACCGCTGGTACGCCCAGTGGAATTGCTGTTGGGCAACCTCAATCTGTCCGCCCCTACCTTGTCCCAATTTGCTGCTATGGCTGCTTTCGACCCTCAATCACGCCTTGAGCTGAACTCTCATGTTCAACGCTACCGGCGTAACCGCGATATCGTGGCCGCTGGTATAGCTGAAATTGGTTGCCCCACACCCCCACCGGCTGACGGCGCATTTTATTGTTTCCCTGATGTGTCTCAGTTATGTGAAGATTCACGTTTCTGGTGCGCTGATTTATTGAGGGAAACTGGAGTGGCGCTAACCCCAGGAGTCGACTTTGCCACAAATAGTCTTCCCGGTGATGGCCTAGACCCGGCCTTGGACGGAAAGCATTTCGTGCGTATCTCTTATTCTGGATCAACTGAGATTGTGACAGAGGGCATACGCCGGTTAGTCAATTTCGTAACTAACGGCTAGCGCAAGACTTAGTTTGCCGGGACTTCGCCCTGCCAATTTGGTGGAATATAGACGCAATTCGGGTCAGCTGCCAGGTAGTCGCCGGTCATGGCATAAGCGGTAGAACGCGAACCACCGCAGATCGCATTGAAACCACATACTCCACATTTGCCACCAAACCTGGACGGAGTGCGCAGATCTTGCATTACTTTTGTTTCCCGATAAAGCTGGTCGAAGGAGCGTTGCCTAATATTGCCAACTTTTATGGGTAGGAAACCAGACGGATAGACATATCCTTCGTGATCAACGAAAGCGAAACCAGACCCGGAATTAATCGCCATTGGCGGGCGTGGTGGGCGCGGATTCGGTGCGTGATCACCCATAATTCTGACGGTTTCGGCACATAGCCAGTGGTAAAGTTCGCCGCGCTGGCTAGGGTTAGCCAACTCTTTAGGCGCTACGCCAGCATCAGCAGCGTCAGCTCTTTGAATAGCTATACGCCGATACTGCGGCGCTTCGGTGGTTTTAATCGCAATCCGGTCAGAGACATCGTGCTGCCAGTGCATAACGTCTTCACGCTCGGCGGGGGTCAACATCTGCAGGTGAGCACCGCGTCCAGTTGGGACGAGCATAAATGTGTACCACATGAACGCATTGAGGTCGATAGCATTTTTTAGCATCTGTGGGGCTTCATGAATGTTGCCCTTAGTTAAGGTGGTGTTGATCTGCAACCTAAACCCAACCTCGTTGATAATCTTGGTGGCTTCCACAGTTTTTTCGAAGGTGCCCGCGAATCCTCTGAACGCGTCATGTGTTTCAGCACTTGCACCATCGAGGGAAACGCTCATCGCTTTGCCCCCTGCTTCACGCAAGGCAATCAAGCGTTCTTTGGTAAATAACGGTGTGACGGACGGAGAAATGGAAACGTGTAGACCGCGCTCAGTTCCGTAGCGAACCAGCTCCACTAGATCCTCACGTTCAAAGCAATCGCCACCGGTAAACACCACCATCGGGCGCGGCTTATCGTAGCTAGCCAACTGGTCAAGTAGATTAATGCCTTCCTCATGGCTTAGCTGGAGTCGGGAAGGATGGTGTTGTGCCTCGGCTCTACAGTGTTTACACACCAGCTGACATGCCCTGGTTACCTCCCAGATGACCATAAAAGGTTTCTTAGTGATGTCGTGCTTTATGGTGCGTACGATTGGTTGATGGGAACCATGCCCAGAATGCGGATGTGGCACTAATACTCCTTCCTGAACACTTTAGAAGTCTAAGCGACCAATCTAAGAGACACCCAGTCCCTAAATATCGAGTTGTCCTGCCACTTGTACAAGTAAGGCCTCAACAAGTTAAACTCAGCCGCATATGCAATCGAATGATTTTAGTTGTTGGGGGAGTTAGTGTTCGAGAAATTTAAGACATTAGGCGTGCTGGCGGTTGCTTTGCCATTTTTTATAGTCCCTGGCATCACAGATGCTTGGGCTGAAACTGATGTCGTTGACTCAGCGAACCCGTCCGCTTCGGCCACTCCAAATGAAAATACGGAGCCAAGCGAGGACGTTGAGCCAGTAGATGATTTAGAAACACCCTCCCCCGATCTGGCTGCTGAGCCTGAAACTCCAGAAAGCGACAATGCTTTAGAAATAGCGCCAGAAGCTGTCCCGCAGCCTGTGGGTGCTCCTGGTCAGACTATTGTTATTAATAGTTTCGATGACTTAAAGCCACATCTTTCGGTTACCGAAACATTTCTCAAGCCTGGTGTCGCTGAGACAAAACGGACAGTTCTTGGTCTAGAGCCTGGCAACTATCAGCTAGCTACTGATCTATCTCTAAACATGCAGGATCCATATTTTGCCGATAAGCAAGGTGCCATAGCTATGGGGCTGTTTTCCTTTGCCCCATCTGACCCACAAGCTAGTGAGGCTAATCTCAGCTTCGATGGTAAAGGCCACAGCATCAAAATCGTTAACGAAGATGCCGTTTCCCTGTTTGGCACTATCCACGGCAATAACATTTCGATTTCTAATCTCAACGTTGAATACGCTAAGAACGTTTCTGGTCACGGCTTCGTCCAAAGGCTAATTGCTGGCGAATCAAATACTGCTACCGGCAAAGCGAACGGTTTAGTATCTAACGTCACTATCACTATTCCGGGTGATGTGAAGCCGCAGGCTATGACCGAACAAAGCTCTTATTCTAATAACTTTGTCGATGGTCAATACCAAGGTGATATAGCCACCGGTTTCGCCTGGTATTTAGATCGAATTAATATCGATGATTTGAAGATTTCTGTTGCTGGCAACATCGGTTCTGATACTCCACCAAGTGCCGGTTATATGTCTTCAGCTTTTGGTCTTACCTTTCATTACGGAGATGCGAGGCTAACTACTGAGGGCGAAAATCAGCTTTCTCAGGGCAACGATGAGGTACTGAAAGATCTCGGCCGGTTAATCAATTTTTCTCTAGACGTGAACAACATCATCGCTCACGGTAACTACCTAGCTATGAGCGCTGGGCTAGGTCACGATATGGGCGAAACCTGGGTTGATAACGCTGTCCTCAATGTTAAAGGCGACATTAAATCTGTCGTCGACGGAAACGGTGATGGCATTAAACACTGGAAATATCGTTCCTACGCCGCTGGTTTCTCAGAAGAAGTTTGTAACCTTACAAACTCAAAGCTTGACGTTAGCGAAATTGCTTTAGACGTAGCAGACAATATCCCCAACAAATTTAATGGGGGTCCGATTTATGGTGGCGTATTCGGTATCGCTTATGACAACTCCAAAGGTTACTTAGAGCGCGTCTCTAACAACACCCTAAATATTGGCAAAATGCAGGCTAAAGCCCCGTTCAATGTGATGATGAGCGCCGGGTTCTTCAACACCTGGAATAGCTATGGCGATAGGGGAATCGATTTTTGGCAGGAATACGAAAAAAACACCATCACTGTCGGTGATGTTAACGCAAATGTTTCTGGCAATAGCGAATTAAGCTTCCTAGGTTTAGGCGAAAGAGCGCGCACTGGTAAATCACTTAAACACGAACTCAAAGAAGTTTCCGCGCGCGACAACAGCATCACGGTTGGTAACGTTAATCTAACTAATCCTGAAGGCGATACTTTTATGTCGCTCTTACTAGAAAATGCTGCTAACGCCAAGAATAATAGCGCTAACTACGGTGACATAACCATCAAGAGCTCTTCGACAGGGTTCACTGGCTTAGGGAAACTGCAAAATAGATTACCTAAGCGCGACGAGGATGACGCCATGTTTGAAACCATGGCCGAAAATAACAACGTTAAAATGGGCAACGTCACCATCGAAACTAAGACTGCTGGATATATTTCATTACTTGCTGGCGGCCAGGATGTAGGCCAGAAGATGCAGTCAAATACTGCTCAGGCCAAAGACTTCCACGTAACTATTACTGACCCTGGCGCTAGCCGAGTCAACTGGTGGGTCAGTGGCATAGTTTCATATCAAAGAGATTCTATCAGTGGCTGTCATGTTTGGGTTGATGACGTCAGCCTGAAAGCTGGTGAAGGTTCAGACGGCTTTTTTGGTCTTGGATCAGGATTTTCAACAGCAGGTGCAACACTGAGCGATTCTTCAGCTTTCGTCCATAAAAACATCAATGTTGACGTGGATGCTCATCTTTGGGGTGGCGGCTTTGTTGGATACAGCAATGGTTCTACTTTTACCAACAACAACTTCCAAGTCGACGGCGAATTTGGGGCTCCAAAGCAGGGCAGCTTCCTGGGCGGTTTCGTTGGGCGAGCCAAAGACAGCAAGTTCATCAACGATTCTGCCCTAATGTTGAATAGCTACGCTCCGTTCGCCCAATCCATGACTGGTGGAGAATTATCGGATATCTCTCATTACATTAACCATCCAGCTCCTGATTATTGGTCGGGCTTGTTGGCGGCTGGCAACGATAAAAATGACACCAATACAATGCCGACGGTTAAAGACTCGACACTGTTAGTTGAGCGCGCTAACCAGGACACTCCTTTATACGTGACCAGTCAGGTTAGCCAAGATTCGGGGAACAACTGGGTGACAGTAGTCAACAACGAGGCTAGCCCCGTCGAAATTGCTGGGAAAAAGAATTACGACAATAGATTGGGTTATTCAACCAAGACTGCTACCCACGAGTGGGATGGCGAAGAATACCCGGTAGTTGTTAGGGACGAGGCACAGCCAGTTGGCAGTATAAATATTGCCCACCGTTCTTTCCAAGATAAATACTGGAACCCCGATTCGCCGTACTACGAGCCGGCTAGTACTAACGAGGCGCCCGAATCTGACTTCGGCTATCTCGACCGGAAAACAGATATTGATGCCTTACAAGCATTTGGTGTTAACGCTAGCGACATCGTCTCAGATGACGTAGCCAGTGGCACTTTGAGGACTTGGCATAAACGCCACCTTGGGCTACGTGCTGCTACTAGCGCTACTGCCCCAGGCCCGGTTTTTGATCTGCTAGGCATTAAAGCAATGGCCAAATATTCGGTCACTTATAACGCTAATGGAGCAACCGCCGGTAGCGTGCCGGTCGATGACAAACTTTATCTGCTAAATGATGAGGTATCGGTTGCCATGCTTGGCACACTGGCCTGGGATGGATATAAGTTCTTAGGCTGGAATACGCAAGCTGACGGTAATGGGATCATGTACCAACCTGGTGACGTTTTCCAGATCACTGAGGACACCGTCCTTTATGCCAGGTGGGAAAAGGCACCCGAATCTAGTGAGAATCAGACACCTCAACCTAACCAGGAAAAGGTGTCTAAACCTAAGCGGTTACCAAAGAGCGGCTGTTAATTAAAAACAAAATGGCTACCCGCCCAGATCTGGGCAGGTAGCCATTTTGTATAACGGCCTATTCGCTTCGTAACGCTTCTACTGGATCTTCTTTGGATGCCTTAGACGACGGAATCAACCCGGCAACAAAAGATAGAGCCATCGAAACAACAATCAAAATTATGGCTGCCAGCAACGGTAACTGGGCGATATTGTCTATCCCGAATTTGTTAGACACCACGATATTTGCCGGAATAGTAAGCAATAAAGTAGCCACAATGCCGATAAGACCAGCAACAAATCCAATAATTAGCGTTTCGGCGTTAAACACTCTAGCAATATCAAGTTTACTAGCGCCGATAGCCCTTAAAATACCGATTTCTTTACGCCGCTCTAAAACGGAAACATAAGTAATAATCCCGATCATTATGGACGAGACCACCAACGAAATAGACACAAATGCAATTAGCACATAACTAACCACGTTAACTATGTCGGTAACTGATGACATTAAGGTGCCGACAACATCTGTATAAGTGATTACTTTCGATTCCTCGTTGGCAGCAAGCTGGGTGTCGTTATAGTCATCTAGGATTTTGATAATTTCGCCTTTAGATTCGAAATCTTTAGGGTAAATATCTATCTGGGTGGGTTCATTCAACTCTGCATAACCTAAGGTGCGAAGGTTACGTTCTAAGGTGTATCCCTCATTTTTTGACATTGCCATGAATATTTGAGCTAATTCTTGCGGGTCAGCATTAATACTGAACGCCTCCAAGAATTTTTCCTCATCAATATTCATAGCGTTAGACATATTGGCTGCTAACTGACCAATAACATTTTCCATAGAGCCAGAAATTTGGCTCGATAGCGAGGCGGCAATCTGCTCACCAACCTTCGAGGCATAAGTATTCATGACAGATGACAAATAATTTGTCAGTGCCACCTGCAAACTATTTTCGAGACCAGATAAATCTAATCTCACCCCGGCCTCGCCTAAGGCTTGGCGTCCAGCATCGGTGACTAAGAACTTTGGTAAAACATTTTGAACATCTAACGGATCTAGGCCACTAGTTTGGGCAAAACTCAAATAGGAAATAGCGAATTTTATGCTGGTTTTAGAGCCGGGCATCGCATTATCGAGTTTGTCTATCGCTTGGCTTCCTGGCAGATCCTCAAGAAATTGTTGAAGTGTTGCGGCAACGTTTAGCGGATCAAGACTTTCTGCCTCCGCATAGTTGAAATAGGCATCAATAAAATCCATCACCGGTTGTATGCCAGTTTGCAAAGCCTGAGCCATTTTTGCTAAGGCGGCTTGTCCTTCGGGATCTTTCAGAAATATCTGTAAATTATTCCTGGCCTGGCTAGGATCTAAACCCTTCGATTCAACAAATCCGGAATAGGTGTCAAGAAAGTCGTTGATGGCGCCTGCTATTGCACCCTGCGAGGCGCCGTCATTATTTTCAGGCGGGTTGACCACAAAGATGTCTTTCAGATTCATGCCTTGGACTTGGGATAAGTCTAATTGCGGCATGGCATTTGGGTCTATATCTAGATATGGCATGGAAATGCGCAATGCTGAAGGGTCAATGGTGAAGGCATCCGCATTAACGCTAAAAGCTCCAGCGAGTTTATCTTTATCGATTTTCACCAATTCGCTCGGATCAAATTCTGATATTGCCTGAGATTCTTCAGCAAAGCTCTTCCCCGAAAATACATTCACTCCCGGATGAGATAACTGATCGCGTACTATCTCAGATTTTGCGGCATAGTCAATCAATTCTTGGGTTAAATCATTAGTGTAGTAAATAGCTGGATAAAGCGGAGTTGGTGACGTGGCAGATTTCGGTTTTACAATGCCGGAAATATGCATCACACGGCCATCTGCCACCAATTTTTTCAAGTATTCTTTGTCGCTGCTTCGGTCACGCCAAACGTGGTATTTGTCGTCGAGAGTGTAATAGTCGCTAGGGTGAACTAATTTCACCGTCGACGACATTATCTGGTCATAAGAATATGAACTAACTGGTGCTAGTCTCTCGACATTCTCACCAGCGCGTAATTTATCGATCATGCCAGCCAATTCGTCTGGATCTTTTACCCCCAAGGCGTACAATGCCATATCTGTCACTGACCCGTCATTGGTCAGCACAACAACCATTTCGTCTGAGCTGCTCGGCCAGTCTCCAGCGACAATGTCATAGTAACCTTCGACGATTGACATATCTTTCACAAGTGGGCGGAAAGTGTTGGAGTCGGACAGCTGAGCCGAAAAATCGGTTCCAGCCGAGGCGGTGAGCCCCAGCGCATTAAATGTTTGGTCAGGATTTACTTGGTATATCTGGTCACTTTGCAGATAGAAATGCGGGGTTATTCCGTAAAAATATTCGATGCCTTGCACATAGTCATCAATATTTCCACCGTTATGGTCGATAAATGATTTAAGACTGGTCAAATCATTCGAGTTCATGCCTTTGAACACCGAGCCCAACATTGGCATTTCTTGAACTTTATTCGGCTCCGAATTCGGCTCACTGGCTTGATTTGCCATGCCTAACATGGCTGTCATATCCATACCCTGCGAATAAATTTGCAGCGGATACATTGACAGCGTTTCTTCTTCAAGATTCTTGATGTAATCATCGACGCCGGTTGCCAGGGCAAGAATCGCGGCAATCCCGATAATTCCAATGCTGCCAGCAAAAGCGGTCATCAAAGTGCGACCTTTTTTCGCCAGCAAGTTTGTGAATGACAACCCTAAAGCGGTCAAAAAAGACATTCGACGATTCTTATTGGGGTTACGAGTTTCGAGATTGTCGGTTTCAACCGTAAACGGATCAGTGTCGCTGGTGATGACTCCGTCTTTCAGATGAACTGTGCGAGTCGCATATTCGCTGGCTAACTGCGGGTTATGGGTGACCATTATGACGAGCCGGTGACGCGCTATACCTTTCAGCAGCTCCATGATGTGCGTGCTGGTTTGGGAATCCAGTGCACCGGTTGGCTCATCAGCCAACAAAATTTCTGGGTCGTTAATCAGCGCCCGGGCAATGGCAACCCGCTGCATTTGCCCGCCGGAAAGCTGATTCGGGTGCTTGTGCACGTGGTCACATAACCCGACGTCCGCCAACGCAGCTAGGGCACGCGCGCGTCGTTCACTCGGCGCCACCCCCGCCAGTGTTAAAGCCAATTCGACGTTAGCCAGGACGCTTTGGTGCGGAATTAGGTTATAGCTTTGAAACACGAAACCTATCCGGTTGTTGCGGTAGGTATCCCAGTCGCGGTTGCTGTATTTTTTCGTCGAGACACCATCAATCACGATGTCGCCAGAATCGTATTTATCTAAACCACCAACGATATTGAGCAGCGTCGTCTTTCCCGAACCGGACGGCCCAAGAATCGCAACAAACTCACTATCACGGAAGTTGACTGTTACCCCCGCCAACGCTGCCTGTGTAAAATCGCCAGTTGTATAAGACTTGCGCACATCCGTTAGCTGCAGCATCCTGACCTTCCCGAGACAGTTAATCCCCACCTAAAGCTTAACGACAGCCAACAACTGCTTGGCTAACCTGCACGAGCACTCAGGTGTACTGCAATTAGCTCTTCGTTGAAGAATTCGCCTTGCTAATACTTTCAATAGTAAATTTGTGTTTCTGCGCCAAACGATTTTAGATAAACAGAAAACAGGTACAAAAGCGAGATTTAGCCTTGAAAAGAAGAACTAACTCTAGGCATAGGTCATTCACCTCTCCAATAATCGATTGCTCATCCCCGATTGACAAGCACGTTACCCGTGCCGCTAAGCGAGTCTTGGCTACCCTAGAAGCGCCGGTTAGCGTGGTCGGGTCAATCAATGCCGATTTGACTGTTGAAACACAGCGTCTACCCAAACCGGGCGAAACAGTTTTTGGTGGGCCGCTGGCCACTTTGCCAGGTGGCAAATCGGCTAACCAGGCTGTCACCTGCGCCCTGCTTGGTGCCGAGACTAAATTAATCGGAGCCCTTGGCACAGATGCCCATGGCGATTTACTTTTGAACTCACTCACCAAGGCAGGAGTCGAAATCACTGGTGTTCAGCGGCTAGCCGGATCTTCGGGGTCGACATTGATCACCGTAGATGAGGCCGGTGAGAACACCATCGTCTATTCTGCTGGCGCAAATACGCTTGTTGACGCCGAGTTCGTGCGATCCAGGGCACAGCTAATTACTAGCTCCAAGACACTTGGGTTGTGTTTAGAGGCTCCTGTGGATGCCGTCCATGAGGCTGCAAGGATTGCCAATGAAACCGGCGTTGAGGTGGTGTTGAATTATTCTCCAATAACCGCGCTGCCTGATTCGTTACTGAAATTGGTTGACGTCCTGATTGTTAATGAGCATGAATTAGTGGCGTTGAGCGGTAGCCGGCTGGATGTGACTAACGTGTCGCAGCTTCAAACTAACCTAACCAAACTAGGTTTTAGACGGGTTGCTTTGACTATGGGTGCAAACGGTTCATTGATATTGGATAACGGCGAGGTGACGCGCATACCCGCCTTCACAGTAAAAACTGTAGACACCACGGGTGCTGGAGACTCATATATGGGGTCGCTTTTGGCAGCCCTAGCCGCCGGGGCTTCGCTAGCTGATGGCGCTTGCTTGGCAGCTGCCGTTTCTGCCTTGGCTACCACTGGAGTTGGCGCCCAATCTTCTTATCACAGCGCTAAGCAAGTTCGAGACTTTTTGACAAAGTACGAAGTTTAACTCGTCCACGTCACCTTTTAGCTGCCCAAATCTAGGACAGCAGTATTTAATTTGAAGCGTGAAAATAACCGGATTCATGTCGAGGATTAACTAAAAACTATTCGGTCACATGACCAGATGAGACATAAAAGCAAGACAATGCAATATTTGACTATTTAAATTTGAGTAGAAAATAAAGCAGCATCCACTGATATTTAATGCCGCATAATCCGCAAGACACCCCTAGCCACTGTTTCCTAGCACGCTTAGAAACTGATTGGAGTGTGTCTAAGGCTTTGTGAGCCAACAAACAAGAGTAAAACAGCTGCATTACTAAATCTAAATTCTACTCACCATTTGAATGTAATGATTTGTCGTTATCTCGTTAAATTATCGGAGAACTTTTGATAAGTTGACAACGTGTTAGCTAGTACAACTGTGGGGAAAAATGTTCCATCCCCCGTTAAACATGTCAGCCACGGCAAGGCTGTTTTAGTACTTCTGGTCGGTACTCTATTCTTGTCTGGTACTCCACTTTGGGTAAAAGCAGCCAATATGGATCCAGCCACTCAAGCTTGGCTTCGAGTCATCCTCGGTTTCTTATGCCTACTACCTTTCGGCATCATGGAAATCCGCAAAAAGCAAGCACTGCCTAAACAAGGCATCATCCTGGCGGTAATCTCCGGTCTGTTCCTAGGCGTCGACTTCACCGCCTGGAACTACTCAATCTTCCTGATTGGCTCTGGTGTGGCCGCAATTCTGCTTAACCTGCAGGTTGTTATCGTGCCAATGCTTACCGCGATTATCGACAAGTTCCGTCTGCCACGCTCTTTCGCCTTTGTGCTGCCAATCATGATTGTCGGCGTGTTATTCACTGGCGGTGTTTTCGAGAGCGCAGGCGAAGGCTTTGTCGGTCCCGAAACCATTTCAATTTTTGGAATCGAACTCAAGACGGCGGTCTTGGGTACGGCCTTCGGTTTGACATCCGGTATCTGCTATTCGTGCTACCTGTACTTCTCGCGCAAGGCCAGCACTACAGCGCCACGCAAGGATCTCTACGTTCAGCCAATGATGTACACCATGCTCGCGCAATCGGTATTCCCGACTATCTGGATGTTCACTGGCGGCAACGGCTTTAACGTCACCCACGGTGTGATGACGAAGAACGCTGACGGCGTCATGGTGCTACCAAACATGCAAAACGGTATCAGTATCTCTGACGCGACCATGATGGGTGACCCCGTAAACATGGGGAACTGGATTAACCTGATCATCCTGATTGTTATTGGTCAGGCTGCTGCTTGGACGATGGTGCAGTTCGGTTCGGTATGGCTTGATCCGACCCTGTCTGCCGGCATCCTGTTGCTGTCGCCGGTTACCTCAGTTATCATTGCTGGCCCACTATTTGCTGAGTGGCCTTCTGCCCTGCAGTGGTTGGGTGTCGTCCTAATTTTGGGTTGCGTGGCATACCAGAACGGGTTGATACAGATAGTTATCTCGAAGATAACGGGTAAACCGCTTGCTAAGGATGAATATGCTGAAAGCGAAGATACGCCCGCCAGCGACGAGAAAACTGAGGCTGCCCCAATAGCTGAGGGCAAGAACAACTCACAAAGTTAATCGCCAAGCTTCCTGACGTTCGCTAAACGTTAAAAGCACTCGAGATACGCGAAAGTGCGAGTACCAAAATTCTCCTTTTCGCGTATCTCACTACAACGAAATAGATCTAGTGCAAGGGCTTAAAACGCCCTGCATAGATAAAACAAAATGGAGGATTTTCATGAAACTCACTCAACGTGAGCAAGAAAAGCTACTTATCGTCGTCGCTGCCGACGTCGCGTGGCGCCGCAAGGAACGCGGCCTAAAACTTAACCATCCTGAAGCAGTGGCAATTATTTCTGCTGCCATCATGGAGGGTGCTCGTGACGGCAAAACTGTTGCCGATTTGATGAGCGAATGCGTCAATATCTTGACCCGCGATGACGTTATGGAGGGCGTTCCGGAAATGATTTCCGACGTTCAGTTGGAGGCCACTTTCCCTGACGGCACCAAACTTGTCACCGTGCACAACCCGATTCGCTAACTGAAAAGAGAATTAACAATCATGATTCCAGGTGAATATTTACTACAAGATGAGCCGGTCATGCAGAATGCAGATCGTGAGGCGATTACCCTCGAGGTAACCAATACTGGCGACCGCCCGGTGCAAGTTGGTTCACACTTCCACTTCGCAGAGGCTAATAGCGAGCTTGACTTCGACCGCAAGGCGGCACTTGGTAAGCGTCTTGATATTCCTGCAGGCACAGCGGTCAGGCTAGAGCCTGGTGATTCTAGAACTGTCAACCTCGTTGACTTCGGTGGTAAGCGTGAGGTTTATGGCTTCAATGGCAAGGTAAACGGCAAGGTTGACTAGGCACAGGGCGTAAAGACTGACTAGCAATCAGACCTAACGAGTTTTAGGTCAATAACTCATAAGCGAAAATACTTTATTAGGAGAAGATAATGGCGTTCGAAATGGCACGACGCGCGTACGTTGAGCTGAACGGCCCAACAGTGGGCGACGGCATTCGACTTGCTGATACTAACTTGATTGCCCGCGTGGAGAAGGACTACCTGACTCCGGGCGAAGAAGTCTCATTTGGCGGTGGCAAAGTTATCCGCGACGGCATGGGGCAAGACGGTCGTTCGGTTTCGTCCGATGACGTGGTTGATTTGGTCATTACCAGCGCGACAATCATTGACTACACCGGCATCTACAAGGCTGATATCGGCGTTAAAGACGGCAAGATTTTCAAGATTGGCCAAGCCGGCAACCCAGATACTCAAGATAATGTTGACATCAGGGTGGGTGTGTCCACCGAGGTCATCGGCGGCGCAGGATTAATCGTCACCGCAGGTGGAATCGATACCCACATTCACTATATCTCCCCTGACCAGATGGAAGCCGCTCTAGACAACGGCATCACCACACATATTGGTGGCGGCACTGGTCCGGTGGATTCAACGAATGCCACCACTGTCACGGCCGGCCCCACTAACCTGCGTCATATGATTCAGGCCTCTGAGAGTTTCCCAATTAACGTGGGCTTCTTGGGCAAGGGGCACGCTGCCGCACCAGATCCGCTTCGTGAGCAAATCTTGGCCGGTGCTATTGGTCTAAAGATTCACGAGGACTGGGGCGCAACTGCAAATGTGATTGACCAGGCCTTGGCTGTGGCTGACGAGATGGATTTCCAGGTTGCTATTCACACTGACACCCTTAATGAGGGCGGCTTTGCTGATAACACCATTGCGGCGTTCAAGAACCGCGTCATCCACACTTTCCACACTGAGGGTGCTGGCGGTGGCCACGCCCCCGATATTTTGAAGGTTGCTGGCCTACCGAACGTGTTGCCGGCCTCTACTAACCCGACGCTGCCCTACACCATTAACACTATGGACGAGCACCTCGACATGATTATGGTGTGCCACCACTTGAATCCAGACCTGCCGGAGGATGTGGCTTTCGCTGATTCACGTATCCGTAAGGAAACCATCGCTGCTGAAGACGTGCTGCATGATATGGGCATCATGTCGATCACTTCCTCTGACTCGCAGGCTATGGGTCGTGTCGGTGAGGTTGTAACCCGCACTTGGCAGGTTGCTCACCGCATGAAGGAACAATTCGGTTCTCTAGCTGGAGACTCGGAAGGCAATGATAATGAGCGCATCAAGCGCTATGTCGCCAAGTACACCATCAACCCCGCCATTGCGACGGGTATCAGCCATGCGGTTGGTTCGGTTGAAGAAGGAAAGCTAGCTGACCTGGTTATCTGGGAACCGGCCTACTTTGGTGTCAAGCCGAAGATGGTATTGAAGAATGGTTATGTGGTGCGCTCAGTTATGGGTGACTGCAACGCCTCCATTCCGACCCCACAGCCTAGGACGATGCGTTATTCTTACGCTGCTCGTGGCGTGCTGGCAGCCAAGGTTTCTGCAACCTTCTTGCCAACTGCCGCTTTGAATGCTGGCCTGGAAGACGAGTTGCGCGCCGATGGCATGAACCGTCTATTCATTGAGGCGAAGAATATGCGCAATATCTCAAAGGCAGATATGAAGCACAACTCCGCTACCCCGAATATCGAGGTTGACCCACAAACCTACCAGGTGCGGGTTGACGGCAAGCTGATTACTTCTAAACCAGCTTCCACATTGCCGATGGCTCAGCGTTACTTCCTCTTCTAAATTAGAAGAAAAATAACCCTAGTTGGGGGATCGCCATTTTGCTGGCGATCCCCCACATTGGTGCTAAAAGCTTGTTGACGTAGTCAGTAGATGGCACAAATTCATTGGGACGCGAGAAAGTTAAGTCTTCATTCCACTGTTTAATTGAATGATTAGTAAAATGAATGATAACCTTGTTTATTCAGCATCATGGTGATGTGTAACCCGATAATGGCTCTAACAACAGCCGATGCCGAATAAAAGAATCGGCATGTCGCCAACTAAGAAAGAAAGACATGACTATATCTAAGATTCTAGGTAACGTTACTGAACTGTCTGACACCGAGCGCGAAAAGCTACAGGTTGATTACGTTCTTTTCGATAACGAGTCACGCCTGAAGAGAGTGCAGCGCGCTCGAAGCGAATCCGGACGTGAGATTCCAATAAAATTAAAGGCAGGATTTCGCGAACTAAAAGATGGAGACATCTTGGTTCGCGACGGCAACGAGGCGATCGTAGCCAAGATAAAACCAACTGACGTATTAGTTATCAAACCGCGCACCATCCGCGAAATGGGTGTGGTTGCTCATACTCTCGGGAACCGCCACATGCAGGCGCAATTCTTCGATGTGGATAGCCAATTCTCAGCACCAGTAATGGTGGTACGTTACGACCACACTGTTGAGCACTATCTGGATCACGTCAAGGTTGACTACGAACGCGGCAATTACGTAATGCCAGAAGCTTTCCGTCATGCTGAACACACCCACTGATTTTCATCGCAAACTGGTAACTTGGCACCTTACCGATTCTGCGCTTCCAACGGGTGGGTTCGCCCATTCCGCTGGCCTAGAAACATTCGTTCAAGATGAAAGAGTGCACGACCCAAATACCTTTTCAAAATGGTTACACGGTTACCTCAGGCAAGCCAGCTTCAATGATGCGCTAGCTGTCAAGTGCGCTGTGCAGTTGCATGAAAACGAATTGAATGATGAGGGAAAGCTCAAAGCGCTACGCGATTTAGACGCCTTACTTCATGCTTGCCAAGCACCAAAACAGGTACGAGCTTCGATGAATTCAATGGGGCGAAGAATGGCTAAGATTGCTTCTTTCATTGCACCAGAAGATTTCTTAGTCACCCAGTATGCGCAAGCTACTAACGCTCATCTGATGCACGGCAATCCGGGAATTGCTTCTGGACTAGCGTTGGCCGCATCTAACGTAAGTATGCATGACGCGGTTTCGGCTTATCTTATGCAGATGGCTAATTCGATCACCCAAAACGCTATCCGCGCCATACCACTAGGCCAAGACGCCGGCCAGCAAATTCTTGTCGGTGCATACCCGATTATTGAGAAAGCAACCCAGATGACAATAAGTCACGATGTCAGCGATTTGGGCTGTGTTGCTCCCCAGTTAGAGATTGCACAAATGGCACATGAAGATCTTCGATCACGAATGTTCATGTCATAAAGCATGCATTTTACGAAATTAGATAGATTATTTTTGAAACGAGAAAAGGAATAGAAATGACTGCAATCAAAGTTGGCGTTGGCGGCCCGGTAGGGTCTGGCAAGACCGCGCTAATCGAGCGAGTCACTCGTGCCCTAGACGGTCAAGTCTCTATGGCAGCGATCACTAATGATATTTACACCACGGAAGACGCCAAGATTCTAGCTCGCGATAGTGTGCTACCAGTCGAACGGATTATCGGTGTTGAAACTGGCGGATGCCCGCACACTGCAATTCGTGAAGACACCTCAATGAACGACGCTGCTTACCAGGAACTAATTAAGCGTTTCCCAGATTTGGAATTGGTTTTCATTGAATCAGGCGGCGATAATTTATCAGCTACGTTCAGCCCCGAATTGGTGGACTTCTCGATTTACATCATTGATGTCGCCCAAGGTGAGAAGATCCCACGCAAAGCAGGCCAAGGGATGATTAAATCGGATCTTTTCATTATCAACAAGACAGATCTTGCCCCGCATGTTGGCGCTGACCTCAATGTCATGGTTGAAGATTCGAAGGTATTCCGCAAAGATAAGCCTTTCGTGCTGACAGATCTCAAAACAGACGAAGGGTTAGAGGGCGTTCTCGACTGGATTCGCCATGAAGTGTTAATGCAGGATCTTGTCTAATGCAAATTCCTAGTGGAATCTTTATCCACAATCCACCACACGAAGAAATTGGTGTTTTAGATCTGGGCGTGGCGATAAGCGGCGGAAAGTCTATCGCCACGCGCCAGTATCACACCAGAGCAATGAAGATAATTCGCCCCCATTATCTTGACGATTCGGGGCAAGTTTTTTACATTATCGCCAACCCTGGCGGTGGCTATTTGGGTGGCGACGCTTACCGAATGAATATCAGCGTTGCCGAAGGTGCGTCTCTCTTATTGACAGATCAATCAGCAACCAAGGTGTACCGTACTCCAGAAGATTTCGTGGTGCAAAATATCAGCTTTAAGGTTGAGGCTGGTGCGGTATTTGAGTACATTCCAAACCAGTTGATTTTGTATCGTGATGCTGATTTTCGCCAACAGATAACCGCAGATGTCTCCCCCACTGGTTCGCTTTTCATGACGGACATCATTACCCCAGGGTGGTCTCCTGATGGCGAACTGTTTAGCTATAAGCAGGCAAGGCTACGTAATGAGATAACTGTTGGCGATGAATTAGCGCTAGTTGACAATTTGCGCATTAATCCGCTGCTGAGCGAGTTTGGCGAAGATAAGGATTTTTTCATGGCTGGACGTACTCACGTTGCAACAGCCATCTGTTTTGACCCCGGTATTGACTCGGAATTGATCGACGAGATAAAAGCAATTATCAAGACTCGCTGTGAGGCTAATCAAGACATGGTGGGTGCGCTTAGCGAGTGTGACCGCCCTGGTTTTATGTTGCGTGCTCTTGGCAGTCGAACTGAGGATTTACACAACCTGATGCTTGCAGCCGCGAATCATGTGCGAAAGAAATTACGTGGACAAGGCAAAATAAACCTTCGTCAATACTGACGGTCCTAAATTTCGTGAGTAGCGCCCATCCAGTGCAGTAAGTTATGGACGTCATCATCAGCGATGGCGTATTTTATGCTGCGACCCTGCCTGGCAGATTTTACGGTTCCCACTCTTTCCATCGCACGAAGTGAGGCCGACACTGTCGCCATTCTTAGACCAGCAGCATCGGCAAGCTCGCCTACTGTGTACACGTACTGACCGGCAAAATGGATTGCAGTCAAGAGTTTAAGCCTGGTTGGATCCCCAAGAATTTTGAATGTTTTTGACCGTCTTTCAGCCAAGATCAGATTATCTGACAGCTCTGCCATTGATTTTCTCCTAGCTTTGATAAGAGATTTTGGCGAACGAAACCGCCTGCCTACCGACAAACAACTAGTAGAGCCCCTAGCAACCAGGATTTAGGTAGCCATCAGCTGCTAGGGGTTTACTTTTACAAAATGCACAATGCAGCGGTTCAATAAACCGCCACACCGCTCAAAAATTACTGAGTTGGTTGGCTAGGCTGGTTAGCGTCATTGGCCACTAGCACTGTCAAAATAGTGCACAACACAGTCTGAATAATGGTGAAAGCGGTGTTCCAGCCAACCTGCCCAGTCTGGAAGTTGTGGGATGCTGCAAAAATTCCCATCAAGATTGCGACCAGGGCAAAACTCAAAATTACCTGCCGAGTACGTGACATTTGATTTCCTCCACGAAACTAAACTACAAATATTATTATCTCGGTTTAAAGAAGAAAATGTGGTATTGCGCCGAGAATACGTTTCCCTTCTTCCAAATTACAGCCTAGTAAGCATTGACGCGATTATAGACGCTGACAACCCAGTTTTGCCAGTATCACCAGTTTTATGGCAGCTGTTGCCACCATGCCAAGTTAAAAAAACTTTTTTATTGATTTTCTGAATTCAGATATGCCTATTTAGCGAACAGTCACTACCCGATCAGCAATCTTTTCCACTAACAGTTGGTCGTGGGTAACAGCCAAGATCCCAATATTTCTGCGTCTAGTTTCAGCGAGCAAAAAATCCCAGATTTGTGCTTGTGAAATTGGATCCAACATGGTGGTTATCTCATCGGCAACTAAATACTTAATATCGACGCGTAAGGCTCTGGCAATACAAAATCGCTGAATTTCACCGCCAGACAGCTCGCTTGGATAACGAGATAACCAATTACTTTCGATACCGAGCCGCTCAAGAAGCTGCTTATCTATATCGCCTGCTTCTTTCAGCGTTTCACCCATCTTCAGTCTCGGATCAACCGATTGCTCAGGATGCTGCCAAATCATCTGCACACTGCGCGCCTTGCGACGTGATAACGGCTGGTCGCCAACCTGGATACTGCCACTCATTGGAGTCAAGAAACCCGTTAGTAGCTTGCAAATCGTTGTTTTCCCTTGTCCGCTAGGACCAAATAAGGCTACCTTCTCACCAGGATTAATCTGCAGGTTGAAATCCTTGATTACTGGCTGATTTTTGCGGTATTCGAACCAAATGTGGTTAGCAACTAGACTCACAGCGGTTCACTCCCGAGCAATTTTTCGTCATAAGCGGCAGGATTGGCACACCGAACCATTGCCCTGCCGATCCGCACGGACGCAATCTCCGTGCCACACGCCTCAATCTTCCAAGGACATCTGGACGCAAAGGGACAGCCAGAATAGTCGCCTGGCAACGGCTGAGTCCCTGGGTAAGGAGCGAAACCTCGTCCCGGCAGAGAATTGAGAAGAGCTCGAGTATAGGGGTGAAAGGGGCCACCCGTATGTGAGGCAGGATCTTGCCAATCACTAATCATGCCAACTTCTAGGGTTGTTCCCGCATAAAAAACCGATGCTCGGTCTGCGTAGCGCAACGCCAATTCGACGTCGTGGGTAATTATTAGCGCCGCATTTCCGGCATCCGCAAATTGTCGCAAGTCCTGCATAACTAATTCTGCTAATTCAGAATGTAAGCCAGGAGTCGGCTCATCAGCAACAATTAGTTGCGGTTTGGCCAATAGTGCAGCCGCAATCAACACTCGACGAGCCATACCACCAGAGATCTCGAATGGGTATTTGTCGGCAGTGTCTTCAGGTAATTCATAACGTTTGAAAAAACGAAGCATATCTTGGGCGTTGCATCGGTTTTCACCAATCACTTGGGGTCCAATTTTCATTAATGGATCCAAACTATTTACGCTTTGGGGTATCAGCCCGATTTCGTAGCCAGCAAGAGCAGAAAGAGAATCTGCCGTAAGTTTTTCCCCACGATATTCGATATCGCCTGCAACGAATGCGGCCTGGGAGCTAATCCCTAAAATGGCCTCAGCCAACAGGCTTTTGCCAGAACCGCTGGAGCCGATAACGGCCAGAATCTCACCAGGTCTTACCCTCGCGTGAAGTCTGGAAATAACGTATTGAATTTCCCCAGTTTTGGTCGGAAATCCAATTGATAGATCGTTGATTGCCAGCATTGGTTGTTCGCTCATCGTCCGCCCCCTAATAGGACACGCATCGCCCGAGCAAAAGCGTCAAAAATTAATACGATCGCTAACAGAGCCACCCCAGGAAATACTGCCGCCCACCACATGCCAGCGCCGACATATCCAACAGACTCACTCAAAATTACTCCGATAGCTGGCGAATCAGGTGACAGACCGAAACCAAGAAATGTGATTGAGGCCTCATGCATAATTGCGTGCGGAAATAGCAAGATGGCTCCAACCATGGCTTGCGGAGCCAAAGCTCGCCAGTAGTGTTTAGTGGCAATCTGCCATGGGTTTCGTCCTAGCGCTTGAGCGCTGGCAATATAAATAGATTCTCTGACTTGTAACACTTCCGAGCGAACCACGCGGGCTAGGGAAGGCCAGTGCGTCACTGCCACCCCAATCGCTACACCCCAAAAACCTCGTCCCAAAGCGATAGAAATCAAAATAAGTAGTAGTAGATGGGGAATGCCCAAAACTAGATCAATTACCCAAGTGATTGCCGAATCTAACCAGGACGGACCGATAGCAGCTAGCACCCCTAAAATTACTGCTATTAGCGCGCTGACTAGCGACGCGATGATACCGATAAGAATCGATGTGGATAGGCCAGCGAAGGTGCGCGCAAAAATATCGCGCCCCATCCAATCGGTACCAAACAGATTCGTCAAGGTCGGTGCAAGACCCGTGTGCGTAAAATCTGTTGATGTGGCGGCTTGCCTAAGCGTTATTCCAATACCAACTATTAACGCCAATACCACCACAGACGTGATGGCCTGGCGCAGGGCAGTCTTCGGGTTCGCCAGCCGAGGTAATTGAGGTAGATGAAAAACTCGCTTGCCAATATCAACGCTCGCATACTTTGATACAAGATTTGTCGGTTTAGCCACGCTGACCACGCCTTATTCGGGGATCAACTACCCCATATAGCAATGTTGCGATGGTATTGCCGGTAAAGACTACCGCCGCTGTTATCACCGATATTCCTGCCAACAGAGCCGTATCAGAACCTAGACCCGCCGTTACCGTCGCTTGTCCTAGACCCGGATAGCTAAATACTTGTTCTACTAGAATTGAGCCGCCGAAAATCTCCGCCACAGAAGCGAACTGCAAAGTCAAGGCTGGCAAAACGATATTACGTAGTCCATGACGTCGTACAGCTTGCCACTTGGATTCGCCTCGCGCTTTTGCGTAGAGAAAAAAGTCCGAGTCCATGACATCTACTAGCTTTTCTCGAGTGTGAAGAGTGATATTCGCAATGCTTACCACACTCAAAGTTGCTGCCGGTAGGACTGCGTGGCGAATAGAATCGAAGATTGTCACATCAGCCGCGCTCACCCCAATGGGAGCAGCAAAACCGGCTGGGAACCAACCAAGCCAGACGGCGAAAACCATCAACACCAACATCCCTAACCAAAATGTTGGCGTCGAGGCCAGCCCATAACAAATGGTGGTGATTATCCGGTCAACGACTTTATTGCGTTTAGCCCCAGCGATTACCCCAAGGGTAAAACCTAGAACGCCAGAAAGCACCCACGCCGTAGCTAACAGCAAAACCGAATTAGAGAATTTCCGCCAAATTACATGAGAAACTGCCCCGTTGTAGCGCAGTGAGACGCCCATATCGCCATGAATAAAAGCGGTAAACCATGAAGCGTACCGCTCCCAAATCGGTGTGTCTTGACCCCAGTAAGCACTTAAGATAGCACGCTGCTCAGGGCTCATATTTTGGACGGCTACCGAACCATAGTTGGCTTGAAGCGGATCTATCGGCGAGAGCGAAACTAGCCAGAAAACTATTATCGATACGCCCAGCAGCAAAAGCACTAGCTTTAATATCGCGACCAGCGAAAATCGCAAGAACCACGGGAGCCCAGCAGAAGAACCGGCTAGGTGAGTCACACTATTGGGTGACTCACCTAGCGATTCAGCAGATTGCTTTAATTCCAAGACCACTGATCCACGTTATTAACCACGGCCCAGCCATGGCCATGCGGGTGAGGTTTCTGATCTGCGATGTGCAAACCGTCACGCACAAAATAGAGGTGGTCAACATTAGCTAGCCACACCCAGGACGCGGCACCATCAATACCGGCACCTTCTGGGCCTACTTGGGCTGCCTGGAATTCCCGATTCGACTCCTCAAGATCCTTTGTTGAGATGGCCTTTTTGAGGTGTTCATCGATGACGTCACTGGCGTAAAGCGAGAAGTTGCCCCAACCTGTTGAATACAGCAGGTTGTAGACCTCAATCGGTGAGTTGGAACCCCAACCCCAAAGAATCGCATCAGAGTAGCTAACTCCATAAATATCGTCCCAAGACTTGCCAACCGGGTTCACTTTCACGTCGATATTCTTTACTTGGTTAGCGAATTCAGCGGCTAAGGCTTGCCTGGTTGAGTCGGAGGATGGATAAATTAGGTCGAACTCTGCACGTAGACCGTCTTTAGCCAGCACTCCATCAGAATCGGCCTTCCAGCCGTCGTCTGCCAAAATCTTCTTGGCTTTTTCGACATCTTGCTTAAATACACTGTCCTTGCTAGACCAAGGCATACCATCGGAGACACCGAAGGCTGGCGTGCCGTGCCCCTTGAGCACGTTTTTAACCATTAGATCTCGATCAATGGCGTAGTTCAGTGCTTTTCTGATGGCGAGATTAGCTGTGACATCATTGCCAGCCGGATAGGTTTTCGTGCTGTCGTTGAAGGAGTTATCAGCAGGTTTGAAAGTGCCACCAGCAGGGCTTGTGGGCAACGAGATACCACGAGAATCAACGGTGGCGAAACTCGCTAACGTATAACCGTCAACTTTCTGGTCAGCTTTTGGCGCATAGACGTAGGCGACATCGACTTCACCAGCACGAACCGCTGCTAAGGCAGGATCTTCGTCCATGAAAGTAGCGATTAGTTTCTTCATCTTAGGCTGCTCGCCATAATAATCAGGGTTCGCGCTAAAGATAGCTTGTTGACCCTGATCCCACTGATCTAGGACGTAACGTCCAGACCCAATTGGGTTGGCACCATAATTCGGGCCGTAGCTAGCCTCAGGCACGATTCCTAACACGGCGAGCGTATATAGCAGGGTATTATTCGGCTCACTCATCTTGATAGTGACGTTAGTGTCATCATCAGCAACTGCTTCTTTAACTCCAGTTAACTCGCACACAGCACCTGGATCATTAAGCACAGAGTTGACGGTAAACGCCACATCAGATGCTTTCAAGTTGGTGCCATCAGTGAACTTAACGTCATCACGAATCTTGAAATGCCAAGACATAGCATCGTCTGCCATCGAATATTCAGTGGCCAAATCTTCGACAAAGTTCATATCCTTATCGGTATTGATAAGGGTGGACTGAATTAACGGCTCGTGGACGTGCCCACCACAACCCCAACCCTTGATTGGGTCGAAGCCGGAATCATTTTCCGAGGCTTTAGTCATAGCGACGCGTACTTCGTCGCTATGCTGTCCTGCGCTCTCGGTAGAGCCAGCGGAACCTGTACCAGACGAGCAACCAGCTAGCATGAGCACGCCGGCGCTTAACACCGCCCCGATTTTCATCGGAGTTAGCTTGCGTCGTAAAAACATGTTGACCTCAAACTTTCAGGCTGACAATCAATTGACTGCTTGAATTATATGTGAGGGGCTAAACGCTCAGCAACTTTTTTGGCAAATCTTGTCAACAAATCAGTTGGATTAGAGTCGGCAAAGGCAACACAATGTCCGAGTCGGCGAATAACTAAGTCGCTTAGATCGCCATTTGTTGCACACAAACCAAGCAATCAAGGCATTATTCCTAACCATTTTCAGGCACTTCTCAGCTCTAGCCCCTAGACGTCAAGCTCAGCCGCTACGATACCTGCATGTTCTAGGGGCTATGAAAAAGGAAAGGATGTTTCACATTTTGGGCGACGAAGCCCAAATTTTTGGATATTAAATCAACAGAATTGATTTTTAACTGTTAGGACGACATCGTGGAAAATTGGGAACAAACCCTTGGAGCGGGGCCGCTCCTAGGTATTGCCGCAGCAGGCATTCTGATAATTCTTTTTCTGATCATCAAGTTTAAGCTGCACGCTTTTATCACCCTCGTACTTGTGTCGGTGTTGACTGCAATCGCAGCTGGCATTCCAACCGGTTCACTCTACGACGTAGTTATGGGCGGGTTCAGAAGCACCTTGGGGGACGTAGGTATTCTTGTCGGCTTTGGTGCCATGCTCGGTAAGCTAATCGAACACTCCGGAGGTGCCCAAGCATTAGCTGACGCCATGATTCGCCGCTTCGGTGAAAAGCGCGCGCCACTGGCTCTTGGGCTAGCGTCACTACTACTGGGCTTCCCCATGTTTTTCGATGCTGGTTTAGTCGTCATGCTGCCAATCGTCTTCGCGGTTGCAGCTCGCGTTGGTGGGCCAATCCTGCTTTACGCTTTCCCGACCGCTGTGGCGTTCTCGGTCATGCATGTCTTCGTGCCGCCGCACCCCGGCCCAGTCGCAGCATCTACTTTCTTCGGCACAAATCTCGGCATTTTAATAGTGGTTGCCGTCATTATTGCCTTACCCACTTTCTACGTGACCGGTTATTTGTGGGGCAAATTCGTCAGCAAGAAATTCAATTTCACTGAGGTGGTTGGCGCCGCATTCGGTCATGACGGCCGGGACGTCAAGAACCCACCTAAGCCTAGGACCATCGTCGCTATCTTGCTGTTGCCGATGATGCTGATTTTCTTAAATACCGGCGTTGATTTCGCCGTTAAGGCCGGTGCAATAACGGGTCATGAGCTTTGGGCTCAAGCGTTTACGTTCGTCGGCAAGAGCGGTATCGCTTTGCTTATCTCTGTGCTCGTCGCACTGCCGATTCTGGGTGGTTTTCGCGGGCTCAAGGGCAGCGCCCTAGAGCAATTGATCGATTCTTCTTTGGGGCCGATTGCCTCGGTGGTATTCATTACTGGCGCTGGCGGAATGTATGGTGGCGTGCTACGCGCTTCCGGTATTGGTGATGCTGTGGCTCACATCATGGGCGATCTAGGTATTCCAGTCATCTTGGCTGTTTATCTGGTGGCCGCATTGCTGCGTATCGCTCAAGGATCGGCCACTGTCGCTTTGACCACTGCCGCTGGGTTGATGGCGCCAGCGGTGCTCGCCGGTGGCTACTCCCCCGTTCAGATTGTTGCCATAACACTAGCCTGCGCAGCCGGGTCTGTATTTGCCTCCCACGTCAATGACTCCGGATTCTGGCTTGTCGGCAGGCTGTTGGGCATGGACGTGAAGACCATGCTGAAAACTTGGACAGTGCAGCAGGCGCTGCAATCTATGATGGGTTTCGCGCTAGCGTCAGTTGTTTTCGTTATCTTCTAGGGTCACGCGAGTCAACGTAGGTAAATGCAGAGTTGCTCCCCAGAGGCGAAACCTTTGGGGAGCAACTCTTTGACGCTTAGCTCAGTTTTAACATCACTTTTGACGAGCCCGTCGAGCGGTCGGCCGCGACACGGAAGGCTTCCACTGCGTCTGCCAGGTCGAATTCGTGGGTCATCAGCGGTGAGACATCAACGTCTTTCAACATTTCTAAGGCATCCGTTATCTCGTCAATGAAACGGTAAGAGCCAAGATAATTAATTTCTCGCGTGACAAGTTGGCCGAGTGAAATCGGGGTTTCCTTACCCGGTAGATTGCCAACTTGAATAACCGTTCCACCTCGGCGGGTGGCCAGCAACACGTCACCTATCGCCTGCGGGGCGCCAGACGCTTCAAAAGATATTTCAACACCAACGGGCAGCTTGTCGCCGGCGGCTAAGTGCACCAGATCATCGGCACCCATTCGTCCAGCAATCTCTAGTGCGGTCTTAGATAAGTCCGCCGCATAGACAATTTTTGCTCCACGTTGTTTTAAAGTAGCCACAACGAGCGCCCCGACCGGCCCACTTCCATTGACCAAAACGCGCTTTCCACTAACATTACCAGCGCGATTGACAGCATGAATGGCGACGCCAAGAGGCTCGGCTAGGGCTGCTTCTTTGGTAGACACGCCGTCTGGGATTGGTCGCAATTGGTCAGGACGCACTATGCGGTACTGACTAAACCCGCCTTGCTCATGGGGCAAAAACGCCGCAGAGCCGAAATAACGCACCTCAGGCCAAAGATTAGTTCGCTCCTTAAGGTCAGCGGGCATTGTGTGATCCCCGACCAGCGTCGCCGGGTGGATTGTCACCGGCTCGCCGACATTAATGCCGGCAACATTCTTGCCAACTTCGGCCACTTTTCCACCGACTTCGTGACCAAGAATCAAAGGCTCACGCAACTGAGCCGTACCAGACAGTCCCGTTCTCACGTAAGCCAGATCGGAGCCGCAGATGCCACCCCACTCCATTTCTACGAGCACATCGTCTGACCCACAGACCGGATCTGGCACATCATCAATACGTAAATCATTGGCGGCGTGTACTACAACGGCTTTCATAACTTTCTCCTTCAAATCAACAGATAATCAAGACATCACTTTTGCGATTTGATCCACAAGTCCCAAAATGCCAACCCCAAAGACGGAAATTGACGAAATGGCTAGATAGATATTCCACGGCAGCTTATCTTTGATTCTGTCGTCGGTTTCAGTTCGGTTCAGATATATGGTGGCCACGACCACTGCCATCAAGAAGATCGCATTGCCGATACCAGCCAAGATGATGAGCGCCAGCGGGGACTTGAAGACGATGGCGGTCAGACCCCAAATAATGGGTAACACAATTACTAAAGCGCGCTGCCAGCGATTGCGCGCGTGAGTTTCTTTCCAGTTAAATACGTTAAAGACCGCCAAAGTGTTGGTGATTTGACGTGAGAAGCCCGGCGCGTTGGCGAGTATGGTCTTGAATAACGCGATCGCTGCACCGACCAGAAATACGGTGGCAGCTCCGGCCCCGATAGTTGAGCTGAATATCTGCGAAATAACCTCCAGCACCTTGTTGCCCTTAGGTTCGAGACCTTGTGGATGCAAAACCGCAGCACCCAAAATATAGAAAGCCGCAGTTGAGGCAGTATATATAACCCAGGACACCCAGGCGTCAATCTTCATGACCTTGATCCAGCCACGAGCACGATTAGCCCAATCTTCGGAGCCGTCATTCGGCCCAGTCCAAGCGGCATAACCTTTCTCTACAACCCAATATGTATAGGCGGTGATTTCGCCCGCACCAACACCCGTCATGCCAAACATGCCCAAGGCGAAACCCATCGCGCCAGCGGCGATGCGGAAGGTCATGCCGTAACCAAGGTCACTTGCCGTCCATTTGAATGGCGTGAATTCAACCCCGATGACCATAGCCACCACACCCACGGTAACCAGCACCACCAGCACAGTGGCGACTTTTTCGACGATGTCATATTTATTCGCCGCATGGATTGCGATTGTCAGCACCACCATGACGAGAATCCAGAAACCGAGCGAGGTTGTCGAAAGGGGGTCTGCACCGATTGGCAAAACCATCGACATGGCGAGTGCCCCTGCACCAAGGACACCACCTTGACCGATAATAATCTGCAAAAACATGAGCAGACCGATATAGGAAATCCAGCCGCGCTTGCCGATTTTCGGCGGCACCTGGTCATAGCCCGTCATTGCTGTCTTCCCGGTGGAAATTGACCACCTAGCCAACTCAATCTGGACGGCGACCTTAACGAAAGTGGATAAGAAAATCAGCCACAACAGCATGAATCCAGCCTCAGCGCCAAGCGTGGTCGCCGTCAATAACTCGCCGGAGCCGACAACAGCCGCACTCGTCACCATTCCAGGGCCAAGATAACGCAAACTAGCACCAAATGTTTTTGGCGGCTCGAGGATATTTTTTGGATCCAAAATATAGGGATCATTGGCGGGTCCAGCTAGCGCTGAATTACTAGTGTCGCTCATCTGGGCTCCTTCGCGATATTGGCGACAAAAATAAGTAAATAAAACAGTAGACCGGTAGTAACAAGCCCGCAACCGACGCACTATAACCGATTGACAATGGCTTGTAAGGGTGTACGCCAGAGATTTTCAGTTGGGGATTGCTGCAACCGCCGGCACCCTCACGAGATACTAGGAGGCATCCAGCAGCTAATTAGACACCAAAGTCAAAATTCAAAACGCATTTACTTTCTTGTATGTTGTGCTTCTGGCAGCACCTGTTCGCGAGATTACCTTTGCTTTGAGAAGTGAATTCAAAGCCCGGATTGTCGTGTCCTTTCCTAATCCCGAGCGGGACTGAATACCGGTGCGCGAATGCGGGTTCCCATCCTCCAGAACGCCCAACACGAGCTGTTCATTTTCTTCTAAATCGTTTTTGGAAGTAACGGTAGGCAGGACAACCGTTACAGACTGCTGCCTGACGACAAATTGAGGCTGAGAAACACTAGCACGGTATGCATATTTGATGCGGGTTATCCCTGTTCCGAACTTTTCTATGTAACCCAACCGAAAGAAAACTCCAGCCAATATAGGGTTACGAAGAAGTGAGAACTTACCGTCAAGGTATTCCTCCACACTAATTCCCGAAGGCAACCCCCCCGGAGAAACTACCTCAAGCCGGTCATCATACATACTGATACGTATAGGAGCCGGAACGTCCCATGTGCGATGCACGAGTGCGTTAGCTAAGGACTCGCGGAAGGCGTCCTCAGGAATACTCTGCACTACAGAACGACTGGAACCTTTAACGACCTCATATCTGTACCAACGATTAAACATCTCCAACGATAAATGAAACTGTGTCAAAATCGAGGTACCAGAAAAGTCACGACGCTCTCGAAACTCGTTTATATTTTCGCCAAAACGAGCGGCATCGACCCCAGCGAAATCATTTTTATCAGCGATAAGATATGCCGCATTGTTATACCCGAAGTCGTCGCCAAACAATTCAAGGGTCTTAAGCACATCTTTGCTAATCCCTCGGATTCCCAATGCTCGAGCCATTTCTTCCTCTAGCACAGAGAACTTCATATTTTGATTTTTTGCTGGTAGCTGCTCAAAGGATTGGTTAGTTCCCTCAAGTACAAGACGCCCGTACTCTAGTCTGCTGACTTCGACAGTCGAAGAGTCAGCTCGACGGTACGCCTTGGCGCGGTAAAGATAAGGTTTATATGCTCCTTCAAATATCTTTAACGAAACAGTCTTATCCTCATTCAGAAATAGAGAAAACTCTGGAACAGGATTAATAGTGGTGTTAATTTTGTTTTCAATTCTTAACATCAAATCTTTCGGATTGTCTACACCGACAACCAGACCATCGTCATCCACTCCAAAGACAATGGTTCCGCCATCGTAATTCGCAAAGGCGCTAACCGTCTTCAAGAACGTATCGCTAAGCTCACGCTTGTATTCAAGATTCTTATTCTCTCGCAGCATCTTCGCATCCTCCTTGCGACGATTCTACTAATCGTCGCACACCTTTTGCAACGATTCGTAGAATCTAAACGAAGTGCGCGACTAGCGCACGAAAATCATTATGCCGAGGCTCAGTTACAGCAAAACGACGCGACACAACCGACCTAAGCTCAGATTTGCTTAAGTTTCTTAATCGTTAATATACTTAACCACATGAGTGAAGATTTAAACCAGGACGGCACCCGCGTCGCGCAGTTCGACCGACTGATCTTTCAACTGCACCGGCTGGTTTTTGCGTCCAGTGACCTGATAAACCGTTACTCCTCGAAGCTGGGGCTGCACGGTAAGGACGGCGAGGCTCTGCTGCAGATTTGGCAGGCGGAGCTGCTCGGCAATCCACTGTCCCCCTCTGACCTAGCTGGTCAACTTCATCTGACACGGGCGGCCGTCAGCTACCTGACCGACCGGCTGGTCGCCTCCGGTTACGTGCGACGCCAAGCAGATGAAAGTGACCGCCGCAAAACGGTGTTGCGCATTTCTGAGCTGGGCGGGCAAATAGGTCACGATTTCACTGCCCCGATGGAAGCCGGGCTTAGCGGGTTATTCGCCAAGCGCTCCACCGAAGAGTTAACGATTTTCACTGACATGCTCAAGCAATTTGTTGAGTCTTTAGATACCTCTAATGACGTCAATAAATAGTTGTTAACCCGATATTTAAGATTAGAGACCAAAATGACTTCCACAGCTACTCTCTCAAAAGAAAACTCAGCTGCCGGCGATGACCTTAACAAGGACGTTAAAACAGATTTTGTCGCGCCGAAGCGCTGGGGTCTGGTGCTGGCTCTTTATCTGGCCGGCATTGGTATGGGTGCCCTCGACATGGGGATTGTCAATCCGGCCAGAACCGTCATCCAAAACGGTTTGGGCGTAGGTGACAAGGTTGGCGTCTGGATTTTTACTATCTATACCCTCGCCTATGCGGCAGCCATTCCTGTCATCGGCAAAATAGCTGACATCATCGGACGCAAACCCGTATATGTGCTAGCCATAGGCCTATTCGGGCTAGGTTCTCTAGGGTGCGGCCTAGCTCAAGACTTCTCTTCCCTCGGCTTACTGCTGGCTTCGCGGGCGATTCAGGCAATTGGCGGCGGCGGCATGGTTCCAGTGGCTACCGCTGCCGTAGGCACTATCGTTCCACCTCCAAAGCGTGGCATGGCCTTAGGCTTAGTTGGAATGGTCTACGGTGTCGCGTCTGTTTTTGGCGCCTCGGCCGGATCGCTTATTCTCGATATTGCCGGACAAGCTAATTGGCAGTGGATTTTTTATATTAACGTGCCTATCGCCGCTATTGTGGTGGCGCTGGGAATCTGGGCACTCCCCCAAGAAATTCAAAGCTCGTCACGTAAACTTGATTTACCCGGCGTATTCATTCTGGTAGTAATGATTACTTCTCTGTTGTGGGCATTCCAGAATTTGGATTTCACACAAATTGGCGAATCCCTGAAAGACACCAACGTCTGGCTTGGATTGCTTATATTCCTGGTATTAATTCCAGCATTTTGGCTCGTCGAGAGACACGCTAAAGATCCAATTATCGAGTTAAGTTATTTCGCCACACTCAATGTTGGCACAACACTGCTATTCGGCGCGGTAGCCGGCATTTTAATGATGACTGTGATGTTCATCCCCCAATTCGCTGAGAACTCTATGCGTTTACCTTCGGGCGCCGGTGGCTATCCGACAATCATCGTCGGCTTAGCTTCGGCTATTGGCGCTCCGCTTAGCGGACGTTTAACAGATCGCTTCGGTCCGCGCCTCATTCTCGGTCTCGGCACAGCAATTTCTGCTCTCTCCGGCTTCCTCCTTATTTATTGGGCTAGCCCACACCCTGGTTTTTGGTCTACCTCGGTTTCAATATTCGTTATGGGTTTAGGGTTGGGCTTTTTGATGGGGGCGCCACTGACTTATCTCATCTTGCATCTAATCCCCGCCTCGGACGCAAATTCGGGTCAAGCAACCCTTTCATTAATACGCTCACTAGGAACAACACTCGCTCCAGCTATTCTGGTTGGGCTATTGGCAACCGCCATGGGCGGGCTGTCTGGCAAAGTCATGGACGCTATGCCAGAGATGCCGGCTATGCCAGCAATGTCTGCATCAGGGGCTCAACCAGGAATGCCTCCGATGGGTGCTAAACCTGAAAACGTAGGTGACCCTCAGCCCTCAAGCGAAAACTTACAACCAGACATGAGCTTTGACATGTCTGATTTGCCTGATTCTTTACAAGATGAAATAAAGACTGCGGATGTGACCAATGTTGTTGATCGAACGAAAGACATAGCGAACTACATTTTCGATGACATGGGGAAGAAAATGGAAGAAAAAATGGGTATGGTTCCCCCGAGCTTCCAAACCATGCAAAATCAGTATCTGCAAGACATCGAAAACAATCGTGAACAAATAGAGACCGCATTCCAGTTAGGGCTTAACGAAGGATTCGCCCGCCTCTTCTGGTTCTACACCATATTATCGCTCGCCGGTATTCTGCTACTAGCCGGAATACCGTCCAAAAAGAGTATTGACGAAAAGATTGCTTTGGAGTCGAAAACGGCGCAACTAACCTAAGCAAAACCGCTGCAGCGAAGCTATCCGGGACTCTCAATGCTTCGAAACTGTGTTCGTTCTCACAGAAATAGTGGGCCTAGTTATGCTGTATTAACCGCATTTCGAATCCCGCTTATCGAATAACAAATTGATTTGCCCGTTGGCCTTTACAGAGCGTACTTTTAATTTGTAAATGGGTTCTAATATGTCTGGGATAAAAACCTCGGTGGGTTTGCCTTTAGCCACCAGCCGACCCTGATTCAGCAGCATTATCTGATCACAACAGCGGGCAGCTAGATTAAGGTCGTGAAGCACGATTACAGTCGTTCGGCCAAGGTCTGCTATTAGATCGAGCAGCGCGAATTGGTGATACAAGTCGAGGTGATTTGTCGGCTCATCTAAGAGCAAATGGTTCGATTGCTGGGCTATCGCGCGCGCAATCACTACCCGTTGGCGTTCGCCACCGGAAAGCTCTGTAATCAATCGATCAGCAAGTGCGGTCAGTGAGACGCGTCCCATAGCTTCGTCTATTAAATCCTGATCCGCATTATCTCCATAGCCAATTAAATTGCGACGGGCCAGCCGACCCAGACCGACTGCGTCGCGTACCTTCAGCGGCAGAACCGAATCACGTTCTTGGGCTACGACGGCGACTTTCTGGGCAATTTCTCTACGGCTAAGTTCAGCGAGATTCTCTCCATCAATGAAGACATCTCCGCAGTCAGGAGTTAGAGAACGGTGCAGTGCCATCAACAAGGTTGATTTGCCGCAACCATTGACTCCCACAACACCAACCACCTCACCGTCAGACACGGTGAAGTTCACGTCTGATATGACGCGACGTTTTCCACGGCTGACGGTGAGGCGACTGACTTTAATCATTATTTCTTCAACAGTTCTCCGAGCTTCACGGCACCGTCAACTGAGAGAGTGGTCGGCGGATCAGTCAACACGAACGGCAGGTAAACAACCTGGTCATTCTTAACAGCCTGCAAGCCATCAGCGCCGGCATAGCTCTTAAGAATCGTCTTTGCCTCTTCTGGTGTCGAAGAATCGGCCATTAGGACAATCCACTCCGGATCCTTCTCTAACAAAGACTCCATGGAAGCCTCAAATACCCGCTCTTTCGAGTCGTCATATACGTTCTTAAGCCCGTTTACCTCAAAAATGGGCTGAACCATAGAGCTAGTGCCGTAAGTGTAGAACTCCGTGGTGCCAGGCATGACGAAAAGTGCGGCTGCAGAGGCAGAGGCGTCTGAAGGAGCATTCTTTTCAACATCCTCGAGACGTTTCTTCACCTTATCCTTGACTTCCTTAGCCTTGTCCTGGACTCCGAACATCGTGGCTATCTTGTCGATTTCGCTATATACGAGGTCGTAGGAAGCGTGATCTGTGGTGTAACCTGGGCACATAGCGTCGGGCGAATAAAGCGGGACGCCAGATGCTTTTAGCTTCTCACGATCAGCACCCTCATCGTAACCGAATACCACATCAGGATTGACGCTTAAGGCGGCCTCTGTGGAGACCTTTGCGCCACCTGTTCCGGTATCGCCCGCTTCGAGCTGTGGAATTGCGTCCAACGCCTTGTTCATTTCAGGATAGCTGTCATCTATGCGGCGATTTCCCGATTTTGCCACCACCTTGTCTGCCAGTCCCAGGTCATAGAGTATTGAGAAATCGGTTTCTGATAGCAACAAAATGCGCTCTGGGGCTTTTGCGAACTCCACAGACTCGCTGCAACTGGTTATTGTTACCGGAAACCCAGTCTGATTGGCTGAAGACGACGCTGAAGATTTGTCACCACCAGCGCCGTTGCCCGAACAGCCCGCAAGAAGTAAACCAAGCGTTAGTACGCTGGCTACGAGTTGTTTCTTCATTTTCCCTTCCTAACTTGTACGCCGCTGTCTCTTGATGAGAACAACCAAACACGGCGCACCGATTAACCCTGTTATTACCCCAATCGGCAACTCTGCCGGCGCGAATGCAACCCGAGCCACAGCATCCATCCAAACCAAGAAAAGTGCAGAAGCGAGCGCCGAACCGAGCACTAAATAGCGATGAGAATGACCGATGAAGGAGCGAATTACGTGCGGAATGATTAAACCTACGAAACCAATTCCACCGGCAGCGGCAACAGCTATTGCGACCGCCGCTGAAACAAAAATCAATAATAAAACACGCATGCGTACCGCATTGACGCCAACGGATTCAGCCGTCCGGTCACCACTTGCGAGAGCGTCAAGGATAGGCCCAAAAACCGCCATTACAGCGGTGAAGACGATGGCTATCATCACTAGGATTGGCAACTGCGGCCAATGCGCCCTGGCTAGCGAACCGAGCATCCAAAACATGACTGCCTGCGATGTTTCTGGACTGCCTGAAGAAAAAATTAGTAGGTTAGTGACCGCTTGGAAACCGAAGCCGGCGGCTAGACCTGCGAGAATTAACTGCAAAGGCGTAGAGCCATGGCCAGCAACTATCATGACCATAAAGGTCGCAATCAGCGCTCCCCCAAAGGCCATGCTCCCAGTAACTAGGTAGTTTGACGCACCCAGAACAATTATCGACAAAGCTGCCCCAGTCGATGCCCCACTTGAAACACCCAAAACGTATGGCTCAGCTAAAGGGTTGCGTACGAGAGCTTGCAGAACCACTCCGGCCACACCAAGTATCGCACCAACCGCCATGCCAGTGATTATTCTGGGAACCCGGTTTTGCCATATGATTGCGTCAATTGCTGGAGTCCAAGTAACTTCCTGGTTCACTCCCAGATGATTTAGGCTAACCCCTATTATGTCGCTTATGTGAACGTTTGCCGACCCGAAAGCAAGGGAGACGAGCGGAGTAACAATCAGCAATATCAGAAGCGCCGTCAACCGGACGTTACGTGCCCACTTGTTTCTACGCCGCCGCCGGAGAGTGCTTTCCGCGACGGTAGCACTTACCTGCATATAAATACTTTCGGTTCGACCGTATCGCGCGGTGCAGCGTTACCTTCCCTGGCTTCAAGGTCGGACTCAACTTACGTTTTACCGTTGCGCGTCAGTTTTGGGATTTCACCAAATTCTCTCTGCCAGCTGTCAAAATAAGACTCACATCTATTCGACCAGTACATGATTTCACAGTCACGCCTATGTGCACAACCACATACGCAATAAATCGTAGTTTTGCTTCTTCCAAAATAATTTGGGTCGCTCCTCAATTAGAGGAACGACCCAAACTTTAGTTATCGGCGATTAGTGCCTGCGACGGCGAACTGCGGCGGCAGCCAAACCAGTTGCGAGGATACCTGGCACCCCAACTGGCAGCACCGTTGCGCCAGTCTTTGCTAGTTTCTTCATTTTCTTGCTCTTCTTAGGGCTAGCGCCTAAGTCGGCTCACCAATCGCGCCCAGGTCATCCGGTGCATGTGTCATCCGTCCAGGCTCCAATTTCATAAACTAGAACTTGTACTCGCGCGCCAGAAATGAGGTTTACCCGTGAACCACAACGATGAACACGTAGTTTTCGCCCATCGCGGACTGAATACTGTGGCGCCGGAAAACACTATGGCAGCCTTCCGTCTTGCCCATGAGCGCGGCGTAGCCTGGCTGGAAACCGATGTAGATGTTCTTGGGGACGGGACAGTCATCATCTGTCACGACACCACGCTTGATCGCACCACGAATCGCTCGGGAGGCTACTACGACCTAACCGCCGCAGACCTAGAAGACATTGATGCCGGCAGTTAGTTTTCACCAAAATATGCGGGAGAAAAAATCCCGCAATTTAGCGATTTAATCCAGTTCATGAATGAGACTGGCATGAATTGCAATATCGAGGTCAAGTCGAATGAAGCCGGTAAAGCTATGACCTTAATGCTCATCAATAATTTACTGAGCGAATTGAAAAATCTAAACCCGCGCAATCGTGTCATTATTTCGTCGTTTAATCATGTACTGCTCTACGAGCTAAAGAAGAAAGCCCCAAAGCTTCCCGTAGGCTGCCTATACGATGCGTCCACGCTACGCGCAGACTGGAAAAGCGTTCTTGAGTTGGTGGGCGCCGACTACATTCACCCAGACAATACTGGGCTAACCCGTGAAAAGGTTCGCGCATTTCGAGACGCCGGTTTCGGTGTCAATGTATGGACGGTCAACTCCCCCGCCAGAGCAAATGAACTATTCAATTGGGGCGCCACCGGTGTTTTCAGCGATGTAGCTGACCAGTTATTGCCAACTCCATAACGACAGCGCGACATTTGCCTTTCTTCAGCACGCTGTGGCGGGCAGAGCACTACTGCCGACATTAATCGGAACGTCTGTTGGATTCGCGTGTGCCGGAGCTAGATTCATAGAAGCGAAAGCAATTACCAGGAAGCAGGCGATGGCATACTTAAACGATGCAATAGCTTTTTTTACCTTTGACAGCCTTCACGACTAATTACCTCTAGCAGAATTGACAGCGCTTATCGGAGACTAACTGTCGATCTAAGGTGGTTGCAAAATTAGCCACTTTATAGGTCAGCTTTTGACGCTTAAGATTAGCTAATTAATTTCAGATTCTCATCATTGTCACACCGATTAATTTTAGATAGTTGAAGACTTGCCCTCCTTGTAGGATGGGTTGGCAGCGCAACCTGGCAGACAAAGAATAAGCCTTGTTGGTCGAGTTTCAACGCCGCAACAAAGCTGGAGGATGATATGGATTCGAGACTTTTACAAGTCTTAGAGACAAGACTTCATAAGGCTTTTCAATCACAAAATTTGCAAAAGATTAACCAGATTGTTTCTGCAGCACCTGTCCGTGAAATAAAGGTGCTGATGGAAAGATCAAACTTCCATCAACGTGCCTTGTTATTTAGGACTCTCCCCAAGACAACAGCGATAGCTGTTTTTGATTTGCTTGACCCTGCCGTCCAAGCTGACCTTGTTAGTGCGCTACGAGATGATCACGTATCTGCCGTTGTAGAAGCAATGGATCCGCATGACCGAGCAGAATTGCTTGACGAATTGCCAGCGTCTGTTGCCACAAAGATTTTGGCTGGCCTCAGCCCAACCGAACGTGACCTTACTGGCATTGTGCTGGGGTATCCAGAAAAATCTGTTGGACGAAGAATGAGCCCGGAATTCGCTACACTCCACCCCACAGATAGTGTTGAAAAGGCTCTAGCCCACCTAACAAAAGTGCTGGACGACGTAGAAACTATCTACACGGTGCCCGTAACTTCAGCCGAAAAGAAACTTGTAGGCGTAGTAAGCCTTAGAGACATTATGCGCGCCGACAAAACTGCCCTCATCAAAGATGTGATGAAACGTGACGATAGCGTTAACGCGACTCAACCAGCAGAATATGCGGCCCGGCTATGCGCAGATCGACACCGGCTAGCTTTACCTGTTGTCGACCAAGAGAATCGACTGGTCGGCATTCTGCCACTAAGTGACGCCCTAGACATCCTGGAAGATGCCAACAACGAGGATCAAGCACGCATCTCAGGCGCAGAGCCACTTCGCAGACCTTACCTAGCCACGCCGATAGGTGACCTAGTCAAGGCCAGAGTTGTGTGGCTTTTAGTGCTAGCTATCGGAGCCACTCTAACTATTCACGTCCTAGAAACATTCGAATCTACCATCACCCAAATGGTTGTGCTGTCTGTTTTCGTGCCGCTGCTCATCGGCACCGGCGGCAACACCGGGAATCAGGCAGCCACAACCGTCACCCGCGCTATCGCGTTGGGCGACATAAAGATTGGCGACGGACTCAGAGTGATCTCAAGAGAAATCCGAGTCGGAGCACTATTGGGCACACTCATTGGAACCATCGGATTCGCGATAACCAGCCTTTTTTATGGTCCACAAATTGGCGCAGTAATAGGGCTGACCCTACTATCCATATGCACACTGGCTGCCACTGTCGGCGGCGCTATGCCCCTGGTGGCACGCAAGTTCGGCATAGACCCAGCAGTATTCGCCAACCCATTCATCTCAACACTGCTAGACGCATCAGGTTTAGTCATCTACTTCTTAATCGCAAAAGCCGTCATAGGTATATAGGAGAGCCACAAACCTTTTTCTCTTTTGTCTGGCGAGCCGTCAACTACAGCTCGCCAGACAGATAGATAACAATATGAGTGCACTGCGAATTCGGTAACTGAAGTGAGGAAATCAGTATTTAGTCGTTGCGTCGAATATGTCTTTCAAGAATCATCTTGTGCAATGGGTGACATGCCCAAACTGATAACGCAGCAACTAATAAGCCACTGCAGATTATTAGGGTCATGATGCCAACACCGTTGTCGGGAATATCTCCTCCCAATTTCTGTTGTATCTGAATCATCGGAGATGCAGCGGCAAAACCCAGCAAGGTGCATCCTAAAACGGCAACAATCAGTGGCCCAAAAGTCTCTAACCAAATGGCTTTCAACTCAAAGCGCCTTGGCGCACCCATCCTAGCTAGCGCCCGAGATTGATCTGCTCTTTCAATTACGGACGAAGCCTGACCAATCAGCATCGACGTCGAACAAAGGATAAAACCAACAATGATGGTGATGGCAGCTCCCTTATTGAAGTCCCACTGTGCAGAAGAGAAAAAATTTTCTACGATCTCGTCCGCGTCGCCGACTCTCGTCAGCGTAATCGGCATCATCGATATGTATCCGCCTATGAAGGCTAGTAACCCCATGCCAGAGGCTCTTCTCCAGGTTGCTATCGGGTCTGCAATGATGCTCCGGGAAGCAAGCAGGATGGGCGCAGAGCCGAACTGCGTGAGGACCCTTGCCAAAAGCTGTATTAGGTACGGCCCAAGCAGGTTGAATCCAAGCACGATGGCAAGAATGATTGAACCGATAATAATAAAAGCCGTGACGACGTTTCCTAATCTCATTACCTGATTGGCGATGAGAGCTGCACCTACGATAACAACGAATGCCAAGACTCGCCAGCGCCTAACTGCAGGCTTATTTGTCTTCCTAGCAACTCCCAGCGGAGAAATTCTAACCTGCTGGAGACCCCACCAGGAGGATAGAAGGCAAAGAGTGATTATTATCGCCAAAACTGCCAGGCCTAGCCACCATGGAAGGAGCATTTCCGCCGGTCTAATTTGCTGAGCCTCCATCTCTAGGTTGCTCCACGCAGGTATGGTCAACAAATATATGGCCGCACCGAGAACACCCCCGATAACTGACTGGATAAGGGATTCAAATAGCGTCATTTTGGTCACTTCTGCAGAAGACAATCCGAGAAGTCTTAGCGACGCTAAGCGCCTTTCCCTGCCTTTAGCACCCAGCACAGCCGCCTTGGAGGCTAGTGAAACCGCAGAGGGAATAACGAGTGCGCAAGCAAGCAGCGCCAAACAGAAATAGATCATAAAAACTATCTCGTAGTAAGTTGGGTCTATTTTCAGCAAGTCTGCCATTGTGCCTGTGGGAGCCTGCCAACGTCTATAAAACATCCAGGTGCCAGCCGCAACGGTTAATGCCAGCGCAGAGCAGACGGTGTATGCCAGTATCGAAGCGAAATACAGTAATGACTCGCCCTGACGCTGCGAAAATCGGGCGCGAGTTAACTGCATTGTCAGACCAGACAGACCGGGCGTTCTACCTTCGAGATTCAAATTTTTGGATGTTACCTCCGTAGTCATTTAGACCATCTCCTGCATTGCGTCTATGCTGCGGTCAGCGTGAATTAATCCATCTCGGATTTCAATTAGCCTCGAACACCAACGAGCTACGTTTGCATCGTGAGTGACAAGCACTAATGCTGCCCCTGACTGTTTGACAACAGCTGTCAACATTTGCATCATCTCGTGCCCGGTAGCTTGATCTAGGGCTCCGGACGGCTCATCGGCGAATACCACCCCCGGATTTCCAACTAGTGCTCTAGCAATCGCTACTCGCTGCGCTTGACCCCCAGACATATCGCCCGGCCTGCGATCTTTTAGCTGGTAGATTCCCAGTTTGCTAAGCATCTCATCGGCAGACCTTAGAGCTTTGGACTTAGATACTCCAGTCAGCATTAGCGGCAGCGCAACGTTCTCTCTGGCTGGCAGCTCGTAAATCAGTTGGCCATCTTGAAAGACAAAACCGAACTGCCTGAGCCGCAGTCGCGACCGTTTGGCATCATCTAGTGAAGATATCTCTGTACCCAGGTAATTCACTGTTCCTTGGTTAGGCACCAGCACCCCACTCCAGCACCCCACTCAAACAGTGCAACAGTGTGGATTTGCCCGAACCTGAAGGCCCCATGATAGCGACCGTTTCTCCCCGACCAATCTGCATCGTTATCCCAGCTAGCGCATGCACATCGCCGAAATCCTTTGTTATGTCGTTTGTGCTCAGTACGACTTCAGTGTTTTTGTTCATAGCAATGATTTCAGCCCAATTAGCTTCTAGTGTGAACAGTGCCAGCTAGTGTTTTCGAGGTAGTGCCAGCACTACTGTATTGATTAACTAACTGTGGCTACCATTGTGAAAATGATCTTCCGTCGTCGCAAATCTCTGGTTTCTAACGAGGATGAGGCTGCCGAGAAGATAGCCAGCTTGATTAAATCGAGAAAGGTCATCGTAGACGCATACGAGATTGAAAGACGTCGCATAGAACGAGATTTACATGATGGTACCCAGCAGTTCTTGGTTCTTGCAGCGATGAAGATTGGCGAAGCGCAATTGTCATTGCCCCCAGATTCGCAAGCTTCCACATTGCTAGCGGACGCTAAAGACGCTCTCCAAACTGGTTTGGACTCGCTTAGGAAAACTGTTCGGGGCATTCACCCGCAGGTACTAAGCGAACTGGGTCTTGAAGCGGCTATCTCGGACATAGTCAGCAGATCTGGCGGAAAGGTGCGTCTCGTTTGCCCTAATCCCCTGCCTGAAATGCCGGAGGGTGTGCTAGCCACAGCCTACTTTTTCACTAGCGAAGCAATAACAAACGCAAGTAAATACGCTCCTGAGGCAAACGTAACTGTCCTATTGGCCGCTGATGATAACTTGCGAATATCCGTAGTCGATAATGGCTTAGGCGGAGCGACATTGATCCTCGGCCACGGCTTAGCAGGCATGCATGAGCGGCTGGCCGCGTTCGGAGGGCAAATGGAGATTTCTAGCCCGTCAGGTGGCCCAACTAACGTGAGCGCTAAGATTCCTCTTTTGATAGAGCGTGGAAAATCGATTATCAAATTGAATGGCGATGAAAATGGTTGACCGCTCCCCTCGTTTGTTGTTAGCTGATGACTCGGCATTGCTTCGGGAAGGCCTAGCTGGTCTCCTCGAACGTCAGGGCTTTAATATCGTTGGACATTGCAGCGATGCTGATGAACTTCGGGAATGCCTTACATCACTGGCCGAAATGAACCAGCTGCCTGACGCTTTGATTACAGATGTCCGGATGCCGCCTGGAATGAGCAGCGATGGCCTACAAGTGGCTTTGGATTTCAAAGCTAAGTTCCCTGATTTGTCGGTATTAGTACTCAGCCAGTTCGTCGCACCTGGACATGCCCAACAGCTTTTCGCGCTACCACAAGGCCTTGGAGGCTCGGGATATTTATTGAAAGATCGGATTAGCGACGTCGTCGACTTTATTAACTCGCTTCGAATAGTCATTTCAGGTGGCATTGTTATAGATCCCGAGGTAGCTAGAGCAATGATGACAACCTCACGCTCTGGACTAGGTGATTTAACACCGAGGGAATCCGAAGTATTGGAGCTAATGGCTCAAGGCATGTCCAACAACCAAATCGCGCAGCAGCTTTTCTTATCAACTGCCGCAGTAGCAAAACATGTATCAAACATTTTCTCTAAATTAGGTTTGCAACCAGGCGAAGAGAACAGACGGGTACGAGCCATATTGAAGTTCTTGGCACAGTGAGTCGCCCAAGCAGCCACAGCCAATAGCGACGTCTGTGGCACCGTTTCGACAGGCCGAAAACCGCTTATAGCAGCCTAAAGGTAAATAATTACAACTGCAGGTGTAAACGTAAGGCCTCGTCAAGGGCGAATTGTTGTCTCATGGATAGCTGGCCGATTTTCTTGCCGATACGGCGAACATCAACCGAACGTACTTGTTCTGCCTGCGCTTTAGAATCCTCCCCCAGCCCAGTATCGGCTGAGTCTAGCAAAGTTTGAAACGGGTAAACACGCATAGTATTGCTCGTCAGCGGAACGACGGTCACTACCCCACGCCCCAATAGTTCAGCCGTATCATTTGCATTGTTATTACTCACGATGACACAGGGACGCAGCTTGTTTGATTCACTTCCGACAACCGGGTCAAGATTTACCAGTCGGATTTCACCGCGCCGCATGGCCAAGTTCCTCAAACCCGTCGTTGACGGCAGTGTCCCAAGCCAGGTTGTCAGAGTCGCTAGCCCATTCACGCCATGCACTCGCATAAGCGTCGCGAAGATTTGGATCCACCAAACTCTTCAAAGCCAGTTGAACGCCGGCAGACCTAGACGCTAGACCTGCCTCACTAACGATACGATCAAGCAGTTCTAGGTCACTATTAGACAGACTAACACTTAGCTTCATACCTAAATGCTACCACAGTAGCAACGGCGTAGTCCGAAAAAGCATTCACAGTATTCTTAGGGTTAATACCCAAAATTTTGCGCTAATTAATCATGCTGCTTTTGTCGGGCTATTTGTTTCCATCAACGATTTAGGTAAGAAACCTACAAACGTATCCAGTTTTTCCGTTCTGTCCACGAGAATTTCTAGCACGGTAAAGAGCTATCCATAAAACATTGAGGTCGTACTGTACGAATGGATAATGATTGTCTTACCAACGATGGTTCATGTTAAGCGACGAGCAGTTAACGAACTCTGCCGTAGATTTGACCTGATGGTTTAATAGTTGAGTCATCGGCACGAGAATTCACTCATCGATACCGTCCGTGAGTCAGACGCAAAGAACATGATGAATCTATACGCCTGAACGAACGATAGTGAAGTTCGTCGCGCCAACGGGATATTTCTAACGTCCTCGAACCTTTGTCAGCATAATTTGATTGCCCGACGTGATAATTATTCCGAGGGTAGGGATTCACTGGTATGAATTCGAGGTACGAACGATTTCCCGAACGTCGAAGAGACGTAATCGAGGTTTGGCCTCTATAACAAGGCCACGATTTAGATTAACTCCTGAATATGTTTTGCCGAATTACTATGCTAAGTGGCACCGGTTAAGTTAAACGGTTAGTTGATGATATTACGCTTTCAGATATGAAATCAGAAAGAACGAGATGAAAGAGATTTTGCATTACCTAGAAGAACGAGGGGTTAATTATCTGGTTCATTTCACCCCTTTATCTAACTTGGAGAATATTAAAAGTAAGGGCATTGTTCCTCGCAGCGAGCTCGAAGCCTCAGATGACACACAATTTATAGCGCTGGATGAATTGCGACTTGACTGTCGGAAAGACATGTCTTGCTTCTCGTTCTCGTTCCCGAACTTTAAGATGATGTACCGTTACCGCGAAAAATTAATTAAGAGCGGTTCAGACATCGCCCTACTCTTCATTCCGATTTCACCGCTCTCTGACCTATCTGAGGAGCAGGTGTTCTTCTACCCGACTAATGCCGCTTCAAGTCTCTCCAGAAGCATGAGGGTGGAAGATCTTAGAGGTTTGCGCGCGGTTCAGGCCATGTTTGCCGAAGAAGCCACGACGAAATCAGGCCAGGTATTCTCACGGTCTGCTGTGAAACTACCGTCATGTTTGACGACTGATCCGCAGGCGGAAGTACAGATTGCTGCAACGATTCCGTGGGCAGCCGTGTCGTTCATCGCCGTTAAGGGGTATGAGAGAAAGACGCAGCTACGGGAGAGCGGACTTCACCCCAAAATTTACGGGACGTGGCGTGTCAACGATGATCCTCAGCTAAATGTGTTCAACGTTCCCGATGTTTGGAGAGCTTGGGCTGAAAAAACCGAGGTGCCAAATGGCGAATAGGCCAGTATTCAAGACATCGCATGACATCCCGTTTGTATCAGAAGTGAATACAGAATTTGAATTTCACCCGGGCTTCTCTATCCAGCAGAAACAACGCTCGATCACTAGTTTGCATGAATCATTCCTGCAAAACTATCCAGGACTTCGAGTGCTAGAGATATCGTCCAAAAGCAACTTTGAGCTGGGAGTTAGACTCAGCGCTTTTAATTTGATAATCCACCAACCTGGCGTTGGGGATTACTCAGTTGAATCAGCATTTCAGGCTTCAAAAGTTTTTGAGCTGGGTGGACCTTTTCAGGATCTACTAAGAGTATCGAGTCGGGACGCGAAGAGAGACTCCCGGCTCAGGAGTAGCGGCCAACTTCTAGGGTTCAAGTTTTTTTCCCGGGAATTCCCGTTAGAGCCAAAGACGTACTTCTATGACTGGCTCTACGCTTCCACCCTTTGGAGGAAACAGGAATTATTGAGAGAGGTTGTCCAGTTCGACGCATTCACTGACATCGAATACAACCCTAAAAAATCAGTCAACTGTCAAGCACGATCAGTGGCCAAAGTTGTCGGGTTATGGCGTCGAAACCTTCTGGCGGCAGCTTTGGAAACACCCGAAAAATTCTTGACGGTAGGCTACCCGGAGCGCCAAGAAAAATCCGCTGAAGAAAATAAGGACGAGACGAGACAGGACTCACTTTTTTAAAAATTAACGAGTTAAGCGGGTTTCTGGCTGCAGCAGTTTCAGAGAATTGACGGTTTGAAAATCTCGAGGGCATCATCCTGTCAACTCAGTGTGCTAGTGGTTGCGTGGACGCAGGTATGGATACAAATGCACGAAACTGCTGATGTCCTAAACTTGCGGTTAGCCACGTCCAGGATTTGGTTAAGGCAATCGGCGTTTTGGTTAAGGAAACGCCAAGTTTAGTTTTGGAAATCGCCGTGCTGGTTTTGAAAAATGCCCCGTTGGTTAAACGTTGCTACATCAACGAAAGACCGCCCTCACTATATGGCGTTTAGATTTAGGCCAGGTATATTTCCTGGTTTTGCCCGTCTTTGAAGCTAACGGTCGCGGATCTGTCCGTGCCGATTCCGATGTGGCTCGTGAAAGCATGGAGGGCTGCGGTGTCACTTTGGAGCGCGAGGTATTGCTCACGGGCTTTCATAGCGTGAATGATCAGCTCGTTACCGCTGTCGAAAGTCAAAACAACTACTTCCAAGGCGCGTCCTTTGGTGTCGAAACCGAGGCGCAGTTCCCGCTGCGGGTTTTGGCTCAATCCAGTGTGGAAACGTGGCAACTTGCAGGATGTCATCGTCGTTGATGCGCTGCTTTTTGGCGTGTTTGCGAGCGGTTTCCCAAATATTGAGGCTCATGCCAAGGCTGCCTCGCGAATCAGGGCAGAACGGGTCATATGCCTGGCTTCGGCGCGGGCATCAAGCGTCGCCAGTTCTTCGGGTGTGAATCGTACCGCAACCACCTGACTGGGGGCATCGCCGCGCCCGGGACGTCCCCGCCCGCGTTTTTTCATGGCCGCGACATCGTAACCAGCCTCGGCTTCTGCGACCCATTGCTCAATTTGCGCTTCCGTAACCGGTACATTCTTGATTGTTTCTTTCATACTATTATTGTAATACGTTATTTCTTTTGTTCAACAGGTTCCTCGGGTTGCGTCACCGAGTAAGTCACCTCCCCGGGATAGTGACCAAGAAAAGCTGTTGAAGGGAAAACTGTAAACCAAACCTACCGCAGTCTCTAGGCAACGACCTCCAGGACAAAGCGGCTCGTCCCGTTCTTTGGGGGTCGTTCCCGTCTAGCCACCACAGTCAGCACGTTTAATCTTGTTTGCGAATGGGTTCGCGCAGGCTGTGATCTTGAGAGTATGACCAGGCGCGACCTTTCGCGTTTCGTGGTCTTGTTTACCTGGCTCGACCCCCAATTCGCAGGGCTTGATATTCAGCGCACTACTAGCCGCCTGGAAGGCGGGGTTAACGCCGCGATGCGACGCATGCTAAACGCTAACCGAGGCCTATCCGAGCCCCACATGAAAACAGCGGTCGAATGACTGTCAAACCACAAATCTATCGACCCGGCAGACCCTATCACCTGGCTGACTCATCACCGCCATAACACCAGCCAACCCAAGCCGCTTCCAGCCACCAACGACCCGACCGGCTACGACACCGCCTTTCAAGACGGCTCGCTACACATCCGCAAAGGCTGAGCCAGACGATAAAATCAAGCCACGACACGCCCGGCAGAGCACCACATTTTGGCCGCTAACCCTAGTTTCTGTGGCTAATTATGCAGTTACCGCCTTTTATCCAAAAACACTTTCAGTCAATTAGCCGATTGAAAAATTCTTCCTCGCTGATGACCTCGATAGGCGAGCCATTGTCACGAAACTGCGAGGCTTTGAGAAGTTTCCGAGATGCAGACGATCCTTCAACCCAGGAACGGGGATTCGGAATGCCCACCACCAACAGCGTAGTTTTCTTCGTCAGGTTCTTGTCCGCTAGCCCACCCATAGTAGTTACTAGCTGTTGCACGGCAGCGCGCTGGCCGTGTTTTAAAGTTCCAGTAAAAACTACGTGTTCACCTTCAAGAGCACGCGAGTTTCCGTAGCGCCCTATCAACTGTTCGGCGGCAAGCTGGTCAGCAAATATGCCGGAGCGCTCGCTCCTTCGAGCGTTGCCAGTCGGCGGACATAGTTCTTCGAGTTTCTCGTAACCGAACTCTTGCTGCATCCTGGCGAAAATCATTCCTGCGGCTTGAGCATCAGAAACCGCATGGTGATGATCAAAGGGTTGATCGGGGAAATAGTAGCCAAAAACCTCGTCAAGAGATTTTCGTTCCAACTTATCGGCAAGAATCTTTCTAGCCAATCGCACGGTACAAAAACGCCTATTTGATATTGCCTGAGTGCCGTACAAGTCCGACAAATCCGAAAGCACGTACCCGTCGAAGGCCATGTTGTGAGCAACGATCGGCCTTTCTCCAATGAAGGAAGACACCTGATCCGAGATCTGCGACCATTGTGGAGCATCCGTCACATCTTCAGCGGTGATGCCGTGAACCCAAACGTTAACGGGGTTGAAGTAATCGACCTCGGAATGCGGATGAAGTAGCTGATAGTACCTATCGACGAGTTTCCCCTTCGCATCAAAGAGAGCTAAGCCCACGGCGCATGCAGAACGACGCTGCTCATTGGCAGTCTCAAAATCAATAGCGACGAACTCCCGCATAAACACTCTCCATTGACGCAAGGGATAGCTCTTAAGGGAAGTATAAGTGAGTATGGTTCAGCGCTCACAAGTAAACTCTTAACAAGCAAATGAGCGCTAGATATTGAGGCTAATCCGCCGAGCCCTAGAGATACCGTTAAAGCAACCCTCAATTTGCAATCCCAAATGAAATAAAGACGAAGAACTAGAAATTAGTTAACATTAATTCACCCAAAGTAAATTGATTTGACTAGTCTAAACATAAAAACCAGCACATTTAGCTGTAACACCATTGTTTGAAATATGTCATATCTCCATGATGAATTAGAAGCATTAGCTCAGCCTGCCTGAGTTCTCTTGGTGTTGGGCTGATCTATTCCCCCAGGATCCTGGCGTGACGGGCAGACATATAAACGCCGTTTTACGCAGCGAACAGCATTCTTTTGGAAAGCAACCGTGGCGTGCTTAATTTTTGAGCATCTAACAGCTGTGGGGGCGCAAAATTCACCTACCATAGATTCAGAGTACGCGTTGACGTGCGAGTAGATGGGGCAAGGAAGGGCGCGCAGTAATGAGAGGCTTAGATGAAATTGAACTGTATCTTTTGACGTGCGCGCAACTGATGGGGGCTAAAGCGAGTGATGATGGAGATAGAGCTCGTTTAGTTAGAGAAAAAATCTCGGAAATTCAAGGGAACTATTCTCTTCAATGGTATTACCGGTATTACCTGCATGAAGATCTGCAATACGGCGACCTGCATGAAGATCTGCAATACGACGGTCCTGCAAATTCATTGCCTGCAGCAAAGCTAAATCTACTGAAAGCGTTTTTGCAACAGGCGTCGCGTCTGACGGGGGAAGCTGATGTGTTCCCACTATTGCCTGAAGCTAAATTTCTACGAGAAAACCTTGATTCATGGAAGAATCAAGCTCAAGGCATCTCAGAGGAGCTTAGCAACAATCAGGAAGAATGGTTTCTAGGTGAAAATCTATTAAACGACTCACAGGTAAAAGCAATCGCTAAAGCCCTCGCTTATCCGATTTCTTTTGTGCAAGGCCCTCCCGGCACCGGGAAAACGATGATGATCGTTCGCCTTATCGCATTGGCTGTCGAAAAGGGGATGAAAGTCGCAGTTGTTTCCACCAACGGAACTGCTGTCGAAAATGTTTATAAGAAGCTCGAAAACATTTGTTCTGGTGGGGAAGAAAAATACGGTAGCCGTCTTTACGAGGCTGCAAAGAAAAGCGTCAAGTTAGGCAACTCAAACGAGCGTTGTAATGGAGCCTCGTATGTCTATCCATGGTTTAAGGTGACCTGCGGAAAAGGAAATGCAGGGAGACCATTCGTTTCCTTTAAAAAGGAAGAGAACGCGCCGCATGACTATGAAGGAATAGACACCCCGAATGACAAGGGGCAGCGCTCAGGATGGGAGAAGAGGCAGCGGTTCAAGGACTTTACCGACGATTTTCCGGTCGTGTTGTGCAAGATTCACTCACTTAAAAAGTGTTTCATCGACGGGGCTTTGCCAGACAATAAATTTGATCTTGTCATTGTAGATGAAGCATCACAAATCGATTTGATCGTCGGGCTAGTTGCGTTGAGTTCCGCCAAACGCATGGTTGTTGTTGGCGATGAAGAACAGCTCGCCCCGATATACAAAAATCGCGCAGATCTTATCGGGCGTCCTTGGCAACAGAGCAAAGACCCGCATGAACCCGTATGGAAGGAAGACAGCTGGTATACCGCTCCCCGCTGGGAAGAAGGCCGGAAGCAACTTCAGAATTTCAAAGGTTCTGAACTGGAGATCTGCCTTGATGGAGACAGAAACAGCACTCGCCAGGACGAAAGTTTTCTCACTGTCACGAAAAAAGTGTTTGCGCAGCTGTATGGAACTCAGGATGCTGAAACCTTCCTCAATGTTCATTATCGATGCCACCCAGGGATCTTTGGTTTTTCGAAAAAGCTCATTTACGAAAAGGCAAAGTTCACGTGTGACTGCCAAAGGGAAAAAGCTAGGGCAGATAGTAAATCTATCCGTCTCCCCGAGCAAAAGAATTGGCCTGTATATGCAGACGTTGTTTGCCCCATATCAATTACGTGGTACTCAGGTGACTATCGGGAGAAGCTAGCTTCACAAGGAGATCCGAAAGAAAGTGCAAGCCCACAGAATAAACGCCAACTAGAAATCTTGAAATTCGATCATCTTCGTCACGTAGCAGAGTTGCTGCAAAAAGGTGCCGATGAAGGGAAAGGCGCGACTGTCTGTGTTCTTTCTCCTTATAAACGGCAGGTGGAAGAATTTTCGAAACTGCTAGCTGAGTTACTTGAGGCCTCCAACAGCTGGAATGGGGATGAACACAAAGAATCTGAAGAAGGTGAGGGTACTCTACCGGAGCTTCCGTCAGGATTCGAATTCACATTAAAACAGATGAATGATAGAGTTAAACGCCTTACCGTTCACAAAGCTCAAGGCCAGGAATATGACGCGGTTTATCTGCTCCCAGTCGACGATGGCCAATGGGAAGGCCAATGGAGTCAGGGAAAAAGGTTAATCAACGTCGCCGTATCTCGAGCGAAGAATGAATTACATGTAATCCTGTCTACGAAAATGTTGGATTACGAAAGACAAGTTGAGCTCACAGGCAGTTTTACGCCAGTAAAGTACCCCGTGCCTAAAGATCCAAACGAGGGGGAGCTCTACTTACGACTACTAGAACGATACGTTCGTTGTACTCAAGGAAAAAATTATCAGCACGAACTATTCGGGATCCGCCAAACAAGCGTTCGGTCGATCCTCGATGATCTGACCCGCTACCAAACACCTGACGATAATGACAAAGAAGGATCAGCCCCAGAAGATTGCGTGCAAGTTGAGCTGGCAAAAGTGTTGGCCAAAATCAATTCGTCTCTAGATACCGAAGTCGAACTTTACCGAGAAGTCGTAATCGGTAAAAAAGAAGACGCTAAGGCGGGGTCTGAAAACACCGAAGATCCTCACAGAGCCCCGGATATACAAGAAGAAAAAAATCAAGCCCATCTAACGCTGGCCGGAGAAATAGTCGACGCCAAAAAGTTGATTGACAAGGTTAGAGGAAAAAGGTTCGATTTTTGCTTGGCCGACAAGAAAACAAAAAGAATTTTACTCATCATCGAAGTAGATGGCGAAAACCATCGAAATCCAAATAATGAGAAAATCAAAGAAAGCGACAGATTAAAGAACGAATTCATCGAAAAAATCGGCGGAGAGGTCTTGAACCCAGAGAACTCTTCCACCCAACCAAGCAAGTATCCGATTCTGCTCAGAATCCCGACGGACGGAACCTCCAAATGGGAGACGGATGATCTGCTTAAAACTGGACGCAACCAACAACGAGCAACTTGTGTAGAACATCAAGATCTCAATCTAGATACCCTAAAGCTAGCTAATTTTGAGGACTACCAAGCCCGCACGATAGAAGCGTTGATCAAATTAGCTCAGAAGAAAGCTCACGAAAATCCCGTAACCCTCGTCGTTGAGCCGGAAGAAGAAAACGAGACTGGCCCTTCACGGGAAGGAGGCGAATTCAAACGGCTTCTCCAGTTCCAGGAAGAGTGGAAAAAATTGGAAGCTAAGTGGGGCGAAAAAGGAGTTCCAGTTCCCGAAGTTATGAAGTGTGACGCTGTCTTCGCTGAAGTGGAGCAACCTTGGATGAATTTGCAAAAAGCCCTAGAAAAACAAGGGTTCTTAGAGAAATGCATTGACGAAGAGAACCGCTGGAGGCCAACGCCAGCAGGTAAAGCACTCGGATTACGTAGGTACGTAGATCAAGACAAAACAGGCAAAAAATTTTCCAACCTCGAATACTCCAGAACGGCCAGGGTTTACTTGCGCTATAACTTACATTCAATTCTCGGGGATCCTAGAAAAGAACGCTTGCAACCCGATAATCGCTAAAGTGGGGGCGAAAAAATACACTTTCTTGCGCCGCACTCGCTAACGCAAGAGGGTGTGTGGTTAAAGGTCTGTGTTAGCTAGTTCAGCTTGAGGGGGTCTAGCCAGGCTAGCTAGAGGTTATCGGTGGCGCGTCGCAATAATCCAAAGAGCTAAGCACCTACCAGAGGCTCCTGACCAGGACTTAGCCATGCTATTGCTAAATCTCGGCTATCTTTAAGTCTGATTTCAAATTGCGACAGCACTGGATCCGTCTTGCATGATGTAGCACACGTTGAAGTAGCTATCCCGAATTCTTATAACTACGCCTTCAGCACTCGCTGGTCAGGCAGCCGCTCGTGGCTGCTAGATCCTTGCTCGCCTGTACAGGAAAAATTAGAACATAAACGTCGCGGAGGACTTGTCGATGTTAATGCCCGTAACCGGGCGGTATCAGTGAGGCGGTGGCCCGTACGCATTCAACAACGAATATGGGGCGATCTCATTGCCGAGCTGCCGTTTGGTTTCTGGCGGCGCTTAACGGATGCGGCTCACGAGAAGACGATCTGAGCGCCCTAACTAAATCAAGCATTCCCTAAAGGAACCATCCGTAAACAAGTCGAAGTTCGCACTCATTTTGACCTCAGAAGAAGGTTCATTATGCACGCCAGAAACTGCACCCATAGCAAGAGATGTAGTGAGAAATGTTTCTTGACAGAAAGATTCTCTCATTAATCGATCTGTACTTGCAGGAACGCCTAGAACAGGTCATCGTGAGAGCCAGTTCGAGTGAGCACAAGAAGCAACTCGCTATGTTCCACACGGTAGATCAGCAGCCAATCACCTTCAAGGTGAATTTCTCGGTATCCTTTCCGGTTTCCCTGCAATGCATGGTCGCGATAGCGGGTGCGCAGCTCGTCACGGTTTTGCCGCATCAGAGCTTCGATAGCTCCGCCAGCTTCGCGGCATCGTAATGTTTTTTGAAAAGAGCCTTGGCGTCACGCTTGAACTGATTTGTGCGGAAGACGCTAGTCAGCTTCATTGAGATCTGCCATCAGCTCAGCGCCATTTCGAAACGAAGCACCAGAGCGAGACTCAACTTCAGCTCTCGCCAAGGCGCTAGTTGGACTCTCGCGGTGTGGCGTGAACGGGATACCATTGCTAACAATCGACTGCCTCAAAAACATATTGATAGCAGTGCTCATATCTAACCCGAGATCACGGAACAACTCCGCGGCCTGAGCTTTCGTCTCATCATCCGTCCGGAAAGAAACATTAGCCATCTAAATCACCTCGCTACGCGCAGTGAGCATTACCCTGCACACACAATAGCATGAATTATGCAATACTTTGAACACTTTACAGGCTAGCTTTTCTGCCTGTGCCTGCGCAGCTGAACACCTTTCGCACGCGCCAGATATGTTAAACATTTTGTATCAAAATGAGCGTCCTAGTGGAGGATATTTGAGCGAATGCGAGCGTCAAAGACTCAAACTTCTGCGCATCACCCTGGGAGATATCACCCAGCTGTTTAAGCCAGATCTGGGACTCCTCAGCGGTCATGCCGACCCCCATCAGAGTCTGAGTGCCCTTAGCCAGATCCTCCATACCAAACGGAGTATGGGCAGCCTCGAGCTTGAGGTTGTTGACTAGTTTTTGGGCTTTGGCTTGATCTCCCAGCATCGTGGTAAACGATGTGGTGTATTGCTCCATGCGGGCGTTGTACTCCACACCATCTTTCATCGCACCAGCAAAGCTCTTAACGATAGAACCGATGGCATGCCCGATAGCCTTAACCCCACCAATGATCGCCTCGGCTGCGAGGTTGGCTTTGAGCACGTCACCGAAGATGCGGGTCTTGCCCGAGGTGTAGTCCATCTCAGAGCCCAACTCATCCACGGCGTTTTCTAGATGGGCAGTGTCTTTGGCGGCAGTCTTGGCGTCGTCCCCGGCTCCGTCGGCCTCATCACCGAATTTCGACAAGGCAGCATTGTCGTCCTTCAGCTCGCCCTCAAGGTCGTTCAGGGTGGCTTGAGCGTTATTGAGCTGGATCCGCCAATTCTTCGTTCGCGAATCATTCTCCCCAAAAGACGAGGCAGCATTCTCAAGTGCAGACCGCAGTGTTTCAACCTTGGCTCGCTGCGCCTCAATCTCCTTAGCCAACACCTGATTCTTAGCCGTCAAAGAGGAAACCGAGACCTCGTTGTTATCAAACGCCGAAGCCGCCAGCTTCATCTCCGAACCCAAAACCCGCATTTCGCGGTTTATGTCGGTGATCGCGCGCTTAAACTCCCGCTCAACCTCCAAACCAATCTTCAAACCGAAACTGGAGTCAGCCATAATGGGCTCCTTTGAGTGAAAAAAATTTGGGTATTAGGAAGTTCTTTTAGCCCCTGGAGCGTGTAAACTGATCCTCACCAGTACCGGCTCGCCCTCCCGCCTTCGGTGGGATGTGGTCAGAGCCGGTCTTCGCATATATCGGTATGCGGGGTGAAGATGGCGGGTAAACCCTGGACAAGCATCAACAGGCAAATCCAGATACTGGCTGAGCGGGGGTTGAGCGACGCGCCTGATTTTGAACGTTATTTGTCTCAGGTGGGCTACTACCGGCTTTCAGGCTACACATACCCACTACGCCAATACGCAAGCAAGAAACAAGACACTAAACAAGAAGGTAATCCGCGTCGGCGTCTTGATTCTTTTGTGCCAGGCGCACGAATGAGCCACGTTATCGCGCTTTATGAGTTTGACGAGCAGTTACGCCTAGCGTTGTGGCAGGCGCTTTCAAAGCTAGAGATAGCCTTACGCTTCGATATCGGGCACACCTTCGGTAAGACTGACCCGTATCTGCACATGCATGTAAGCAAGCTGTGGAAAACCGGGTCGCGGCGTGCCAGAGCCCAGAAATTCGTTAAGAAACTGGCTGACACCCAGCAGCGTTCTAGCGAGGAATTCGTTAAACACCACCATCTGGCCTATCACGATCAAATGCCGATCTGGGTCATCACCGAGATCTTAGAGTTCGGATCTTTAGCCAACCTGTATTCGCTGGCTCCTTTTGAGCAACGACGGCAAGTGGCAGACCAATACCAGGCCAGATCTGACGAATTGGAATCATGGCTACGAGTCATGAATTACCTACGTAATATTTGCGCACACCACGCCAGACTATGGAATCGGCAAGTAGTCATTCGACCCTCAATTAAATACCGCAGGAAAGACCCTAACCTGAGTCCTTGTTTAGGTCGCGACGACAAAATATTTGCCAGCCTCACCCTGGCCGCATACCTGCTAAAGCACAAGAACCTAACCGGGCAGATAAGCCTTATAGCCTCCGCGCTATCTAATTTCCCACCCGACATTCCACAATGCCAGATCACCGATACCGGTGCGCCACGACACTGGCAAACCCTTCCGATCTGGTCAAAATACTGCCCCTAAATCCCCACCGGAATCACATCATCAATAAACCACGCCCTCGCGGGCTGTGCCCTGCCAGTTTCGATGCGCCAACAATCCACCAGATCAAGCAACTCACCAAACACAGCAAACTCGACCTCGGTGCGAAACATGTTGAGGTGGGCTAGCCCGACATAAACCAGCCTGGTGAAGGCCGCCTCATCACTATCTAGGACTCGACCTTGTTCTGGTCTTTTGAGGCCGGTTCTCGGTAGCGATAGCTCGTCTGGTGTCTCGTTGTAGAGCTTCGCTGATCGCTGCCCGATAATCAGCTAAATCAGCTGGCACGGTGAGCAGCTCCACCGCATCCTCACTCAACTCAGCACGCCGGTTATCGGGGTGGGTCAGGTTGTGAATCTGTACTGACTGATTGGCTAGTAGCGTGATGAGCCAAATCACCTCACTCAGCGACTTATCCACATCCTCGGAGGTTTCCAGGGCATCGCCTAGATGTTCGAGTCCGCCATAACGCTACGCAATTAACCGAGTCACGAGGGTCGTCAGGTTTAGTTCGCAGTCTTGGTCGTCAATACTAAGAACAGCGCTTCGCGAATCATCCACGCCACTCGTCGTATTCGTTTTCTTTTCCGCATGCCACGGTTTCCTTTTTCTTTAGTGGCTTGCGGCTCGGCTAGGCGCGGCCTTTCGCGTTTCGTGGACTTGTTTACTAAGGCTACCCTTACTAAGCTAACGTCAGCGTTTCGAATATCGGAAAGGTCTGGATATGAAAGATAGGATTCTCGCTTCCCTGCCCGCTATAGTGCTGGGTTTACTGATCGCGATTGGCCCTCAAACGTTCGTGCGGGTTTGCGCAGTCACCGAAAAACCCATGAAATGTCACTGGATGGCGCAGGCCTCTCTTGGCATCGGAATCGTCATCGCATTGGTTGGCGTGGTCGCGCTGCTGGTCAATGCAAGTGTGCGCATCGGTTTGAACATCGCGGTGTTCTTTATGGGTGGCCTCGAGATCGCGATCGCCACCTTTTTGATCGGCACCTGCAAGATGCCAAGCATGCACTGCTCGGCTATCACACGTCCGTTCCTGATTGTGGTTAGCGTCGTCTTAATGATTGCCGTACTGATTGCGTGCGGGGCGGATATAAAGACAAATGCGATGAAGGCAGGCGAGAAAAACTAAGTGTATGTCCCACACATCACCCTCGCGCGGCTTCCTGCACGCAACCTGAAGCGCAACCCATTTCGCACGGCAATGTTAGTCCTGGTGGTGGCGATACTTTCTTTCGGCACTTTCGCCGGTTCCTTGCTGTTGGCTAACTTTAATTCGGGGCTGGCAAGCGTTCGTGACCGGCTAGGCGCCGACCTGATGGTTGTGCCCTCTAAGGCGTTGCACGAGGCAGAGGCAGTCATTTCGTCGGGAGAGCCGAGCACGTTTTATTTCTCCGACGATGTCTTTTCCACCATCAACAAGCTGCCCGGAGTCAAGCGAGCCACCCAGCAGTTCTATATTTCGTCTCTCGAAGCGTCGTGCTGCGACTCAAAGCTGCAGATAGTTGGCTTCGACCCACAAACCGATTTCATTATCGAGCCTTGGATCAAGACGCAGTACGACGGCACGTTGCAGGACGGGCATATCATTGTCGGCTCCAACGTGATGGCCTTCGAGAATGAGACGCTGAAACTTTTTAACCATGAGTGGCCAGTCGCCGCAAAGCTGGCCAGCACCGGCACTGACAAGGACAATTCGGTCTTCGTCAACCCGCAAACCGCGAAACTATTGACCTCGTACGCCGCTAAGGCTGGCGAGCGGGAGGCTCTCGAGGCCCCACAAGATGCCGCGTCCAGTGTCTTCGTCGATGTCCAGGACGGCTACAGCCTCGACGAGGTGGCTCAGATGATAACCAGCCACGATAACCTTAAAGATGTCTCGGTGATTTCGGGGGTGTCTTTGACATCCAAGCTGAAAAATAGCCTCAACTCAATCGCGAACTACGTTTTGATATTTCTGTGTCTGTTTTGGCTCATCGGCCTGATCGTTCAGGTTGCCGTGTTCGCTTCGTCCGCCAATTCCCGCAAGGGTGAATTCGCGTCGCTGAGAATTATCGGCGCCACGCGCTCAAACCTGATCGGCCTGGTTATCAAGGAATCTTGCCTTATCGGTTTGGTCGGCGGGCTGGCAGGAATTGGCCTTGGCGCACTGGTAACGATCTCGTTTTCCACGCTGATCTCGGGAAGTTTCGGGATGCCCTATGCGCAGGTTTCTGCACCGCACGTGTTGGCTCTCGCGGCGGGGTGTCTGCTTTTCGCGGTGGTAGTCTGCGTTTTCGCCTCAGCCATTAGCACAGCCCGAATGATGCTTGGCGAAACCTATCTGACCTTGCGGGCAGGAGCGTGAAATGCTACTTGAAACCAAGAACCTAACACGCCAGTTCGTGCGCAGATCTATGCCGTTTTTAGCCGTGGACGACGTCACGTTTGGCCTTGCCGAAGGCGAGTTCGCAGCGATCATCGGACGCAGCGGAAACGGTAAGACCACATTTCTAAACCTGGTCACCGGCTTACTTAAGCCAACCAGCGGCAGCGTGCGCGTTGACGGCGTAGAGCTTTCAGCGTGTTCGGACGCGCAGGTTTCTAGGCTGCGAAACCAGACCGTTGGCTTCGTCGCGCAGCAGCTAAACCTAATTGCCAGCCTAACCGTGCTTGACAACGTCATATTGCCCGCAACGATGGGAAAGGATTGGCGCAAACCAGCCGCCGACACAAAGATCTTCGACAGGGCTCTGGAGCTGTTAGACAGGCTTGACATTAAAGAGCTTTCGCAGGCGATGCCCAAGGAAATCTCCGGGGGCGAGATGCGCCGGGTCGCAATAGCTAGGGCACTTATTAATAAACCAGCGCTGCTGATTGCTGACGAGCCCACGGGTGACCTGGACTCTAAGAGCACCGAAACCGTCATGAGGCTGTTTCGCGACCAGGCGAACAGCGGCGTGGCCGTGTTGATCGTCACGCACGACGACATGGCGATCGGGTTTTCTGACCGCGTCTACCAGATGGAAAAGGGCAGAATCGGGCTGCGGGCGAACTAACTGCCGGTTGCCTGCAAAATCAGCGAGATCAGCGGCTTGACCGTCAACTAGATGTCCAGAGGAAAAGCCTCCAGCCCGCGCATCTGATAGATGTCCAGCCACTGTTGAAGCATGGAGAGCAGCCCCAAAAAACATAAGTAAGAATGCATGTTTGAGGCGCACTGGGTTTTGTTCCGCTTCTTATACGGGGGCTAGTTGTCTGGCTTGGGTTTGATTGTAGTAATCAATTTTTTTCTTGGGGGTGAGGTATTCCAGGTCTTCGTGGATGTGGATGTTATTCCACCAGTACACCCAATTCATGGTCGCCCACTCGACTCCAGTGCATAAGTGCCAGGTCTAGTTGTAGATCAACTCGGTCTTGTATAAGCCGTTGATGGTCTCGGCTAGCGCGTTATCGTAGGAATTTCCAAAAGTTCCGGTCGATGGCCTGATACCGGCATCTGTTAGCCATTGGCTGTATCTAATGCTTATGTATTGGGATCCGTGGTCGGCGTCGTGATGGATTAGGCTTGCCAGATTGTCTTTAGCGCAATTGATTGCCTGTTCTAAGGCCTCTAACGGTAAAGCCTAAGTGGTCATAGTCGCCCGCGTTGACCAACCACTATCTTGCGGCTAAACACGTCGGTAACAAACGCTGTGTAAACAAAGCCCAACAAGGTGCGAACGTAGGTGATGTCGGCGACCCACAACTGGTTTGGACAGGCGGCTTTGAAGTTAAGGTTTACTAGATTCAAACGGGTATCTGGCTGGGACGATGGCTTTGTGGTGAGAGGTTTGCGGGTTTTCGCCGCTCGATAACCGCGCGAGGTCAAAAACTCTCCTGGCCGTTTGGCTAGTTCCCGGCAGACGAACTCGACCGAAAAATGATCACGATACAGATCAATGAAGGTGGTCATTTCGTCCCGGGGTGGTCGAGCTCCGAGGCGAAAAAGCCGATGCTGCTTTAAGCAACTCGTTCACCCTACGCAGTTCAGCATTCTCACGACGTAACCGGCGTAACTCCACTGATTCACTAGCAGCCCCCGGCGTTACCGCCTCGGCATCTCGACGCCAACGCCGTAGCGTTTCAACAGCAATCCCTGGCTTAGGCGCAATCTGTTTGATCGCTTAATGCTGACTAACAACACGATCTTCCAGCAAACGATCATTAACCAGCCGAACCGCACGATCACGAAAATCAGCTGAATACCGTTTAGGCATATTTAGATCCCCTCAAAAAGTTTCGAGTCGGAACTAAACCCAGGACGCTTCAGGTGGGTTATTTTGTTCCATGCGTTTTATTCATAGTGTGTCCACATCCGCAACACGAGAACTGTTTTTTGTTCTGGTAATACTTTGTAGACCAGACGGTGTTGGATATTGATTCTTCGTGAATAGTAGCCGGATAGGTTTCCGACAAGCTTTTCGTAGCGTGGCGGATTAGCGAACGGATCTTGAGCCAAAACTTTTAATAGTTTTTGTGTCTTTGGTTTAAGACCGCTACTGGCAAGTTTTTTGGCGTCATTTTGTGCGGCTTTTGAGTAGACGACTTTCCAGTTACTCACCAGTGCAGCCTATTACTAGCAGCTTCAATACCTTCTTGATCGGCATCGATAATTGATTGACCCATACCTGGGATCGAGTTTAGGTAAAGGGTTTCTTGGATCGCGCTCCAATCGTCTTCACCTATTAATACGGCATTGCCACGTTTGCCGGTGATGGTGATGGTTTGAGATTCTTCGTTGGCTTGATCTACGAGCCGGTATAGGTTGGCTCGAGCTTTGGTAACACTTATGGCAGTCATTTTCCTCCTTCTTTAGTTAGTACGGTTTAACGTACATTAATGAGTATAACTGTAACTAGGTGAAAAAATAACCCACCTGTTTTCAGGTGGTTTTTGGGTATTAACCCCATTTTTCAACCCCCAACTCGGGCAACACTGCCCGTTATTGATCGTATGACCTACGGTATCGGCAAACTCCGACAAAAATTTCCGACTAGGAGTCAAATACGACCGTGGTATTGGAACTTTTTAACAATTTCGCGCGGGCACAAGACCGCCCCCGAACATGCGAAAAGCAGTTCGGGGGCGGTCTCGTCTAGCCACTATTGGCGAGGCGTGAAAACTACAGCGGGCATCAAAAATTAGGCGCTGATGCGGCCAAAGATGATGCGGTCGTCAAACCACTGGTAGATCTGTGCGGTCTCCACAAAGCCAGCGGCTTGCAGCGCGCTTAGATGGAAGTCCACATTAACCTTGATTGACGGCCTATCGTCGGCCCAACGCTCGTGCCACAGCTTCGCCTCTTCTTGCCAGCCAGGCATTTCCAGGGCGGTCTTCCACCAGGCATCCCAGGATAGTGCGCCCTCTTCAAGGAATTTGTTTTGGAAAGTATCGCGGACGTCTTCTGCAGTTTTGCGCAGATAAGGCTGGGTGACGGCATCGTAAAACAGATGGTCGCCGTTCATGAATACTGCACCCGGGTTCATCATTTTCCCAAGGCGCAGATAGAGGGCTGCTAGCTGATCGGGACTCAGCCAGTGCAGTGCCGTAGCGCTAATCACGCCGTCAAAATCCGTGCCCACTGAGTCAGGCAGATTCGGGGAAGTAATGTCTTCGTCGATGAACTGAATCTTGTCGAACTTATTGGTTTCGCGGCCCAACCGCAGCAGCACTGGGTCTCGGTCTACCGCGACGACACTCGAATCGGGAATCGCCTGCATGACCGCAGTGCCCAGGCTGCCCGGCCCGCAAGCCAGGTCCAGCACCTTGATAGGTGTGCCCTTTTCTGCGCGAACTTTGCGCAGCACATCGATCATGGCGCGGGTGCGCAGGTCGCGTAATTCAATGAAGGCTTTCTGCTGGTCGTGCCAGGCGGCGAGTAGTTCTTCGGGGCTCATTAATTTTTCCTTTCGCTTTTAGAAAAAATGAGGTGGGGTAGGCCATCGTGGGTGGTGACGTCAACGTCGATTCTGTAGACGGGGGTGATTATCTCTTTTTTCAGTACCTCGCATGGGCGGCCACTTGCCACGATCTTTCCGTCGCACAACATTAAAATTTCATCGCAACACTGCGCGGCCAGATTTAGATCGTGCAAAACGATTATCGTCGTGCAATCCAGCGATTTTACTAGGTCGAGTAGCTCGAACTGGTAGTGCAAGTCTAGGTGGTTGGTTGGCTCGTCTAAGAGAAGATAGTCGGCCTTCTGAGCGATTGCCCGCGCAATGGCGACACGTTGGCGTTCGCCACCGGAAAGTTGCGTTATCATTCGCTGACTCAGCTCGGTGATCGAAACCCTAGAAAGCGCCCTGGCCACGATTTCTTGGTCGGCGTTATTGCCGTAGCTGGGCAGCGACGAGCCAGCCAGCCGGCCAAGCATTACGTAGTCGTAAACCGAAAGCGCGAGCGTATCCTCGTGCTCTTGGGCCACCACCGAGATTTTCTCGGCGATCTGGCGGCGCCTCATTTTCGAGATGTCTTTGCCGTCCACCTCGACGCGCCCACCGGCAAGTTCCAGCGCGCGAAACAGCGAAAACAACATGCTGGACTTGCCCGAACCGTTTGGCCCGACTATGCCGAGCACCTTGCCTGTCGAGGCGGTCAGAGTGGCGCCATCGACGACCAGTCGATCACCTCGACAGACTCGGATATCAGTTGCTTGCAGCATTTACTTCTGTAGCCTGTCGGCCAGAGCGCTCGCACCGTCAACCGAAAGGGTGGTCGGCGGGTCGGTCAGCACGAATGGAAGGTGCACGACCTGCTTGTTCTTGCTGGCCTTCATGTCGGAAGCACCCTCGAAACCGGCAAATGTATCAAGCGCAGGCCCAGCCTCCGGATTTCCGCTGAGCAGGACAACCCAGTCCGGATCCTTAGCAAGCAGGTCTTCCATCGAAATCTCGAAGACACGCTTGGGGCCATCGGCGTAAACGTTCTTCAGGCCATTTGCCTCGAAGATCGGCTCAACCATGGAAGAAGCGTTGTACGCTTTGAAGGTTTTCGAGCCAGGCGTTATGTATAGAGCAACGGCGGTCTGGCCGGCAGCAGGCGAGTCACCCTTCAGCTTCTCAACTTTGCTATTCACCTGTTCCTTGACCTCTTTGGCCTTATCTTCGACTCCAAACATGGTGGCGATTTTGTCTACTTCGTCGTTCACCAGGTCGAAGCTAGCTTTCTTAACGTTGTAGTTAGGGCAGTAAGCGTCGGGCGAGTATAGCGGAACCCCGGCAGCGGCCAGGGCCTTGCGGTCGGCGCCTTTGTCGAAGCCGATGACCAGGTCGGCGTTCAGGTCAAGCACCGACTCCGTGGAGACGGCCGCACCGCCGGAGCCGGTGTCGCCGGCCTCGATCTGCTTGATCTTCTCCAACTTGGCCTGCAGTTGTGGCTTAACATCCTTGATCTTCAGCTCGCCAGCGCGGGCAACAATCTTGTCCAACAAGTCCAGGTCGTCCAAAATCGATACGTCGGTGTCGGAAAGAACCAGGACGCGCTCGGGGGCCTTGTCAAACGTCAGGGTTTCGTCGCAGCTTTTAACCTGGATTTTGCCGGGTGCTGACGAACTCTCTGCGGCCTTCTTGTCTGCAGCGGACTGCCCACAAGAAGCTAGCGGGACAGCTAGAGCCAGCGCCGCTAGTGCACAAACTAACTTTTTCATTCGTTTACTCCTTTTCTTTTTGTTTCCGCTGGTTACTTCATTCGCCTAACCAGCAAGACGATGAATGGAACGCCAACCATGCCGGTGATTACCCCGATCGGCATCTCAATCGGGGCGAAGACTATCCGCGCGAACGTGTCGGCGATAACTAAGAAGAATGCTCCCGCCAGGGCGCAACCAAGCGTCAAAACTCTGTGCGAAGAGCCGACGATCGAGCGCATTACGTGCGGAATAATTAGGCCGACAAAACCTATTGTGCCCGATGACGCAACAGCGATGCCGATTACGGCAGAGACGGGAATCAGGATCGCCAGCCTCGCCTTGGTTGGCTCGATGCCAACCGATTGGGCCGTGCGATCTCCACTGGACAGGGCATCGAGAACTGGGCCGATAAGTGCGATGCCAACCGCAAAGATCACTGCGGTGATTATCAGTGGAACAGCCTGTGCCCAGTTTGCGTGAGCCAGCGAGCCAAGCATCCAGAACATGACGGCTTGAGTTGCCTCCGGGGTGCCCGAAGAGAAGATGATGAAGTTGGTTAGAGCATGGAAGCCAAAATTTGCCGCTAGACCGGCGAGAATCAATCGCAGCGACGATCCGGAATTGCCCGTCACCAGAAGCAGAAATAGCGTCGCCGCCAGCGCGCCCGCGAATGCGGCCAAGCCAACCGCCCAAGAAGCGATAGACCCGAACAGAATTATCATTGCAGCAGCGCCCGTTGACGCGCCCGAGCTGACACCTAATACGTATGGTTCGGCCAGCGGGTTGCGCACTACAGCCTGCATTACGGCACCTGCGATCCCCAGAATTGCCCCGATGGCTAGGCCACATATGATCCGGGGTAGACGGGTTTTCCAGACGATCGCGTCGACGTTCTGGCTCCACGTGATGTCGACGTCCAGACCGGGGATATGACTTTTGATGACGCCGATGATGTCGCCGACGGACACGGCGGCCGGGCCAATAGAGATCGTAACCAGTGGCAAAGCGAGGACTGCCGCCAGCAAAGCGAAGAGAATCAGCCTTTGTCGGCGCCTCGTCTTGCCGTAAAGCTCAAGTGTCTTTGCGGTGGCTACATCGCTCACAAATCTTCTTTCTGCTCGTGCCGTCTTGCGCGACCCACAAAAATATTAGATAGCTCAGGCATTCGGACTTGTTCGCTAAGCGACTTCACCGTTGCGCGACAGTTCTGGGTTCAAACCAGTATTCCCCTGTAGCTATCGAGATAATGATAGCAACAATAAATAAAAAGATATCCGTGGAGACCAGGGGGCACGTGTCGAACTCGTCCTTACGCGAGATTATCTGTTGCTCGTGGCATTGGCGGCGTAGGTCGTAGGTGATACAGGTAGTTCGAGTTGCGTCGATTTGGCAATTAACCCCCAAATCTTTGGGCTAGCGCCTCCGAAAAAGTTGGCCTGCAACTCGGAATAAGTGGCAGGCCAAAAAGGGCTTAATAAGCCTTAGGCATTACGACGACGAAACAGCCACCCAGCAGCGACACCCGCCGCCACGACAGCTCCCACACCAGCAAACCCGAACGAAGACTCGCCACCAGTCTTAGGCACCTTCTTCACCTTCACCACAGTAGGCTGCGTGGTGGGCTGGCCACTAGGCTCTGCGGTAGGCTGCGTGGTGGGCTCGCCACCAGCCTTTTCCCATTTCGCATACACGGTTACATCAGCATTGATAGGTTTCGTGAAATCAAAGGCGGTGGCAAAGGTGTTATCCGTGTACCAGCCCTTAAACTCCCAGCCCTCAGCAGTGGGAGCCGCTGGAGCGCTAGCCAGCTCGCCCTCAAATACACTTTGGGCAGCAACCTGGCTGCCGTGACCACCCATATCAAAACTCACCGAATAAACCTGGGCAACCATCACCTGCAAGGTAACCGGCATTAACCGATACCTACCGTTGTCAGTGTCGTAATCATAGGTTACCTTAGAGGCGCCCTCGTCAACCTTCAACCGGCCATCAACGATAGTAGCGCCTTTTAGGTTGCGCACCTTACCTGCATCAAATTCAGCCGACAACTGGTTCACAGGCACCAGACGAGATGACCGAGGAAGACGCACCGCCCGACTCTGATCAAAGTGACAATCACGACCCAGATGGGTATTGGCGGATAAATCAACAGCTGTCAACTGATTACGGCTTAAATCAAGAAAATCCAGGTTAGTGTTGGCCGACAGATCAACAGCTGCAAACTTATTAGAGGCTAAATTAAGCTTTGTCAGGTTAGTGTTGGCCTTCAAATCAACAGCTGTCAACCGATCATTATAGGATAAATCAAGCTCTGTCAGGTTAGTGTTGTGCGACAAATCAACAGCTGCCAACCGGTTATTGTTGCCGTTATACTCATTGCTGGCGTTAAGGGTCGTTAGCTTGGTGAAGTGCTCCACACCTTTCAAGCTCGTGATTGACCTGTTAGTAACATTGATTTCAGTGGCGGCGTTTGCTTCAGACTGCTGCAAGATGCCATCACTATTAGTGTCAAGCTCGGTAGATACGTAGTTACGGAAGTTAGCGTCTGGGAAGTTAGTAGCGTCGATAGCTACATCGGCGGCATAGGCGGAGCCCGTGAACTGGAACGCCATCACCAACCCAACTAAAACAGCCGACCCCCCCAATCGAACGGCGCCACACAGTAGACATCACCATCATCTCCTCATCACAATTAAGCTAAAAACGTCCCCAACGAACCCAAAACGCCAGGAACAGTACAAGCGCATTGTTTCATATTTGTAGAGGCGCGTCTATACCCAGGTCAAAAACACCAGGTCAATAAACCGCTCTGCTTACACCCATCACAGTCAACAACGAGCGCCACCGCATTCCAGCGCCGCACTATCCCGCCCCGCACGCAGCCACTACAGTCGGCAACGAGCGCCGCCGCATTCCGGCGACGCACTGTTTCGTGATCGACAGCGCTACGCGCACGATCACGCGTTTTCTATTTCCGGCGAAGCCCAACTGGGTTCGAATCCGCAGCGTCAAATAAATTGAGGTTCTGACCCAGGGGTCAGAACCTCAATTTGTTACTTACACGTTCATTTTGATACACGACTTCAGGTGTGCGCAAAGCAGCCGAGGTGTGTGCAAAATCGGGGGTAGTGTGCGCAAATGCTAAGCGCCAAGTGCGATTTCTCGCTTACTCTTTCACCTGAGCATTTTCTGGTCAGGCTGAGAAGTGCCGAGGCTTGACTGAGGCGTCGGCGACTAGTGAAGCGAGTTATTCAGGATTCCATCCCAGACGATCCGCAGAGATGGCAAGCGCAGACCTGCTTTTACCAAACAGCTACCTACCTTCATTGGCGCAGATTTGTGATCTATCGATTCTTATGGAGCGATAAAACTCCACAGGTATGTGAAGGTGCCATTTTCGAGCAGAATATACAGTCCGAGGCCGATAAATACGATCGGTACGATGATTTTCTCGTATTTTTCCACGGTTTCCCCAATGGCCGGAACGGATGCCAGACGTCGCGACAGCAGACACAGCAATAAAATCCCCAGGATAAACACAATGAGGACGACTAGAATCTGGATCGGAGTTTTCCCCGTGAAATACGGGATATAGATTCCAAGATTATCCCCACCCATAGCGACGGTGAGGCCGGTAAAGGCAAGGATTTTTGAGCCTTCCCCGCTCAGTTTTGATTCGAGATCGTCCTCGTCAACGTCCTCGTCTGCGAAAATGGCTCTAATGCCAAGCGCGATCGGGATGAGACCCAGTAGCCCGATAATCCAATCCTGTGGAATGAAGTTAAGGAAGTAGGCTGCGACCAGGCTGATTACAACCAGGATTCCTGTTCCTAGATATTGCCCGAAATAGATTGATTTTATGTGTCTCTTGCCCTGGGTGACAAACAAAATAGTCAGGATAACCAGGTAATCGATTGATGTTGACACGAACACCAGGACGGAAGAAAAGACAGTTTCCACAAGCGGTGCTTTCCAACTTTAGGGTTAGGGTTATTTAATTCTGCGGATGGATGCGACTAAATGCGTTCAAGTAAGTTCTTGACCCGCTTCGTGATGTCATCGCGGATTTCACGTACAGCTTCTATTGGTTGTCCAGAGGGATCAGCGACGGCCCAGTCCGCGTAGTGTGTGCCGGGGAAAATCGGGCACGATTCCCCGCACCCCATCGTTATTACCCAATCGGCTGCTTTTACTTTCGCTGGGTCTAGTTTTTCTGGCTGCGCAAACGGCTCTAACCCGATTTCGGCGAGGGCGTCGCGCACCTCGGGGTGTACTTCCTCGGCCGGTTCGGTGCCCGCACTCATGATGGTCACGTCAGAGCCGGCTAGTTCTTGCGCAATGGCCGCTGCCATTTGTGAGCGACCAGCGTTTTTCCTGCAGGCAAAAAGGATTCTGGTCACGGCGGCTCCCTTTCGACTTGTGGGTTGTTGAGGCACGTGTTTAGCGACAACGTCAAGGAGTCGAGTATCAAAATCCGGGGCGATCGAATAGTAAGCCCACTTACCCTGCTGTTCACGGCCTAATATGCCAGCATTTACCAGCCTGGTGAGATGGTGTGAAATGGTTGACCGACTGATATTAAAAACCTCGGGAAATGAACATGCACACACCGGGTTCGGTGAACAGCGGTATATGAACAGAGCCAGTTGCAGCCGCGTGACATCACTGAGTGCCGCAAAAATATCTGCCACGTCCTGACATTGACCTTCGCCGGCGATTGCAGGTGCGGGGCAACAATTCGGAGCGTGTTGGCTAGTCATACACAAACTCTATCACACGTTTCGACGCCCATCGAAACGTGTGATAGAGTTTGTGTCGATTCGACAATCATCGAAATGTAAGGAGTTAACTGTGCGTCAAATCGATATCTACGAACCGGCTTTGTGCTGTTCTTCCGGGGTATGCGGAACCGACGTAGATCAGGCTCTCGTTGATTTCAACGCGGCGCTGACCGCCCTGGATAAAGAGGGCATTACCGTCACCAGGCATAATTTGGCGTCTGCCCCTACTGATTTTGCGACTTGCGAGCCAGTTCGCGCATATATTGAGGTAGCTGGCACAGACGGCCTGCCAGTTACTGTGGTTGATGGCACTATCGTTGCTACTGGTTCTTACCCGCAACTTGATCAGCTCCGTCAATTCGCGGGGGCAGCCCTAGAGGGAAAGACGACTTTTCCCGTCGTTGAGTCTGGTTGTTGTGGCGGAAGTGGGTGCTGCTAATGTCCCTTCCTGAACTGAGCACCAAGTTTGCGTTTTTCACCGGTAAAGGTGGAGTCGGAAAGACTACGGTTGCTTGCTCTTTAGCCACCCGAGCGGCAGGTGAAGGTAAGCGAGTGCTGCTAGTATCAACTGATCCAGCCTCGAATATTGGGCAGGTATTCGGCCGTGAGATCGGATCGGGCGGAGCAGAGCTAACCGACCTTGTGCCCGGCGCTATCAGTTTTGATGCGGTAGAGATTGATCCGGAGGCAGAAGCGGAGCGGTATCGCGAGTCTATCCTGGGTCCGGTTCGTGGCCTGCTGCCACCCGAGGTGCTAGCAACAACCGAAGAAACCTTATCCGGTTCCTGTACGGTTGAAGTCGCTAGTTTTAATCGATTCGTCGACTATCTAACCAACGAAGACATTACTAGCCGCTATGACCACATCATTTTCGATACCGCCCCGACCGGACACACTCTGCGGTTACTGTCCTTACCTGGTGATTGGTCTAGTTTCATTGATAAAGGCGCGGGTGACGCCTCGTGTCTGGGGCCGATGTCGGGGCTAGAGAAGAACCGGCAAACCTACCACGAGGCGGTCGCAGCTCTGTCCGAACCGGCACAAACTTCACTGGTTCTGGTGGCCAGGGCTCAAATCTCGACCCTGCAAGAAGCTAACCGTTCCACCGGTGAACTACTTGAGATGGGAATCAAACCCGCACTGTTGGTGATCAACGGGATCCTGCCAGCTAGCGCCGCTACCGATCAGCTGTCGGAGTCTATTCACGCCCAGGAACAGGCACTACTTGATGGCCTTGCCGCAAATACTAAGCTGAGCGCAATCAACGGCATTCCAACGGTACGGATCGAGTTGAATGCCACCCCGGTGATGGGGGTAGACGGCCTGTTACATCTGGGCGAGGATGACGGTAATGAAACTTCGATCGCAGGTCCCGCACTAGAGCCGGGCTTTACGCAGTCCATTTCAAATTCGCACGTTGGTTTATCCCAGCTGGTGGATGCGCTAGCAGAGGGGAAACCGAAACTCGTCTTGTGTATGGGCAAAGGCGGGGTTGGGAAAACCACCGTGGCGCAAATGCTGGCATTGGAGCTCGCTAAGCGCGGCAAGCCAGTGCATCTGTCCACAACAGATCCTGCGAATCACCTCGATGTTTCCCTCGAAGATCGCATCAAAGGTTTGACGGTGTCATCTATCGACCCTGACGCGGTGACGGCTAGCTACCGTGAAGAAGTGCTCGCCACCAAAGGCGCTTCTCTCAATGCCGACGGGTACGCACAGTTGGAGGAAGACCTGCGCTCCCCATGTACGGAAGAAGTGGCCGTTTTCAAAGCATTTTCTGAGGTCGTAGCAACGGCCCAAGACCAGTGGGTCGTCCTCGACACCGCCCCCACCGGGCACACCCTGCTATTACTGGACGCAACTGGGTCCTACCACCGCGAACTCATGCGCCAATCCGGACGTGACGATTCCGCGACCACGCTCCAACAGCTGCAAGATACGGAAGTGACCCGGCCAATCCTCGTGACACTGCCAGAAACCACGCCAATGCTCGAGGCACAATCCCTCGCAGCCGACCTGTCGCGAGCAGGTATTGAGCCGTGGGCATGGGTAATAAACCAGTCACTCCCAGCAACCGAGACGTCATCACCGTTCCTGCTACGACGAGCCAATGCGCAACAGGAGATAATCAACTCGGTCGCTGATCAGGCAGGGGTACAAGTGGTTCAACTGCCCGTCATGCTCGACCATGAACTATGCAAATAGCGATTTACCGAAGCTAAGTCGTAGTCGTATAGGTCACCTCGTGTCTTCTGCCAATTTTAAATTGTTGGACAGACGAGGTGGCCGTTTTTATTCCGAGACTTGAATGGCTTGAATCCTCTTTTGCAACCCAGCTCAACACAGCAATTTCGCGTAACCCCGATTTTGAAGCAAACACACGAATTTTGAAGCAAAACAGCAAAACAAAACCTGCTAGCGCGAAATTGTATCAACACCAGCAGGCAGTTAGTTACGGGATTGCTGGTATTAATACAAATATGAGGGTTGTGGAGACTAAGCAAATATGCCTGTTTTCCCTTGTCATCAAGCCAAGGTGGGGACTCGGGGCTTGACCGGCTACACCTTGTGTCAGCGCCGAATTTAGCGCCTGAAAGCAGTTACCCGAAAAAGCCGAAAACTTTGCGCGTGCTAATGCGCTCAAACCTTAGTTTTGCGCAAAGGTCAGGCTTTTGCGAAAATGTCGCTTCCGAAATGGCAAGCGTGCTGAGCCGTTATACGACCACCAATAGATTTAGCGCAAGCTCATCAGGTACTTTTTCACAAAGTTCTGAAACTCCACTTCATCAAGCTTTTCGCCATCTGCGCCAACTGGGAATTTTTCCCACCTCGTACTGCCCGTTTTAGACACTGTTCTGTACCACTTTTTGATGTCGGTGCCATTACGGATAGCTGAACTGGACGAGTTTTCTGAATTGTCGCGGTTTTTAATCTGTAGAGACTCCCAGTCAGCTCCAGCTTGTTTGCTTGGACGAATAAAGTCGACAGCTCTTACTACTTCGCCCGCACACCAAACCCAATCATCATCTGTACATTTATTATCAGAACCCGTGAAATTATATCGTAATTATTTTAATACACTATTCAATTACCAGCTCTACATAATCCCCATCTTCCTTATTGTCTACATGCTTATTTACGATTCCAAGAGGAACGAATTAGACCTATAAAATTGAGTGAAAAAATGGTATAATATTAAATAAGTATTTGATTTTGGAGGTGTTTAAATTCATGAATGAAAGAGAGAAAATCATTCGTTTATGGTTTGATATGTGGCTTACACAAAAAGACTTAGGAATAGATGATATTTTTTCAGATGATGTGATTTATATTGAGAGTTGGTGTCCTAAGTATGAAAATCGGCAAACAGTAAAGCACTGGTTTAATGAGTGGAATACAAGAGGAAAAGTTCTTGCGTGGGATATAAAGCAATTTTTTCATAAGGATAATCAAACTATTGTAGAATGGCACTTCAAAAATAAAATGAATGAGGGGAAAGTTGAAGAATTTGACGGTATCTCTTTGATTGTTTGGACAGCCGATAATAAGATAAAAGCATTGAAAGAGTTTGGTTGCAATTGTAACAACTACAATCCTTACAAAGAGAGTGAAACACCATTATTTAGAGATGAAAAAGCAAATTGGTTTTAGGAGATAGAATATTGATAGAAAGTAGACCTGAGTTTGACAAAATTACATCGTTTGATGAGTTTAATAAATACTATTGGTATCGTGAAGAACTTTCACGGATATGCAAGTCATTAGGATTAGAATACAGAGGTACAAAACAGGAACTCAATTATATTATTGAGCAGTACTTTAAGGGTGATTTGATTAAAAAGTCATCAATAAAAAATGAAAAGAAACAAGTAGAAACTATTACCTTAGATACTCCATTACTTGAATGCGGGTTCTCCTTTAACATACATTTCAGAGAGTATTTCTCAATTTTAACAGATGTTTCGCCATTTAAATTTACTGCTGATATGGCTACTGCTTGGAGAAAAGTAAAAAGAGAAAATGATTTGAGTTTTACAATTCAAGATATGCTAAAAGTTTATTATGGAAAATCAAATTATGCGAAGTATGATAATTCAGTTTGTCAATGGAACCAATTTTTAACGGATTTCTGTGCAGACAAAAATAGTTGCAAATATTCGAACAAATTAAAAGTAGCCTCTATTCTTTGGAAAGAAGTCAGAAATTCAAAAAATGAAAAAATTTATTCAAAGAATCTTTCGACTGAATATGCAGATAAGATAAAAGAGTATTGCAGGTAGGATATTTTTGGCTTGCTAAACTAACAAGTCAATAAAAGCTAACACGAAAGCAGTAAATCAAAAAAGGTTTACTGTTTTTTATTTGCCTAAAAATGGAAAGAAGGAAAATCTTTTTCTAGGAAGGAGAAGTTGTCGCTCATTAGTTGTCTCCTTTGATTTCCATAATGTCTGCCGGCTGGCAGGCAAGAGTTTCGCAGATGCGCACGATAATGTTGGTTTGGATGTTGTCTCCTCTACCTAGTTTGGCAAGGGTGGCTGGGCTGAAACCTGCTGCTGTGCGCAGTTGTTCTTTCGTCCATCCTTTGTCGATGAGAAGTTTCCATAGTTTGTTATAGGACAGTCGCATTATTTGTTCTCCTCATCGGTTTCGTCTTTCTCTTCGTTCCAGGTAAATCCATAGAGTGCGTGCTCGTTTTCACCTAGTTTGATGACTCTTGACCTGTTAACGATTTCTTCTGCTTCCGCCCGATATTTCGGGGTGGCATCGAATGAGAAGAATATTTGTTTAGGGTGGCCATCCTCGGAGGTAAGTTCCGCTACTCGTTCATAGAGTGTGAGCAGGTTACCAACAGGGAAATATGCGAGTTGTTTGATGAGCACGGAGTCGTGGATCAGGATGGGCAACTTGGTTAATTCTAGGATAGCTAAATCAAATGAAATCAGGTTCTTGGATTGCGAACCGGCCCCGTTGTCTCCTTGAGATGAAAAGGTATACCCCGCTTTACCGCGTGATTCTTTGAAGCTAAATAGTGGCGGTTTACGCTTTTTATTCGGATAGAGGGCTTGAACGAATTCTTTGGTGAGCCGGTTGATGTTGTGCTCGATATCGCCGAGAATGCGCGGTCGTTGTTCTTTGAGAGCTTTGTTTGTTTCTTTGCGCAGCTTGTCGAATTCGCGCATTTTGTCATAGGCGTCGATTTGAGCTTCAAGACGTTTAATGGTGGCTGCTAGCTCACCGTTTTCTTCGTAGGTTTTATCATCGAGCTCAACTGATTGTTTGAGCTGGTGAATTTCTCGTAGCCGTTGGTTAATCTCGTTGTCCAACACAGCAATTACGCGACGATATTTTTCTGCCTGTTCGTTAAGCTGGTCTTCATAGACGCCGACGAGAGCTCGGTGATAGTACTCGATAGTTTCGAGTTTCTCTTTGTTTACGTTCGGGAAGAAGTTATAGAACTCTTCAAGGTCATCGGTTGCGAGCCTTGATTCTCCCGATAGCGTTGCTTCAACTATCGATAATTTTCCTTTAAGAACAGAACGTTTGCTCTGCAGCGAGCGCAACTGAGTCTTCATGTGTTGCTCTTCGCTTTTCGCTTGCTCTGCTGCCTGGAAAAGATCGAGGTCTGCTGTCACTCGCAGTTGTTGAAACGCAATCCGTGCTTGCGTTAGTTCTCGCTCGGCTTGGTCGCGTTCTTTCTTATTTCGTATTTTCACGTATTGACTAAGCCCTGTTTTAGCCATCCCTTCAAGCGAAGAGTAACTGAGGTTGGCTGCTTTGAGGTCTTCCTCGAGTTGTTTGAGCTTTCCGTACACGCCGAAGAGTTTCTCCAGCGCAAACACACCCTGTTCATCGGGTTGTGCAGGAGCGGCTTTAAGCGGCTTTTTCAACATGGCAAGTTGCTCGGTATCGATTCGAACGAACCGGCCTATTAATTCTCGAAGAGTCGAATCGGGAATGTCTAGACCGTATTGTTCAGCAAGAAATACTCGATAATCGTCTATCTGCCATTCTTCTTTTCGTTCTTTCCATTCAGGATCAAAGTATTCTTGAACGAAACCTGGGCGTGAGGTATCGCGGGAGAAATACCTGTCTTGTTCTCCGAAACGGAAGGTGAAGCAAATAGTGTGGTGGCCGACAGCATCAGGATCGGTAATGACGTCAGATTTTGCGAAATCTGCACCACCGAAAGCGTAATCCACTATGGAGAGCAAGGTAGATTTGCCGATAGAGTTCTCGGCTTCAGCTCCTCCCTCGACGACGTTCAGACCAGGGTGAAAAACTATGGGCGGGCGAGGCTCGCCCGCGTCGTTGAATCTGTCAGACCATACGTTAATCAGCAAGCGCAATCACCCCGTTTTCAACATCAATCGTTATTTTTCTCAATGCGAGCAGTAGAGTGAGTGCTTCTATAAGTTCACCCGTCCCGCCTACCTGTTTCACTAGATCAAAATGTAAATCAATGAGGCGCATCGGATTATCTAAGTGATTCAGGATTCGCGGAAAGTTGGCGAGGGTTGATTCGTCGAAAGTGTAGAGCTTGTTAGGCAATCGCATAGTCTGCCTCCACGTCTACATCTGGGCGGAATACCTCACAAATATGGATGAAGTAGCTGATGAGAATGCCACACACATAAATGCCGCTTCCCGTGTGATTGTTCATCCAATCGCATAGTTGCCTGAACTGCCCGGGCTGATCCAACCCCGAGCTTTCGAAGGTCAGCCACGCCCCTTGAACTTGATTGCACAGTCGAGTGAACTTGAGCTGTTCTCTCGCTTCTTTAGATTTCAGCTGAGTGACGATAAAAGGCTTGTAGACGGATACAGCATCAGTTGCTTGGGAAAGCAGATCAGCATCGTGAATTTTCTGCTCAAGGTCGACTGCCTTGAATTTGGGATCTAGTATGCGTTGCTCATAAGGAATGTTGGAAACCGCGTCCAACAGCAGGCTGATTTCTGGTTCAAGCCCCAAAGGCACGACATTGTCGGCAAGGCGATGTTTAGCAAGAAGACGTGCAAGGTTAGCTCGTAGCTGTTGTTCTTCTTTTTTCGTGTGAGCCAGCTGGTATTTTTCGCCATGCTCGGTGCATAACACTGCGAAATCATCGCGTAAAGGTTCTTCAATGCCTTCGTCGAGAAGCACAATCACGTAGGAGGCCTTGGATTTATCGTGCGATTCGATATTGAGGGTTTTTCCGCACTGCAGACAACCATCCGATAAGACAAGAAGTTCTTCTCGATACCTAGCCTTCGCAGCTAGTTGGCGAATACGAATCCGTGCTTGCAAATCAGGCTTTTTTATTTTTGCGAGCCGCTCGAGAATGTCCAGCAGAATTAGACAGGCATCTTCAGCCACGTGCGTTAAGCGAATCCTTACTCCAAAACTCTCAAAATTGAGACGGATGAGATTCTGCGCTGGCTCATCTAAATCCTCAATCAGACAAATGAGATTATCTATATTCAAGCGAGAATAAATTGCGTTTGCTAGCCCTTTGCTAAATCCCGCGTCGCGTGACATAAGCGAGGTAAGTACATCATCGGATATTGAGGCCGTGCTTGTGGGGTCGTTTCGCGTATTCCATTCCCCCTCATTGACAGTAGTAAACATGGAGATCAGTTCACGCGCATAACTAGGCCCATGGAGGTTGCCAGGAACAACAGGGCGTACTGATTTAGCCCACTGGTGGAACTGCACTGTTCACCTCCTAACGAAGTTTTCTCAAAAACTCTCAAAGTTTTGCCTCAACGTTTCTCAAAGCTTGCGAAAGCCCATTATTTAACCTTTTCGTGAAGCCCAGCGATGGGATTCGTTGTGGCGGAATGACGAGATAGTCGCCTTTCATTATATCGAATCAACCTGCGATGTGTGAAGAGAAACTTCACATACGCATGAATAGACGATTAGAAGGCGACGTTCTCAAGCATCCCGCACACATCTATTAGTGAGGTCACCACGAGCCAGCGCGCAATCGGTGCGTGGCAACCTCACGACCGACAAATAGCGACAAGCAATAAGTCGGGAGATCTGCGGAGCAGCCAGCACTGGCCATTACCTTCATAGGCGATGGCTTGTTGCTGGGTTTGTTCTTGCAGGTCGACCTCATAACTGAATATCGCTCCGTGGATCTCCCGGAAGGGAAATCCACAAATGAAAGTACAAATCCGTTACGAAAAGCAAAAGTTCGATGTGAAGAAACCTGCAGAGTATGTGGAGGTTGAGGTGAGTGATGGCGAGGTGGTCTCGATGATTGAGGCTGATTATCGTCAGCGCCGCGATATGGCGCAAAGCCTTGAATTGGTGCAACGGCGTTCTATTGAGGAGATTGTCCGGGAGGAGATTAATAAGCCGGAGTATAACCAGGCGAAGCAGTGGGTGCGCAATACGGATTCGTGTTGGCGTGCTCCTTTGGCTGGTGGCGGCAATATTTTTGATGAGTTGGTCGACCAGTATGGTCACATGAAAGCGTTCGATGATCCGTTTGATGACGTGGACACACGGTTGACGGTAGAGAGTGCTTTGGCTGGATTGGATGAGCGTGAGCGTTTCATCGTTATCCAGAATCGTTTGAATCAGGTGCCTTTGACTGTGGTGGCGGCTGAGCTTGGAATTACTCAACCTCGTGCCTCGCAATTGTTGAAATCTGCGCGGGCGAAGATTGCCGCCGAAATTGGTCTTGATTTCTGATTTATATTTCGGCTCCCTGGAAGCCCTCCTAGTGAAGGAACACAGCGTGAAGGCAGTGGGTCTCACTGGGAGGGTTCTTTCAGGAAGGAGCCGGTGATGAACCGGAAACTACGTGTGAAAGTCAGTAAGCATTCTGACCCGGATGCTGTGGCATCGGTGGGTATGCGCCGCCTGTCAAGAAGGGTGCTGCGCAAGCTCACGGGTCAGAGTAGGCGGTGTGCAGTGTTACTGCCGGGGCGGGATGTGCAATCCATCGAAATCATCGACAACGACCAAGCAACGTCTTCTCACAAGCGGCGTGGTTCGTTTGCGGATGAGGATTTCGAGTCGTTCATGAAGGCCGTATTTGGTCCTGATCAGGCAGATGAGGTGGCGTGATGACTCCAGTGAACCATGTAGCCAATATGCGTCAAATTTTCGCCAATCTTCGCCAAGATTTGAAAAGCCTGCAAGCCGAAATAGAAGCAACCGAGAACGACCTGCTGCATTGGATGGAATCAGGTATCGAAGCGGACTATATGCTCACGGACGAGCCCGATGAACCCGAAACCGTCGAGAATCAAAAACCAGAACCTGTCAGCGAATCTCAGCCGCAGGTCAAGCTGCTGCCGCTGGAGGAAGTGCGCGGCGTGTTGGCGGATTATGCACGCTCGGGTTTGAATGACTTCATCAAAGCCAAGATTCGCTCGTTTGAGCATACGAAGCTTTCACAGTTGACGGTGGAGCAAGCCAACGCGGTGCTCGCTGCCGCCAAGGCTGAGGCTGGTGGTGCGTGATGCCACCGCAAAAACACGCACTCTTGAGCGCCTCGTCGGCGCATCGTTGGTTGCACTGTCCCCCATCCGCGAAACTCACCGCAGGAGTGACAGAGGCTCCAAGTGAAGCTGCACTGCAAGGTACGGCGGCTCACGCGTTGGCAGAGCATAAGTTGCGCCGAGCACTCAAGCAGCAATCTAAACGCCCCGTCTCCAAATACGAAGATGACGAGATGAATACCCACACCGACGATTACGTGGCTTACGTGCTCGAACAATACGAGCAAGCAAAACAGACAACGCCAGGAGCTGTCATCTACATCGAACAACGCCTCGACTTCAGCCATGTCGTGCCTGGTGGCTTCGGCACAGGCGACTGCCTCATCGTCGCAGACGGCACACTGCACGTTATCGATTTGAAATATGGCTTGGGCGTGCTGGTAGAAGCTGAGTGGAACCCGCAAATGATGCTCTACTCGCTCGGTGCACTTGCCTTGTTCGACGCTCTTTATGACATTGAGCAGGTGGCATTAACGGTTTTTCAGCCACGGCGCGAAAACGTATCCACTTGGACGATTAGCGTCACTGAGCTGAACAAGTGGGCCGAGCAGACGCTCAAGCCTGCCGCCGAACTAGCAGCTAACGGTGAGGGCGAGTTCTGCGCCGGTACCTGGTGTCAGTTCTGCCGTATCGCCTCCACCTGTAGAGCCAGGGCTGAAGCGAACCTTGAGCTGGCTAAATTCGAGTTCGCACCGCCAGCAGAACTCAGCCCAGCTGAGGTGGCTGATGTGTTGGCGCAAATACCAGAACTCACGCGGTGGGCGTCAGATGTGCAGGACTATGCCCTCAGTCAAGCCCTAAGCGGTGAGCGGTACGAGGGTTTCAAGTTGGTTGCTGGTCGCTCGATCCGCAAATACACCGATGAGACTGCGGTGGCTGAGGCTGCGAAAGCTGCAGGCTACCGCGATATCTATAAACGATCACTGCTCACTATTACCGCGATGGAAAAGCTCATGGGAAAGAAACAGTTCTCTGAGATTCTCGGGGATCTGGTGGTCAAGCCCGAGGGCAAACCCACCCTGGTTCCCGTCACTGACAAACGCCCCGAGCTGCAGATCAGCACGGCGGCTGACGATTTCACAAACATCGACAAATAACGAAAAGAAAGAAGGTAACGAAAATGTCGAACCGCGTGAACACCAAGAATAAGAAGAATAATCCGACCAAGGTTATTACCGGCGAAACACGTTTGAGCTACGCAAACGTGTGGGAAGCAAAATCTATTAACGGCGGCAAGCCGAAGTACTCGGTATCGCTTCTTATTCCTAAAGATGATGCTGTAACTATCGATGCGATTAATGCTGCTATCGAGGCAGCAATCACCGAGGGTATTGGGAAGTTCGGTGGGAAGATCCCGCCACGCGCATCTTTGAAGCTGCCGCTACGTGATGGAGATACTGAGCGTGACGATGACGCTTATGCCGGACATTATTTCGTGAATGCCAACAGTATTAATGCTCCGCAGATCGTGGATCAAGACGTAAACCCAATCCTTGATCGCTCCGAAGTTTATTCTGGCTGTTACGGGCGAGTTTCCATCAATTTCTACGCTTTCAACACCAACGGTAATCGTGGCGTGGCCTGCGGTCTTGGCAATATTCAAAAGACCCGTGATGGTGAGCCACTCGGCGGGCACGTGAGCGCATCCTCCGAGTTCGATACCTGGGATGCAGACGAAGACTTCCTCGCCTAAAGCAAACCAATCCACTCAAGGGGCGGAGTCAAGTCGGTTGGCTCCGCCCCACTCACTCGTTAAGGAACCTTATGCGCACCTTAAGTATCGACATCGAAACTTACTCGCCAATCAACCTCACCAAAGCCGGAGTCTACAAATACTGTAACCACCCTGACTTCAAGATTCTCCTTTTCTCCTACGCGATCGACAGTTGCACGGTGCGCACAGTGGATCTAGCATCTGGAGAGCAACTCCCCGCAAAGATTCTTAGAGCACTTGATGACCCTGCCGTGGTTAAGTGGGCTTACAACGCCGCTTTTGAACGCACCTGCCTCAGCGCCTACCTCGGACGACGACTTGATCCAGCTGGTTGGCGGTGCTCCATGGTGTGGGCGGCAACCCTTGGCCTGCCACTTTCTCTTAAAGATGTCGGCAAAGTGCTGAATCTCGATGCTCAAAAGATGGATGAAGGTAAAGATCTCATCAAGCACTTCTGCGTACCGGATGACAACAGCCATCAGCGTCTGCCCGGCAGCGACCCGGATGGCTGGAGGCTCTTTAAGACCTACAATGCCCGCGACGTGGAGGTAGAAACCCAGATTAGGAGCAAGCTCGCCAACTTCCCAGTACCTGATTACCTCTGGGAGCAGTATGAAGTGGATCAGCGGATTAATGACCGCGGTATCCGTATCGACACCACACTGGCCGCAAACGCTATCGCTATTGACGAAGAACACCGGGCGCAAGCACTCGCCCGTGCGCAAGAACTCACCGGTCTGGATAATCCTGCCACACCATTGCAGCTACAAGAATGGCTGAAACAGCATGGCTGCCCGATAGAGTCGATGGCTAAAGAATCAGTCGATGATGCCCTGGCATATGCCAGTGGCGAGGTGAAAGAAGCTCTCGAACTGCGCCAGGAGTTATCGCGCTCATCCGTGGCAAAATACCGCAAGATGATGGATGCCGCCTGCATCGACCAAAGGGCGCATGGTCTGCTCCAGTTTTATGGGGCTAACCGTACAGGGCGGTGGGCAGGCCGTCTTGTGCAGGTGCAAAACCTACCTCGGAACTATCTGCCCGACCTTACCCAAGCACGTGGCTTGGTGCATGACGGTAACGGTGAGGCACTCGATATGCTTTATCCTTCCGTGCCCGATACTCTCAGTCAGTTGATTCGCACCGCATTCATCCCCTCGAAGGGTCACCGGTTCATCGTCGCCGATTATTCGGCGATTGAGGCGCGGGTGCTGGCGTGGCTTGCTGGTGAGGAAACCACGCTTGCCGCGTTCAAGAACGGTGAGGATCTTTATTGCGCGACCGCTTCGACGATGTTTGGTGTGCCTGTGGAAAAGCACGGAGTCAACAGTGAGCTTCGGCAGAAAGGAAAAATCGCTGTTCTTGCTTGTGGCTACAACGGCTCTGTAGGTGCGCTCAAAGCCATGGGCGCTTTGAAGATGGGACTAAGCGAGGACGAGTTACAGCCCATCGTGGACGCTTGGCGGCAAGCCAACCCTAATATTGTGCAGCTGTGGCACGAGGTCGATAATGCCGCTACCAGAGCAATTAGCACCAGCAGACCGCTCACGCTGCGCAACCTGGGTTTCGAGAAGAAATCTGGGATGCTCTTCATCACTCTGCCAAGCGGTCGGCGTTTGGCATATGTGAAGCCAGGTATTGGCGTGAATCGTTTCGGAGGCACCTCGATTACTTATTGGGGTCAGGGAGTGGCTCGCAAGTGGCAGAAACTAGAGACTTACGGTGGAAAACTGGTCGAGAACATCATTCAAGCCACCGCCAGAGACCTCCTCGCCGAAGCCATCACCCGCATTGAGAATGCCGGTCACCGGATCGTGATGCATATTCACGACGAAGTCGTCATCGACGAACCCATCAATTCCGGCACCACCGTTGCTGACATATGCACCCTCATGAACGAGCTACCCCAATGGGCTAAGGGTTTACCGATTGATGCAGCCGGGTACGAATGCGGCTTCTATCAGAAGGATTAGTTGATACTCCAGAGCGGGTTCTGCTGCCAGTTTTCTGGAATACCGAGATGGCTCGGTGGTAGTGGCTCAAGAATTGGGTAACTAGCTATCACACTAGAAAGCAGAGCCGGGTCACCGATATTAAGCTTTACAAGCAAGTATTGGACAATTGTGAGCTGACCAAACAGACGGTTCATCACCGAAGCTACAGCATCCAATTCAGGATGTGCCCCAATCTTCGGTAGGCGCGGCTTGAGAGCATAAACCCTGTTAAACATACGCGCATGGTGAGCCGAATAGTTACGCAAAATATTGAGACTTTTCAGCCAGGAACCAAACTGTGCCCCGTTCAAACCCACCCGACCAGCAATAGTCTCGCGCACCGGCATTGGCGCTAACTGAAACAAGTATGACAGTGAGCCCCAGTCCATCACTTCTACCGCTGCCCAAATCGGCAACTGGCCACCATATTTCTGGTTATGGTGCATCACGAAATCTTCTCGCGACCCCGTTAATTCTTTACGATACCGCTTCAGCCACTGCTCATATTTCCACATGAAACAAGTGAACACTAAGTATGTCAAGTAGCTACGTTCGTATGTAGGAACATATCCATGAACTTTTTAACGATAGCTTAAGGTTATCGTTAAAAAGTATTACCTCGACAAACTGAAAGTTGGGCGTTTATTCCCCCGCAAAACTTCGGTTAAAATCCCAAATAGAAATCCCTTGTCGATTCCACTCATTATTTCGTCTCTCAGAAAACGCACCAGATTACTGAGAGTTTCACCTCTATGACTTAGTTTATTTCTCATAGTAAAATGCTCTGCTATACAAAAAATGTATATTAGCGTCATTTAGATAATCTTCATATTTTCTTTTTTTTCCATCATCTACATATCTATCATAGCATTCGTACAGTATTCTATAATAGTTCAGTTGATTTATCAATCTCTCACTAACCGTTTTTTCTTTTAATATATCCTCACATTTTTGAAAACAATCAACTATTGTATTATCTTCAATTATGCATCCATCTGGAAAATGATGTGCCCCCCAACCTAAAATATCCAAGTATGAATCAAACAGCAAATCAATTGTTTTCTGGTCACACTTCATATTTGAATAAGCAATCTCAAGGTATTTTACTGCCGCTTGATATCCCTGCTTATGATTTCTGAACAACTCATAATACCATCTGCATTCCGGCATTTTCTTCTCTTCGCAACGTGGTGTAATCCACATTAGGATATACTCTTTTAATTCGTATGGAATGTCTGCATTTCCCCGGTCTTTCAAAGTATCCCATACATCACTATCACAATAATCCGAAAGAAATTGTGTTAATATTTCATCTTGATTTTCGTCTGACATTTCTCTTAGATGACCAACGATTGCTTGCATTTCTTTGTTTGCAAGTTTTTTTAACCCGTTATGATAAATATCCAAATATTTATATAAATTATTACTGAAATCACAATACACCATTCTGTCTCCTTAAACCTCAAGGCTTATGTACTGTTCGTCATATGACTAACAAAAGAATCTATCCCCAAAGTGCATTTATTTTATCTGGCAATAATTCTATCTCTGTCCCAAGCACAGCAGCATCATCTTCATTTCAGCCCAGTTTTATAGGTCTAAATCGTTCCTCTTTGGATAACTTCTGACGTAACATCTTTTCTCGGTTCTCAAGGTGTATTCTGTTATTGATTAGGCGTTATCTGCCCGATAAACTGGAAGTTAGCAAGTACACATTATATCAATATGAACTTCACGAATATCCATTATTGGCTATTTAATTTGATCGTCAAGCTCAATACCCTGTTCCGCTAAACCAAAAACTAACTCCTTAAAACTTTCTGCAATAATTTCTAAATCATCAACCGATGTCACATATACATCATGTGGCAAAACAACAATTTTGTCTGTTTCCTTTAAAATACAAACTAAACTTCCATCACCTAAACCGCCAATAGGAAAAACAGTATTATTTGATATGTTGCTTTCTTCGTCGTCGCTATAGTTTGCAATAAAAGCAGGGTATTCACAGCCTAATTCCTCTAAAGTGAAAATCCATGGATCAACAAAATGGCAGCCACCAAATTCCTTGAGTAAATATCGATATTCTGACGGAATTGGTTCGAATTTGTTTTCAAACTCAGATATGTCTTTTTCGGACTCCGGGTGATATTTTCTGTGCGTGTCAGCCATAACGCTATAAGCTTTTCTTAGTAATTTAATCTCTGCTTTTGTTAATTCCATATGCTTTCTCCAATCAATACACAGCATCAATATCAGCAAGAGTTGTGCCAGGAATAAACACATCACGGCGCACGCCATCTGCCCCTATCTCACGCCACGAGTACCAATGCCCGGAAAGCCGATAATAATTCACTCGTTCCAACAGATTCCGTGCCAACTGATCGGACTCAATCACCATCCCGCGAGAGCGTAACAAGTTGATCTGCTCGCCGTGCGTCTTGAACGCCTTACCGCTCTCGGTAGCGCTCTGCACTTGTCGGCTCTGCTGCGGGCTCACGTCGGCACCTCCCTTGAGCCTAGAAATGATGAGGACCGGCCCTGGACCCTCGCGGGCGGAACCGGTCTTGATGCATCAATCATAACCCATATCCCGTTAACAGCCAAGCAAATTTCTCGCCTGTCCTATCAGGTTTTGCCTGCCTATTTTCAAAGTCACGTTTATATTTCACTCTTCTCGAAGCCCTCCTTGTAGAGGGTCAGCTCATGGCTCTCACCTACAAACTATGGGAAGGAGAGCTATTGACCGGCTCCACACTACAAGTGTTCACCAACAGCCAATTCGGCCAAATCCGCACCATCACTAACGATGGAACCATCATGTTCTGCGGCCGTGACGTCGCGAGCGCTTTGGGATATACAAATCTGAATAAGGCAGTGCAAGATCATTGCAAGGGGGTTCCATTTCGTTACCCCCTTGAAACGTCAGGTGGGATTCAACAGATTCGTTTCATCACTGAAGGGGATGTTTATCGCCTGATTGTCTCAAGTCACCTGCCGGGCGCGGAACGTTTCGAGAGATGGGTGTTTGATGAGGTGCTTCCATCGATTCGTCGGACCGGTTTGTACGCGATTGATGAACTACTCGACAATGATGAGCTGCTCGAACAAGCGCTCACGCGTCTACGTGCCGAGCGTGTCAAGCGTCTTGCTGCTGAGCAGGCGTTGCTCGAGGCAGCACCGAAGCTCTCCTACTACGATATCGTGCTGCAATCGCCGTCGTTGATGCCGATTACTGCTATCGCCAAGGACTACGGGCTGAGTGCGAAGAAACTCAACCGACTGTTAGCTGATGAACATATCCAGTTCAAACAGTCAGGCATCTGGTACCTGTACGCCGAGTATGCGAAATGTGGCTACACCCAATCCAAAACCCACCTGCTGGAAAGCGGCAAGACGGTGATGCACACGTATTGGACGCAGAAAGGCCGCCTGTTCATCTATGACCTGTTGAAAAACCGCTGCCACATCCTGCCGGTCATCGAACGACAAGCAGGTGAAACCAAATGAACACACTCCAAAATGACCGACCACTAATCAGTGATCTAACACCGTGGCGTAACTCCAAAGGCTACGCAGACCCGACTGCATATAGGGCGCTGCGGGCTCTGGAAATATCCGAATTCGGCCACCGTCCCTTGACCTATATCTGCTCACCTTACTCCGGGGACGTGCAGATGAATGTGGAGTTGGCACGGGATCTTTCGGCTTATGCGGTGCGCTGCCGGCGTATCCCACTCGCACCTCACCTGCTGTTTCCGCAGTTTATGGATGATACCGATCCGTGGGATCGCGAGCTTGCCATGTTCATGGGTCGCGTGCTGCTTTCTAAGTGCGAGGCGATGTGGGTATATACCCCGCGTGTTTCGCCCGGCATGAAAGCCGAAATTTCCTGGGCACACCAGTTCGAACTCCCGATTACTTATTTTGACCATAATTTTGCGGAGGTGAACCTCAATGACTGACTTCATTTTGTGCACGACTAATCTGGTGAGCGCGCAACGCAACCTCAAATACCCGAATCATCGGCACATCACGAGCGCGGCTGATTTGAAGAACGCTGTGGCACGTGACCATGTGGCGGCCGAATATGAGGGCGATATTCGTTCCACCGACAGGTTCTTGCAATCCACGTGTGTGGTGATGGACATCGATAACGACCATTCCAATAGCCCGGCTGATTGGGTTACACCGGAATCGCTCGCTCTCATCTTCCCGGGCGTCGTTTTGGCGACCGCGACCTCGCGGAATCATTTGAAACCGAAGGGTGAAAAGACCGCCAGGCCGCGCTTCCACGCCTATTTCCCAATCAAGCCGGTAACTGACGCTGCAGTCTATACGGGGATCAAGAAGAAGCTTGCCTCCTATACCGGAATCTTTGACCGTAACGCTCTCGATGCCGCCAGATTTATTTACGGAAACCCGACAGCTGAGGTCACCTGGGTAGACGGTGCTCTATCCATCACCGATTTCCTTGATGCTGACGCGTTCGCCGCACTCGAAATGGCTGCTGGTGAGATTCGGGAAGGTGCCAGGAATGCGACCATGAGTGCTTTCGCTGGGCGAGTGATTGTGCGTTTTGGCAATACTGAGCAAGCACGCCAGCTTTTCGAGACGAAAGCACAAACCTGCGTGCCACCCCTACCAGATAGTGAGTTGGAGGCGATCTGGGCCTCGGCTCTCAAGTTTGGTGCAAAAGTAGCTGCGACACCGGGTTATATTCCACCCGAACGCTACGCTGAAATCCAAGGTCTGCGTCCCACCGATTTCACCGATGTCGGTCAAGCCACCGTGCTGGCAGACGAATATGCGCAAAAACTCGCATTCTCTGAGGCCACAGATTGGTTGGTATATAACGACTCGTTTTGGGAAGAAACCAGACCAGGCTCGCGCGCCATCGCCCAAGAACTCACCACGCGCCAATTAGAGCAAGCCGCACAGCTGCTCAAGAAAGCCCGCGCGGCGTGCGATTCCACTGGGGTCACTCAGTTACTGTCGGCAATGAGCCTGACCAAAGCGAAAAACCTATTCACTAACGTGCAGTGGACCGCTTACGACCAGCTCACTAATGCTCAAGCCTACGAGAAATACGTGCTCAAACGCAGAGATAGCAAGGCGATTACAGCGTCACTGAAGGAGGCAGCTCCGATGCTGCAAGTCACCCAAGCAGACCTTGACGCAGCCCCCTTCGCTCTCAACACTCCTGGTGGCACCATTGACCTCACCACCGGGCAAATGTACGAGCACGACTATGGGGATTTCATCACCAAACAAACCACCACCGATCCCGCCACCAAAGGCATGGACACGTGGTTGGCGGCGCTCGAGGTGTTCTTCCAAGGCGACCAAGAACTAATCGACTATGTGCAGCGAATCGTGGGGCTGACCGCGATCGGCAAAGTCTACGTCGAAGCCCTCATCATCGCCTACGGCGACGGCAGGAATGGTAAATCGACGTTTTGGAACACAATCGCTCGGGTGTTAGGCACATACGCGGGCAACATCTCCGCCGATGCTCTCACTGTGGGTGTGAAGCGGAATGTGAAGCCTGAGCTGGCAGAAGCCAAAGGCAAACGCCTCTTGATCGCGGCAGAGACCGAGGAAGGAATGAGGCTCTCCACCTCTATCGCCAAGCAAATGGCATCCACTGATCTGCTTTATGCGGAAAAGAAATATAAGGCGCCCTTCGCGTTCGCTCCTTCGCATACGCTCGTGCTGTATACAAATCACCTACCGCGCGTAGGTGCAATGGATGTTGGTATTTGGCGCAGGCTGATCGTGATCCCATTCGAGGCAAAAATCGAAGGCTCCTCGGACATCAAAAACTACGCCGAACACCTCTACCAAAACGCCGCTGGTGCCGTTCTGCAATGGATCGTTGATGGTGCCCGCAAAGTGATCGATGACGACTTTGTTTTGAAGCCACCACCTAAAGTGCGTCGAGCCCTGGAGGCCTACCGGTTTGAGAACGACTGGATGACACATTTCTTAGACGATAACTGCGAGATCGACCCGAGCTTCACACAGCCCTCGGGCGAGCTTTATAGCGTCTATCGCGCCTACGCGCTCAGCGTGGGCGAATACGCCAGATCCACGTCCGATTTCTATTCAGCCTTGGAACAACTCGGATTCCGCAGACGCCGCACAAAGAACGCACGCTATGTGGACGGACTACGCCTGAAGAGCGAATTCAACCTTTAGCCCCTAAGTGGTGACACTATCTGTCGGTCTATAACAGAACTTTTCTAAAGAGCAATAAAAGCAAATATCTATATATAAAAAGTTATGTAAACGACTGGCAGAAAGCGTCACCACGTGAGCAGAAAGCAACACGTGATGAAAGAACAACATTTAGAACAAGCACTCGTAAAAACCGTTGAGGCTTTGGGCGGGGTCTGCTGGAAACTAGTCAGCCCCGGAACCGCCGGTGTACCTGACCGAATCGTGCTGTTACCTGATGGGCATGTTGGCTTCGTGGAAGTCAAAGCACCCGGCGGCAAAGTCCGCGCAATCCAAAAACACAGACTAAGGCAGATGAAGCACCTAGGCTTCACCGCACTCGTACTCAATAACCCTGATGAGGTTGAGGAGGTGTGCCATGCAATACAAGCCGCATAACTACCAACAGCTAGCAACGGCTTTCATTGAAGAACACCCGGCTGCAGCGCTACTGCTCGAGATGGGGCTTGGCAAGACCGTCATCACCCTGACAGCAATACAAGATCTCCTCTTCGACTCCTTTGAAGCCCACCGGGTGCTGGTTATTGCGCCGCTGCGCGTAGCAAGGAATACGTGGCCTGCCGAGCAAACAAAGTGGAGCCACTTACGCCAGCTACGCCTGGCAGTAGCTGTCGGCACCGAACGCCAACGCCGCCAAGCAATCAACTCAGGTGCAGACATCACAGTGATGAACCGGGAGAACGTTGACTGGCTTATTACCCGTAGTGGCATCAAGTGGCAGTGGGATATGGTCGTCATCGACGAACTCTCCTCCTTCAAAAACCATCGCGCCAAACGCTTTACCGCGCTCATGAAGATCCGCCCACAAGTAAAGCGCATCGTCGGGCTTACCGGCACCCCAGTCAGCAATGGGTTGATGGACTTATGGGCGCAGTTCCGGCTACTGGATTTGGGTGAGCGGCTCGGACGCTACATTTCCCGCTACCGCGATAAATGGTTCGATCCTGATAAGCGCAACGGGATGCAGGTGTTCACCTACAAGCCTAAACCTGGCGCTGAAGACGAAATCTACCGAGCAATCTCGGATATCACGCTGTCGATGCGAACCAGCGACTACCTCACCCTCCCACCACTGACTGTCACGACCACCGAGGTGACCATGAACGGCAGGGAGCGCAAGGTGTATGACCGACTCGCAGCCGAGATGGTCGTCGAGCTGGGCGATGAGGTGATTGACGCGGCCAATGCTGCCGTCCTGGCTGGCAAGCTCACCCAACTAGCGTCTGGTGCGATCTACACCGAAGCAGGCGACTCTATCGTGGTACACGGCCGCAAACTCGATGCCCTTGAAGACCTCATCGAAGCTGCGAATGGGAATCCCGTGCTTGTGGCGTATTGGTGGCAACACGACCTAGCACGCATCCGTGAGCGCTTCCCGCAAGCCAGACAGTTAAAAACTTCAGCGGATATTGAGGCTTGGAATGACGGTGAAATCCCACTCGGGTTGATTCACCCAGCCAGCGCTGGGCATGGGCTCAACCTCCAACAAGGCAGCTCAATCCTCATCTGGTATTCCCTCACCTGGAGCCTTGAGCTCTACCAGCAAACCAACGCCCGCCTGTATCGGCAAGGCCAGACCAAGCCGGTGACTATTACGCATATTGCGACCAAAGATTCGATAGATCAGCGGATCTTATCGGCACTCGAATCTAAGAACATGACCCAGTCGGCGCTCATCGACGCGGTAGCGCAGACCTTGAAAGGAGAAACCAAATGAGCGTTACACATCAAGAAACCGACATCACCTGGCGCTACGTTGACCGCCGCGCCGCTGCTATCAACGCCCTGCGCGACTACGCCACTATGGAAACCATCATCGATAACACTCCCGACGACCTGAAAGCCATCGAAGCAGACCTGCCCAGCCTGTCCTCCCCCGTCTTGGATGGCAGCCGCCGTGCGTTCAACCCCACCGCGGCCGAGGACAAAATCCTTAACCATTTGGAACGGATCGATAACCGTACGAGGAAGTACCTGCAAGCCAAGGATTACATGGACTGGTTCAACCCCGCATGGCAAGCGCTCACCGATGAGGAGCGTGACGTGCTAGAGGTTTGCTTCCTTTCCGGGTACGAGTCCGCCACTGATGCGATTTATGAGGTGCAAGAGCGGCTAAACGTGGAACGCTCCACCGCCTACAACCGGCGCAAAACCGCCCTCGACCACCTCACCAGTCTCCTCTACGGACGCTAAACCCGGTTGGACAAAACCCGGACGACATTCCCGAATCAAACCCGATATAGTGTAACTAGTTAGAAAAAGGTCAAAGCCCCGAGCGGAAAATATCCTCTCGGGGCTTTACCATCACCACAGGAGATAACGGGAATGCCACGCAAACCCAAGCGCCCGTGCTCTGCGCCTGGCTGTCCCGAACTAACCCGCGAAAGGTTCTGCCCGCTCCACGCCAAAAAGGCAGATAAGAACTATCGTAAGTTTCAACGTGACCCGAGAATCAACAAGCGTTACGGTGCGCGCTGGCGCCGCATCCGTGCCGCATATATTTCCCAGCATCCTTTGTGCGAAGACTGCCTGGAAAAAGGAGTGACCACCCCAGTTGCCGAAGTCCACCACGTCCTACCCTTAGACCATGGTGGCAGCCACGACTTTTCTAACCTGCGCAGCCTTTGCAAACCCTGCCACTCCAGGCAGAGCGCGTTAGACGGTGACAGATGGAGGCAAGCCCTTCAGGTCTACACCTACTAGATTTTTTGAAAAACGCGACATAACCACCAAGCACTTCCCCACCCTAAAAATATCGACCTTGTTCCCACGCCACGTTACGGGACCAGTCGAGAATTCGGTTAGGGGTTGGGGCCCTCGAATCTCTACAGCTTTGACGAAGGTCAGCGGGCGGGGCCAACCGTACACAAAAAGACCGAATCAAACAGGGTATTAACCCGCAAGCCCTCCATTACCGGGCTAACCGCCTGGAAGGAGGCGAGATTTCATGGCGAAAGACGGAACCAATCGTGGTGGGCGCCGTGTGAGGGCTGGCGCGAAACCCGACCCGCTGAGTGAGAAACTCGCTAAGGGTCTGCCTGCTACTCGCCTGGAAGATCCGCTAGCGACGCCTTTTGATTTCGAGGGCGCAGATGTTGGCGATGGCGCGGTGCTTGCTGGTGAAGTGATGCCGGAGCCGTCTGATTATCTGTCGGAGGTTCAGCGTGATGGTAAACCCTTGGGTGCTGACCTTGTCTACAAAGAAACCTGGCAGTGGTTGGATGAGCGTGGTTGTACGAGGTTTGTTTCTAAGCGTCTGATTGAGGCCTACGCCCAGGCTTTCGCCCGGTACGTGCAGTGTGAGCAGGCGATCTCCAAGTTTGGTTTGCTCGGCAAGCACCCGACCACAGGGGCTGCTATCGCTTCCCCGTTCGTTGCGATGAGCCAATCTTTTGGTAAGCAAGCAAACGTGTACTGGTATGAGATTTTCGAGATTGTGCGATCTAACTGCACCACTGACTATTCGGGTGCGGCCCCGGGTGATGAGGTTATGGAGCAGCTGTTGAAAGCACGCTCGTAGATGCGTCCTAGTGTTTTTGAGCTTATTTGAGGCGTTTTCTTGCGCTGAAGCCTACCCCTAGCGCGATTCCGACTCCTGTGCCGTTTGCTACCCCCAAGGCGATATCGTCCATAATGAACCCAAAGATAATGCCGACCAACATCCCGGCAATCATTCCGTAAGCCACGGCTTTACCATTGCCGCCGGAAGGTTCTGACGGATTAGGTTTACTCGTTTCGTCTTGCACGAATCCCAGTATCACACACGATTCGGGTTTTCCTCGTTTTCTTCGCTCCCTGCTCCTGGCTGACATGGTGGGGAGTTTTTGTTTCTTTTGATTTTTTCTACTGAAAGGGCATTCCTATGACTACGGTTCTAAGCGCTGAAGCAGTGTGTATCGGTCACCCCGATAAACTGTGCGATTTAATTGCTGATCAGATTCTCGATGAAATTCTCTACGCCGATCCCAACGCCCGCGCCGCGGTAGAGGTCATGGCTACTGGGCGACGCATTATTGTCACTGGTGAAATCAGCACTAATGCTCGTGTGGACTTGCGTGATTGCGTACGCACAGCACTTACTGCAGCTGGCTATAAGCCGTGGAGATTTTTGGTGTACGTGTGGGTGCGGCGTCAATCTAGCGATATTAACGACGGGGTGAGCACATCTTTAGAGGCTCGCTATGGCGATGAGTCCGCTTATTGTCTTCAGGGGGCTGGTGATCAAGGCACGGTCTACGGTTATGCCTGCACTGATACTCCTGAGCGTTTACCGTTGCCTCTTGTTTTAGCCCACGAGATTTGTAAACGGCTAGATGATGCGCGCAAGCAAGGAACCATCACTGGGATCTTCTCGGATGGTAAAGCACAAGTTTCGGTGCGCTACAACGAGGTAGGTAAACCGCTATCTATCGAAACCGTTGTGGTTTCCGTCCAGCACGATGAATCCAAGGATTTTGAGGTGTTGCGCCGTGAAATAACTTCGCTGATTGTTGGCCCAGCATGTCAGCCATATCTACCGGTAAGCCCGGACACGGTTGTGTTGATCAACCCGTCCGGGCGGTTCGTGGAGGGCGGCCCTAAAGCTGACACCGGACTCACCGGTCGAAAACTTATGGTTGACACCTATGGCGGGCTGGCCGGACATGGTGGTGGAGCTTTCTGTGGTAAAGATGCTTCTAAGGTTGACCGGTCGGGTGCTTATATGGCGCGGCTGATCGCGAAAACCGTGGTGGATGCGGATCTTGCATCCCGGTGCCAGGTGGCGATTAGTTACGCGATTGGCAAAGCCGACCCGGTTGCTTTCAGTGTGGACACGCTCGGCACCGGCCAATACACCGACGAAATAATCACGGCTGCAGCTAGAGATGTGTTCAATCTTCGGCCAGCAGCAATCATCGACCAATTTGGGCTGCGAGCACCCGGCTATGTGCGCTATTCGACGTATGGGCATTTCGGGGATTACACACGCAAGTGGGAAGACACCTGGACTACTAGCCGCGAAATTGTCAAGGCGGTGAAAAAGCATGCGCATCAAGCAAATAGCGCTAACTGATCTCACCCCAGCTGACTACAACCCCCGCAAAGACCTACAACCTGGGGACGCGGACTACGACAAACTCAAACGCTCCCTGAGCGAGTTTGGGTATGTGGAGCCGGTCATCTGGAACAAAACCACCGGAAATATTGTAGGTGGGCATCAGCGTCTGAAAGTACTGGCTGATCTGGGCTATAAAACCGTAGACTGCGTGGTCGTTGAGCTAGACGAAACCCGCGAAAAAGCGCTCAACGTTGCTCTAAACAAGATCAGTGGCGATTGGGATGAATCCAAACTCGCCCTACTCATAGCCGACCTGGATGCTTCCGATTTCGAGGTTGAACTCACCGGTTTCGACGAATCCGAAATACAACAGCTGATAGGTTCTCTTGACGGCGACAGTATCGAGGACGATAACTTCGACCTGAACGCCGCCCTAGAAGCGGCAGCCTTTGTCGAAAAAGGCGATATCTGGAGGATTGGTAGGCATCGCCTAATGTGCGCGGACGCCACGAACCCGGCCGATGTCAAAACCTTGATGGATGGCAAACAGGCTAATCTGGTGGTCACAGACCCGCCTTACAACGTGGACTTCAAATCGAACAGCGGCCTGAAAATCGCAGGCGATAAGCAAGACGCAGACGCGTTTTATGAGTTTCTGCTGGCTGCGTTCACCAATATGGCAGACGCTTTGGAGAAGGGTGGGTCTGCATATGTTTTCCATGCCGACACCGAAGGATTGAACTTCCGTCGCGCTTTTCAAGACGCTGGATTCTACCTGTCGGGCTGTTGTATTTGGGTTAAAGACTCCCTCGTACTGGGTCGTTCCCCGTATCAGTGGCAGCACGAACCGGTGCTGTATGGCTGGAAGAAAGACGGCTCTCACGCTTGGTATGCGAATCGCAAACAAACCACAGTGTGGAATTTCGCCAAGCCCCGCAAAAACAGTGACCATCCGACTTCGAAGCCGTTGGATTTGCTGGCTTATCCGATTCGTAACTCCACCCAAACCAACGCAATCATCCTCGATACCTTTGCTGGCTCTGGTTCCACGCTAATGGCTGCAGAAGCCACAGACCGCACTGCCTACTGCATGGAGCTAGATGAGAAATACGCTTCCGTGATTCTGCGCCGCTACGCCGAAACAAGTGGGGATAGTGCCGGTATCACGTGTGAGCGAGGCGGCGGGCAATACGCCTACCTGGATCTGGTCAAAGAGGTCGAGCGCCCCAAGCAGAAAGGCTAACTCGTGAGACAAACTTTAAGGCTAGGCTCGCTTTTTGATGGCTCGGGTGGTTTCCCACTCGCGGCAACAAAGGTTGGTATCGAACCGGTGTGGGCGAGCGAGATTGATCCCTTCCCGATCCTCGTCACCACCACGCGCCTTCCGCAAATGCAACACCTAGGAAACATCTGCAACATTGACGGCAGTCAGCTAGAGCCAGTGGATGTGGTCACGTTTGGCTCTCCTTGCCAAGACCTATCGGTGGCAGGTAAAAGGGCAGGCTTATCTGGCGAACGCTCGGGTCTATTCCACCAAGCTGTCAGAGTCATCAAGGAAATGAGAAAGGCAAGTCATGGTCTATATCCAAGATTCGCTGTTTGGGAAAACGTGCCCGGAGCCTTCTCAAGCAATAAAGGGGCAGACTTCCACAGCGTCCTGCAAAACCTCATCTCGGTTGTCGACGGGCAAGCAGCGGCTGACCTACCTCGAGTACAAAAGTGGCATAAAGCTGGAGCGGTCGTGGCAGACCAATGGAGTATTGCGTGGCGAGTATTGGACGCGCAATTTTTCGGAGTACCCCAACGACGTAGAAGAATCTACCTTATCGCAGATTTTGCAAGCGAGCGTGCCGGACAAATACTCTTTGAGCCCACGGGCAGCTCAAGGAATCTTGCGCAGGGCTGCAGTGAAAAGCAAAACCCTCCCACCAATCCTCGAGCAGGCACTCACGAGGCAAGCAAATCTTTAGATGTGTTCGCCTTGCGGATGCGGGCAGGTAAACCAGGTGGTGGTAAAGGTCCGCTCGTGCAAACAAATCTGTCAGGCACGCTCGGATGCAGTAACGATCAGAGTATTATTGAGCCGCTACTATTTGACCATCATCCCCAAGACGCGAGAGTTACTGGACCACGTGATGTCGCCTCAACCGTGACCGCTCGTTACGGCACTGGCGGAGGCAATACTCCCATCATCGCTACCGCCTACGGTTTCAATGCGTTACATGAGGGACGCGGCGCGGCAGTGGGCAGGTACGGTTATTCAACCGAGGTATCCAAGACGCTCGATACGTCAGGGATAACTCCGACCTGCAACCAAGGCGGCATCGCCATCGTCGAACCCGACGTTGTGAGTGCCTCGAAGGCAGACTTCTTCTGCCGAGGAAACGTCAATATTGCTGGTGCTCTGTTGGCTTCGGACTCAACTGAGCCGCCCCTGGTCACCGACCCTGGCATGCCCGAATACCGCGTTAGACGCTTAACCCCAACCGAATGCGCCCGCCTACAAGGATTCCCTGATACTTGGACAGACGGACTCGCCATCGAGAACCCGAGCGAAGACGTGCTGGATTATTGGTGGCAAGTCTGAGCCAGCTGGGGCAAGGTGCAAGGATTGAAAAAACCTAAAACCCGCACGCAAGTACGCAAATGGCTGGCTAATCCAGTGACCGACCGGGCGTTATACAAGCTGTGGGGAAACGGGATAGCTTTGCCGTGCGCTGAACTCGTGCTTTCCCAGATAGTCACTGAGGCCACTAAAACTCCTGGATTTTAAGGCGAAAATGACTGGATAAGCCCGCGAACCTATGGCTGTATATACATGACCAAACAACCAGCAAGAAAGAGAGGGTTTGGTGATGATGGGACAGCTATACGCCGATCTAGAAGAAATCGAAAACCTCGGAATAGACCTAACCTGTATTAATGCGGTTAAACACGCTGCTAAACAGCGCGGTTATGGGCAGGTAGAAGCCATCGTGTCCAATTTCCCACACGACTTCATGCGCCTCATCCGCACATGGCTGGACGTTCAAAGCATCGAATTTGATGGTGAGGAGGATGAGCAATGGTGAACACCAAAAAGGCTGAAAACTACGGGCTCGTAGTCACCCTGCCCGCCACGCTTGATGAGACTGAGCTGGCAAGGCTGCATGAACTTATCGCAGCCAAGAAAGACTTGATCGCTAAAGCGCTCGGCGCGAGCCAGCTTAGCATCACCACCAGTAGTGAGGGGCTGAGTTTCCCGTGGTGGGATGAGCTGCCCGAGTTCGAGAAGATCACTGCCTACACCGAGTTCTTAACGAAGCTGATCACCTACGCCAAACGGATCCACCGCACCGTAACCCGCAGTACAAGACAGGTAAGTAATGAGAAGTATGAACTGCGTTCCCTGCTTTACCGCATCGGACTTTCTGGTAAAGAGCATAAGGAAGTACGCAAGATTTTACTTGCACCATTAAGCGGTGATTCTGCGTGGAAAACCCCGCCACAAGTAAACACTAACCAAGAGATGTAAACCACTATTTATTAGGCAAAATAGGTGGCAAAATGACTGGATAAGTAGCGAAGTCTATGGCTGTATATACATACCGAAACGGTACACAACAGAAAGGCACCAGCCATGAACACCAAAGAAGCTGAATGCAGCGTCGAGGAAGAAAACACCGAACGCCTTATCGGACGTGCTAACCGGTTGGGATACACCATCACCAACATTGAGATCGAACCTGGCCGGGTCGCGATTTCTATTGTTCCTTCCCCACTATTCCCCTACACCCCGGAGCTTGACCAGGATTTTGAAACCGATCAATGGCGGGTGCAAACCACCGCCTACGGAGCGTTGAACCTAGACAACATCAAACAAGTCACCGAGGGATACGGGCGGGCAGCAGCGATGGTGCGTGAACTTGAGCATGCTACACCAGGAAACGTTGTCAACTACCACCTGACCCGTTAAAACTAAACACACAGGCAACCCCACCTGGCGTGGGGTTTTCCTTTATCGTGAAGCGTTATGACCTAGAGATGTACATCTCTAAGTTTTCTTGAAAATAGGCGGAAAATGACTGGATAAGTAGCGAAGTCTATGGCTGTATATACATACCGAAACGGTACACAACAGAAAGGTAGCAGCCATGAACAGCACAAAGGTCACCAGCGAAACCCTCCAGATGAGCGTTGATTCCTACGGGACGGTTCTTGCCTACGGGAACTACACGCTAGCAAGTTTTGCTACCTGGACCAAGACTGAAGGATTTGGCAATAACGCCCAAATCTACCGGTTGATGGAAGAACCCGTCAGCGGGTTCGGGCCTAATTCGAGGGGCCGCGGAGAATGCGAACTCGAACTCATCGCTGAGTCAGACCATGTTTTCGCTGACGCTGGACATGCGATGGCCTGGGCGTTAGCTAATCTGCCCGAAGCATAGCCCGCCGGGCATGAGAGCACCTGCTATCGCTGGTAGCAACTGACTTTTTAACCAATAGAAGGTAACTGATTCGTATGCGTCAGCTAGCTGAATATCAACCGACACGGTTCATGGCTGAAAGCTCGCGCTATGACAAGCGTCGAGCCGATTTTGCGGTCGCGTTCATCCAAGCTTTAAAGCATACGAAAGGTCGGTGGGCAGGAAAACCTTTTATGTTGATTGATTGGCAAGAACAAATCATTCGCGACCTTTTCGGGGTGGTCAAACCTGACGGGTTTCGCCAATTCACTACGGCTTACGTGGAGATCCCGAAGAAACAGGGCAAGAGTGAACTTGCCGCCGCCGTCGCACTCTTGCTGTGTTGCGGCGATGGCGAGGAACGCGCTGAAGTTTATGGGTGTGCTGCCGATCGGCAACAAGCATCCATCGTGTTCGAAGTGGCAGCCGACATGGTGAGAATGTGTCCCCCACTAGCCAAGCGGGTAAAGATCCTTAGAAGCCAAAAACGTATCATCTACTCCCCCACCAATTCCTTCTACCAGGTACTGTCGGCTGAGGCCTATTCCAAACACGGATTCAATATTTCCGGAGTGGTATTCGATGAGCTACACACCCAACCCAACCGGGCGCTCTTCGACGTGATGACCAAAGGCAGTGGGGATGCTCGCACCCAGCCGCTGTACTTCCTGATCACAACCGCCGGCACCGACACCCACAGCATCTGCTACGAGCAACACCAAAAAGCCCAAGACATTCTGGATGGCAAAAAGATCGACCCCACCTTTTATCCAGTCATCTATGGGGCGGGGCAAGATGATGATTGGACCGATGAAGCCGTGTGGCATAAAGCCAACCCATCCTTGGACGTGACGGTGCCAATCCAGAAAGTTAGGGACGCTTGTAATAGTGCCAGGCAGAATCCGGCTGAAGAAAACACCTTCAGACAGTTGCGTTTGAACCAGTGGGTCAAACAGTCTGTGCGGTGGATGCCTATGAATACCTGGAACGAAAACGATGCCCCAGTCCACTTGGATGAGTTAGAAGGCCGTGTTTGTTACGGCGGGCTCGACCTGGCATCCACCACCGATATCACTGCTTTCGTGCTCGTATTCCCACCCAGGGATGACGATGACAAATACACGGTCGCGCCCTGGTTTTGGATACCCGAAGACAACCTCAAACTCAGAGTTTCTAGGGATCACGTCCCCTACGACCTGTGGAACAGTCAAGGATTCCTGGAGACGACCGAGGGCAACGTGGTGCACTACGGGTATATCGAGAAATTCATTGAGGATCTTGGCACCCGGTTTAATATCCGAGAAATCGCTTTCGACCGGTGGGGTGCGGTCCAAATGAGCCAAAACCTTGAGGATGCTGGTTTCACGGTAGTGCCTTTCGGGCAAGGCTTCAAAGACATGTCCCCACCCTCCAAAGAACTCATGAAACTCGCCCTAGAAGGCAAGCTGGCCCATGGCGGACACCCGGTGCTGGCCTGGATGGTCGATAACATTCACGTGCGCACCGACCCGGCAGGCAACATCAAACCCGACAAACAAAAATCCACCGAGAAGATCGACGGCGTAGTAGCCACCATCATGGCCTTGGATCGAGCAATAAGATGCGGCAACACCCCAGAGGCGAGCTCAGTTTATGATTCGCGGGGACTATTGGTGCTATGAGATTTTGAGTGAAACGAGCTGCCAATCTTGTTAGCTGTTACTGCTAACAGTGAATAAACGACCCCGTAGATGAGCGCGGATTCGTTGAAAAAGATAACCGTGGGCACCATGAAAAACAGTATCGGCATCACTATCCATAAAACAGTGAAGCCCTCCGTGACTGCGTCCCAGGCAGCTAGCGCAATAGTGGCGAGAGGAAATGCTATGAACAGCATCAAGATAAACGCCACCATCCCTAAATCGGAGGCATTGCCTAATCCGATGGCGGCTGTCGTGAGAGCAGACAGTAAAAGATAACAGGCGAAAAGCGCGCCAAGTCGCGCCCAGGTGCCGCGTCTTTCCCACCTTCGCATGCACTCATTTTTCCATGACCAGAAGGGAAAAACCATGGGTCTTAGAAACTGGCTACGCGGCAGAACCAAACCAGTTGAGAATCACCAGCTGTCCACCAGCTACAGCTTCTTGTTCGGGCCGACATCTGCTGGGCGTCCGGTGACCGAACGTAGCGCGATGCAAATGACTGCCGTCTATAGCTGCGTACGGATCCTGGCTGAAGCGATAGCCGGCCTACCCCTGCACGTATACCGTTACAAGGACGGTGGCGGTAAAGAAAAAGCTACAGATCACAATCTTTACCGGTTGTTGCATGATGAACCTAACCCCGAGATGACGAGCTTCGTGTTCCGAGAAACGCTCATGACGCACCTATTGTTGTGGGGTAACGCGTTCGCTCAGGTAGTGCGTAACGGTCTAGGCGAAGTCATAGGTCTCTATCCACTCCAACCGAATCGGATGAGCGTAGGCAGGGATCTAGACAGCAAGGCTTTATATTACGAATACCAAACCAGCTGGGACGAACCCGCAGGCGAGTACCAAACCATCCGTCTTACCCCTAACGATGTGCTTCATATTCCAGGTCTTGGTTTCGATGGGTTGGTTGGTTATTCCCCAATCGCGATGGCAAAAAACGCTATCGGACTCGCGCAGGCTACCGAAGATTACGGTGCTTCATTTTTTGCTAACGGGGCGGCTCCGGGCGGGGTGTTAGAACATCCAGGCACGATCAAAGACCCTTCTCGGGTACGCGAATCCTGGCAACAAACCTTCGGTGGGCCTGGTAACGCCAACAAAGTCGCTGTTTTGGAAGAGGGAATGAAATACACGCCGATCTCGGTAAGCCCAGAGCAGGCACAATTTTTAGAAACACGGAAGTTTCAGCTCAACGAAATCGCCCGAATTTTCCGTATCCCACCCCACATGATTGGCGATCTGGAAAAATCTAGCTTCAGCAATATTGAGCAGCAGAGCTTGGAGTTTGTGAAATACACGCTTGATCCGTGGGTAATCAGGTGGGAACAAGCCATCACGAAAACTCTTTTGAACCCGCGTGAAAAGCAGCAGTTGTTTGTGAAGTTCAATGTCGAGGGGCTGCTGCGCGGGGATTACCAGTCGCGTATGGAGGGCTATGCGGTGGCTCGCCAAAACGGTTGGATGAGCGCCAACGATATACGCGAGCTAGAGAATCTCGACCGCATCGATGAGGTCGATGGTGGGGATCTGTACCTGGTTAATGGGAACATGCTGCCGCTTGATATGGCCGGGGCTTACGCAGCCACCAAACAATCCGAAAAAGGCGAGTCTGGTGATGAAGTGCCTAAAGAACCTAGAGAGAACCAACTATTGAGGAGGAGAATGTGAAGCGTTTTTGGAACTGGCTAACCCCACAGGCAAGTGGCCCGAACAGTGATGGGGGTGAAAGGGTTTTGCGTATTAACGGGGTTATCGCTGAGGAATCATGGCTAGATGATGAGATAACCCCAGCGGTTTTTGCTTCCGAGTTAAACGCGGGGTCTGGGCCGGTCACTATCTGGCTGAATTCGCCTGGCGGTGACGTAGTGGCAGCTGCTCGTATCTATAACATGCTGCTGGATTATCCCGGTAAAGTCACGGTGAATATTGATGGGATCGCGGCATCGGCGGCATCTGTGATTGCTATGGCGGCGTCCACGGTGGCTATGAGCCCGGTTTCGATGCTCATGATCCATAATCCGGCCACGCTCGCTATGGGTGATAAAACCGAGCTGTCGCGTGCCCTCGACATGCTCGAGAGTGTCAAGGACTCGATTATCAATGCTTACCAGCTCAAGACTGGGTTGAGCAGGGCGAAGTTGTCGAAGTTGATGGATGCCGAGACCTGGATGGACGCAACTGCAGCCATCGAACTTGGGTTCGCCGACGAGCTGCTGACTGGTAAACGAGCACCAACCCCAGACAAAGAGGACGAAGAATCTGAAGAGCCGGGTGAAGACGAGCCGGATGAGGACGATTCCGGCGGGGATGACGAGCAAGGCCCTGCCCGTAAGAAGCCGCCGTTGCCGCCCAAAAACAAGGGTGGTGTGGTGTTTTCCAGAAAGGCCGCGGAACAGCGCCTCGTCGCGCAGTTAGCTGGCCAGCGAAAAGATAGTGCTCCGCCTGGCTCACTGCCATCTCCTGATACCCGTTGTTCTTTGCAGCCCGCTGTCTCTTGTGGTCGGCGGGTTGTTGATTTATACGCCCAACTAACTGATCAACCCCACTAAACCCTTAAGAGAGGAACTTTTTATCATGACTACTGTTACTGATTTGTATACCCGGCGTGCCCAAACCTGGAACAAGGCTAAGAAGTTTCTAGATGAGCGCCGCGATAGCGAGACTGGCTGTCTAAACGCCGAAGATGACGCGGCCTACGCCAAAATGGAGGCCGAGATTGAAGCACTTAGCGGCGAGATCGCTCGATGTGAGCGAGCCGAACGCCTAGAAAACACTCTTGCCAAGGCGACCTGTAATCCCATCACTTCCGCTCCTGGAAGCGCCATGGGCAAAGACAGTAAGGTCAAGCCTGCCCGTGCTAGCACTTCCTACAAGCGGGCGTTTTGGGATGCGATGCGCCTAAACACCTCGCCGGTGGAAGTAAGGAACGCTTTAAGCGAGGGTGTGGATTCTGAGGGCGGATACCTAGTGCCGGACGAGTTCGAACGCACCCTAGTGCAGTCTTTAGCCGACCAAAACATCATGCGAAGCCTCGCCAAGGTTATTCAGACCACTAGCGGGGATCGTAAAATCCCTGTCGTGTCTACCCATGGCACCGCTACCTGGCTGGATGAAGGCAAACCATATAGCGAATCCGATGAAGCCTTCACCCAAATCTCCCTGTCGGCGTTCAAGCTGGGCACCTTCCTCAAAATCAGCGAAGAACTGCTCAACGATGCAGCGTTTAACGTTGAACAATACCTAGCGAGCGAGTTTGCTCGCCGTATCGGTGCGGCCGAAGAAGAGGCATTCCTTGTAGGAGATGGGCAGGGTAAACCAACCGGCATCTTCAACGCCACGGGTGGGGCCGAGGCTGGTGTGACGACCGCCAAGGCGACCGACATCACAGCTGACGAACTCATCGACCTGCACTACAGCCTGCGTGCCCCGTATCGGGCGCGCGCGGTGTGGCTGATGAATGATGCAACCGTCAAAACCGTACGCAAGCTCAAGGACGGTAACGGGCAATACCTGTGGCAGCCAGCCCTGACTGCTGGGACTCCCGACATGATCCTTGGCCGACCCGTCTACACCAGTGTTTTTGCACCTGAGCTTAAAGCGGGGGCGCGCACAGTAGCGTTCGGTGACCTTGGTTTTTATTGGATTGCTGACCGGCAAGGCCGCTCCTTCAAACGCCTAAACGAGCTATTGCAACCACCGGGCAGATCGGGTTCCTCGCCTCCCAACGCCTAGACGGCAAGCTAGTCTTACCCGAAGCAATCAAGGTTCTTTCCCAAAAGACCGCGGGGTAAACCATAAAAATAGTTAGGAGGTGGCAGCCATGAAAACAGACGAACTCATGGCCTTAGTCAAGCAGAATCTACTGGTCAACCATAGCGAGGATGATTCTTTGATTGCCTCGTTTGTGTTGGCTGCCACCTCCTATGCAACCGCTTACCAACATCTGCCCGAGGACTACTACGACAAACGGAGCCCATGTCGCAGGCAACCCGGCAAGGCATTATCATGCTCGCCACCCATTTCTACGAATCCAGAGATGGAGCAACCGCCGGGTTTTGGGCAGACAAAACCGATGCTGCCCGCTCCGTGTGGAACGCAGTCAACACCCTGCTTCGCCTGGATCGGGACTGGAAAATCTAAAGAAAGGCGCGCCTTGTGGCAACGCTAGGCAAAATAAGCGAGCACATCGACCTGATACAGCCAGTGGTTACTAAAGACGCTGCCGGGTTCGCCACTACTAGTGACGAGGTTATAGCTTCGGTACGCGCATATATGGAAGTGCGGCACGCAAGTGGTGCGTGGGTCAACCGCGCCGCCTACACCAAAGCAGACCTGTTATTTAGGATTCGAGCAATACCCGGCATAAAAATAACCGAGGCGATGCAAATCAGCTCCGCACGTGGCAGGTACGTTATTGATGCTGTTGAACCTATAGGCCGTTACCTCCAGATCCTCGCCCACCGCACCGAAGCAGAAGGAGCACCCTGATGGCTAGAGTACAAATCAAGCTTCCCAACGATTTCATTGACGCACTCGACTCAGCCAGCAGCCTCATTGATAACTCCGCTGAGCAAGTGCTTAAAGCCGGGGCTAATATCGTGGAGCCGCGTATGCGCTCTAACCTTTCTGCAGCAATCGGTTCGAATACCAAACAGCCCTCCCGTTCTACCGGTCAGCTCGCCAAAGCGTTAGGAACCGCGCCAGTAAAAGTCAAAAGCCGTGGAGACTATAACGTTAAAGTTGGTTTCGCCGAGAACCGAGACGATGGTAGAGCTAACGCACTAATCGCTAACGTTCTTGAACACGGGCGCTCCAACCAGCCCGCTAGACCCTTCCTAGCCCCCACGCGTTCACAAACCAGGCGAGCCGCAATAGCCGCAATGAAACAAACCCTAGCCGCGCGAATCCAGCAGGTGAAACCATGAGCGGGCTTTTAGAAAACATAAGCCACATCGCTAAACAACTTCGGCTCTCCTATGCAGTCAGCTGCTACACCGATTCCCCAGCCCCAGACACGTATCTAGTATTCACCCCGTTAACAGATTCTTTCGAGGTTTTCGCCGACAACACCCCTGGCATCGAAGTCGAAGAAGTCCGCATCGCACTGTTCACGAAAACCAACTACTTAGCACTAAGAGACCAGATCACGAAAGCTCTAATCAGCGCTCGTCTGGTTATCACAGGCAGGCGCTATATCGGATACGAGGCGGATACCGGTTTTCACCACTATTCCATCGATGTTTCGAGTTTTAGAGCCTGTCCTTAAGAGTTTGCAATGATCAGGAAAGTCAAAAATCCGATGAACAAGATCTCCAGGACTAACCCGATGACGTTAATGACTTTTTCGCTCTTTTCAGGCCAGAATCTGGCTAGCAGAGCAAAAACTACTAAGCCAGTAGCGGCTCCAGCAGTGTTCATTATGACATCGGTGATATCGCTGACCCCAATAGCGAAAACGTACTGAACGACCTCGAATGCCACGCTTGCTAAAAACGGTGGGAGCAATTGAATTAACCATGAGCGCCGTTTCAACAACATCCTCATGTACAAGCCAAACGGGATGAAAATAAGGAAGTTGACCACGATCTCATCAAAGAAGTTCGACCCGTAAAGATTCGCAGAATCTGTAAATGGGATCAGATTTAAGTAGCGCGCATGCCGCATGCTCAGTATGTCGTCAACGCTGGTGGCGAATTTGAACAGCACCATCCACAACAACAAGAGCAGATAAATCCCGAACACCGCATAGGTCAAGCGTCGCGTTTTCTCTCTCATGCCCCAATTCTATCTCTTTCTATCTCTCGATGACATCTAACGAAAATTACTACCCAAAAGGAGAAACATCATGGCAACTATTGGTTTAGACAAGCTCTACTACGCGAGCATTAGCGAAGATCCCACTAGCGGTGAGGAAACTTATGCCGTTCCTAAACCGCTGGCTAAAGCAATATCTGCAGAATTGTCTGTGGAGTTGGATATTAACCCGACCTTTTCCCACTGTGGTTTTTTGTCATGATCGCGCAGGCGCTCTACAAAGTTTTCTGTCTTGCCTATATAGCACCACGTGTTCTCAATAGCTTCAGGGTCATTACCAAGAAGAATATACACACCATTACAAGCGATTGAGCTGAATGACCCCGTGTTTGCATGGGGTTTTTGAGACGTTTGAGTTTGTTTGAACCTCGTAGCGACTAGACATCATAATTCTGCTGAAGTCAACACCGCTTTAGCAGGAATTTTTATGGTTTTTGCTTCTAATCATAAAGAGATTATTTGCGGAACTCGGGATGGTAAAAACTCAGCAAAATTGCCGCAGCTATCAGGACTGCGCAACATGTCATTGGTAGCCACGGAGAGAGTCCGTAAAGTGCGGTAGAGGCTATCGGTGCCACTACATAGGCAGCACCATTGTTAGCATTAATCAACCCGGCCAGCCCACCTTGCTCTTCGGGCTTCATTTGCAAAGTAGGCGCCGTGTTGTAGCCAGGCATCGCCAGGCCTAGACCAAAGCCTGTCAAGATGCTGGCCACGATGAACAGTCCAAGATTTAGTGGATAAACCAAGAGTAGTAACCCGAGAAGAACGATTATTAATCCTCTTCTAAAGAGTTTTTTAGCACCCCAGTTTAACCTTGGAGCCACCAAGGCCTGCGCCAGTATCATCACCACACCCATTATTGACATGCACAAAGCGGTGAGCCCTGCTGTTGCGCCGGCCGCTAGCTTCAAAACATCCTGCAGTAAAAAGCCGAAAAGTGTAGCCACGGTAGAAAAAGCAGTAAACATTAGGAAACCGCAAGCCAGGAACACGAATACTCTTGAATCAAAATAGGAAACTTTTGCCGGTTGAGCGACTTTTTCTTCGCCACCTGTGGGTTTGAATGTTAGCAGCAAAACGGCAACGCCCAAAAGCATGACCAAAGGCATCACCAGCAAGGGCATCATGAAACCTCCTATGGCTGCAAGGCTGCCACCCAATAAGGCTCCAAGAATAGACGAGAATCCTTGTGCAGCGCCCAAGACTCCCAGACCTTTTACCCGTTGCGTCTCATTGTAGGTATGAGTCACAACGTAGGTTTGCGCGGCTGGGGAAACTGATGCGATGGCACCGCCGTACAGCACGCCCCTAGTTATGACTACTCCTATGATCAACGCTATGCCGGTGAGCAGACCCTTAAATCCTAGCCACACCACCATAGCGAATCCGCCTAGAGCCAGGATTCCGGCAAGCATGCCAATAAGCAAGATACGCCGAGATCCCCATCGCAATGAGACCCGTCCCCACCTGGTGGAGGTAAGAGAAAACATTACGGCTGCTAACGAAATGGTGGCGCCAATGTGCCATTCCTTCAACCCGATTTCGCGCGATAGCGGAGCCAGAATTGGATTAAGAATCATCTGCCCCATATATGCCAGTAAAACCGTCAAAAACAAGGGAAACAGTCCCGCTATTTTTGATTCGACTTTCTCGTTTCGTTCATTAGTGGCACACATTAAAACATCCTTTCCAAAGCGAGCAACCAATCAAGCTGAAACAATACTAGAACAATGTTCTAGTATTGTCGAGGTTAAGGATATGCTGTTTTCGTGGGAAATAAAGACAAGCGGGTAAACACGGGTAGACGCGCCTGGCTGACGCAGGAAAAGATCATGTACACCGCAATGGAACTGACCCGAGAGTGCGGTCTAGAAAAATGGTCAATTCGCGACCTTGCGCAGCGTCTGGGAGTAGTTCCCTCTGTCATCTACCACCATTACCAAAACCGTGACGCCATTACCGCTTCTGTAATCGGCGAGATCACTAGCACCATCGAGCTACCGGACGAGCAGCTGGAATGGAAAGATTGGTTCATTTCCCTAGCAGAAAATGCCAGGCCCGTCTTTCTTGAATTCCCCGGAGTCACCGACAAACTGATGTATGGACATATGGACGCCGCGTTTATACCAATCTTGGAGATGGCTTACGAAAAACTACGGGACGCTGGTTTTAGCAAGTACATTCACATCGCATACTCAATTATCTTCAACACGATGCTGTGGAGCATTACTGCTCGCAACTTGCGCAGCCCAACCAAGCAGGAACAGCGCCACGACCTAGACCAAATGATTACCCAACTTCAGCCCCTAGCTGCCTGCTCCACAACACTGACCGACATCATCCAGGGCTACTTAATTCCGCTAGCCAACCCGAAAAATGAAGACCGCATGAGTCAGGAATACTTTGAAATCATCATAGAAGTCGTACTCGCCGGTTTAGAGATAGCGATCTTGCCTCGCGAAAACGCCTAACGAACCCGTGAACAAGAGAAATCATCAATACGCATAAAATATTACCCAAAATCGCAAGGCATCCAGCTAAGAACAGAGCCTTTCAGCCTCTCCCTCTATTTCCTGCGATTTTCCAATAAATACAAGAAAATCCACTATATCCAGAGCTTCCCAAACAACTGGTACGACTACATCAAATACTGCACTACCAATGAACTAGCTATCGCTCTTCACAGTACACAGGCTTCTCCCAGGAATCCGCAGCCTATATTGAAGACTGAGCCCACCCTATTGCGTATGGACGAAGAGGAAACCTCCATCTCGACTTCTGGCTTACCTCTTCGACGAACATCAACGTGAAGAAAGAAGCCGACGAAATCTTCCACTATTGTCTTCCTCTCGCTTATAAAGCTGGGAAAGTTGAGCGCGGCGTGCAGAGGTGAGAATGCCCGTCCAATCCGCTATCCCCGCAGTAGCCATACCACCTGGGGTTCCATCGACCAGAAAAAGCTCTACCGCTTTACCACGCGCCATCACATCCACGCCCCTCGTTCGCACGCACCTAGCCTCAAGAATAACCGAGATAAACAGATCACCCCTCAATATGAGGATCCAAAAGAAAGGAAACATCATGGCAACTATTGGTTTAGACAAGCTCTACTACGCGAGTATTAGTGAAGATCCCACTAGCGGTGAGGAAACCTATGCCGTTCCTAAACCGCTCGCTAAAGCAATATCTGCAGAATTGTCTGTGGAGGTGGCTGAGGCGATTTTGTATGCCGATGACGGGGCATCCGAGATTGTCAAGAAATTCAAATCTGGAACGCTCACCCTTGGTGTTGATGATCTCGGGGCAGAGGCTGCAGCTGCCTTAACTGGTGCGAGACTGGACGCGAACGGGGTACTTATCAGCACTTCTGAGGATGGTGGCGCACCCGTGGCTATTGGTTTTAGAGCTGCACGCTCTAACGGGAAGTACCAGTATTTTTGGTTTTACCGCGTCAAATTTGCTCTGCCGGGAACCACGCTGGCGACCAAAGCTGATTCGATCACGTTCTCTACCCCGAGTATTGAGGGAACGATCCTGCGGCGTAACAAACCAGACGCTACCGGCAAGCACCCGTGGAAAGCCGAAGTAACCGAAGGAGCCACCGGCGTGAAAGCTGAGACGATCTCCAGCTGGTACAGGCAGGTGTATGAGCCTGCCGCTACAACCAGCCCTAAACCGACAAACAACTAGAACAGCAGGTAAGCCATGACAGCGAAAACCCAAACTAGCCCGACAGGTAGCCCCACTTTAAAAAGCGCGACAATCACTATCGCAGGTCAAGAATACGAGCTCGTCCTCACTACCCGCGCTACCCGCCTGATAGCTCAACGTTACGGGGGTCTAGAACATTTAGGTCAAGCCCTGGAAACTAGCGAAGATATGGATAAGTCACTCGGTGAGGTAATCTGGCTCATCGCCCTGCTCGCTAACCAGTCCGTACAAATACACAACCTCACCCATCCAGACGATAAGTGCCCAGAGCTGACCGCAGAAGCGGTCGAGTTACTAACTGTGCCTGCAGATTTAGCTGACTATCGAGAGGCTATCGCCCAGGCACTCCAACGCGGCACCCGGCGAGCAATCATGACCGAGACCCCAGACCCAAAAGGGCAAACCAAGAAAAAGGACACCTAATAGATAGTGACGAGGCAATCTTTACCCGCCTGACCTATATCGGGCTCGCCCACCTGGGACTGACCCAAGCAGAGATCGAACTGATGGTGTTCGGACAGCTATTGGACTTGGTGGATTGTTGGCTGATTGAGACCGGCCGGGCTGAAGCGAAACGCCAGTGGTTTATTGATGATGTGGTCCCAGAGGGTATTTAAGGGTTGCTTGTGGTAGGCTGGGTGATGAAGAAGGTGGGAACAAGGTCTCCCATCATGTCTTAGGAGAGTCTGGTGGACGTAGGCGCCGCTAGGCTCTTCTTTCATTATGCAGTGGCGGGTTTTCGTCTAAGTACTGCGCTGACCTGCGAGGTGCCGGTGAGCCATTGGGCAACTGTCGGGTTGATAGAAGTGACGAGATCAAACGCCTCTTGAATATGCGCGCGAACATCCATGTCCAGTAGCGGTTCTACGTGTGAGACCCGGTTACGCAAGCGATGCAGGTGCGCGACTCTCCAAAAGGTTAGTTGTCCGTCAGGGTCTTTGGCATTTGGGAAAGCGTTGCGCAGAGCCTCGTCCCATAGGCGCATCCGATTATGGTTTTCCCTGGTTTCAGGGTTGGCATCGGGCAGATGATTGGGCAACAGGTCACGCCACATGCCGAACATGATTTGCGCTAACACGTCATCATGACTGACTGCCTGATTGTAGCGGCGGTGGTCTGCGGGTCTGGCGGTCGCTTGCTTCTCTGCCCGCCGCAGTGCATCTTTACGTTTGGCCGCGCTAAGGCTTCTTAGCGGAGCGGCTGGCTCGTCGAGCAGCCAACTCGTGGCTCCTGGAAGGTTGGCTGTATTCCAGGTTTGTAGCCGCGCGTCAATGGCGTTGCGCAGTATTACTTCAGTGTTACCGAGCACGGCCTGAACACTAGCGGTGAGTTCGCCGTGCCATTGATAAAGCTGAAGCGCCCTCTTCTGGTTACCCGCACACCGCTCAAGATAAGGCGCCATTCGGGCATCAGACAACGCATCAACCACTTGCCCGCGCCAATCAGTACTCACCAACTCATTTTCCCACAACCGACCACCCCTTGGCCAACCTATGCAAAAGGACACCACACATGGCTGATAGCTCTTTTGGTTTGAAGATTGGCCTGGAGGGTGAGCGGGAGTTTAAGCGCGCTATCACCGATATCAACCGCGAGATGCGGGTACTCGGTTCGGAGATGAAGCTGGCTGCGTCAGCCTTTGATAAGAACGAGGTCTCGGTTTCGTCTTTGACGGCCAAAAATCAGGTGCTGGCCAAGGAGATTGAGGCGCAGCGCTCCAAAGTCGAAACTCTCAAGGCTGCGTTGGATAATGCTGCGGCTTCGTTTGGTGACAACGATTCACGGACGAAGAATTGGCAGATTCAGCTCAATAACGCTCAGGCGACTTTGAATGGTCTTGAGGGTGAGCTTAAAGAGAATAATTGTGCTCTTTCTAAGTTTGCTGATGAGGCTGATGGTGCGGGTGATGATGCGAAAACTGCAGCTAAGGATACTGGGCACTTAGAAAATGCTGTAGATGAGCTGGGTTCGCAGATGGATGGTACCAGTTCGAAGACTCGCATTTTTGGTGATGTGCTTAAAGCCAGCCTGGCAGCGGAAGCTGTTGTTGGTGGGGTTAAAGCTATCGGGCATGCTATTTCTTCTATTGGGCGGGGCATGGTCGGGGTTTTAAAGGATGGTTTGGACTATAACGCCCGGATGGAGCAATACACCACCTCGTTTACCACGATGCTGGGTGATCAAGCCAAGGCTTAGAAACTGGTTAATAACCTCAAGTTGGAAGCGGCTCGTACTCCCTTTGGGATGGAGGATCTAGCCAAGGCCACCCAAACGTTGATGGGGTTCGGCATGAGCGCTGAAGAATCCCAGGTACGCCTCAAACAGTTAGATGATATCAGCCAGGGGGATGCTGGAAAGTTCGAATCCCTCACGTTGGCGTTTGCTCAAATGAGCTCTACTGGCAAGCTGACGGGTCAGGATTTGAACCAGATGATTAACGCGGGGTTCAACCCTTTAGAGGAGATTTCCCGTAAGACCGGTAAAAGTATTGGTGAGCTTAAAGAAGAGATGGCTAAGGGCGCGATCAGTGCGGATATGGTTGCGGATGCGTTTGCTAGTGCCACAAGTGAGGGTGGCCGGTTTTATGGGGCGATGGATGCCCAGTCCAAAACCTTCTCTGGCCAACTAGCTACGCTAAAAGACGGGGTCGATAACCTTAAAGGATTATTGGCTGGAGGTTTGACCACGGCTTTGGCTGGCACGGTGATGCCGATGGTTAATGGTTGGGTCGATGAACTCACCGGCGCGTTCGAGACCGGGGGTGCCCCGGCCTTTATCGACACCCTCGGAGAAATCTTGAAGGAAGCCCTGGAGTTTATTTCTAGCCAGCTCCCGCAAGTGGTGGATACCGGGATGAGTATCCTCACCGCTTTGTTGGAGGGCATTATCGCTGTTCTGCCTTCCTTGGCAGGCACTGCCGTGACGTTGATTGTGGCATTGGTGGAAGCGATTATTGAGGCACTTCCGAGTCTGTTGGAGGCAGCGGTTCAGATTATCGCCACCTTGGTTGCTGGTATCGGCGAGGCTCTACCGGAGCTGATCCCGGCGGCGGTAGAAATGCTGATGACCATGATCCAGGGGCTCATCGATAATTTGCCACTTATTTTGGATGCAGCCCTGCAGTTAATTACTGGTCTTGCTGAGGGTTTGATTGCGGCTATCCCGGTGCTTGTTGAGGCTTTGCCGGAGTTGATTGGTGCGATTATTTCTTTCGTAATCGGGGCGATCCCCCAGATTATCGAAGCTGGTATCCAGCTGTTAACCGCGCTGGTTGGTGCCTTGCCTGACATTATTACCGCTATCACCGGGGCTTTGCCGTTGATTATTACCGCTATCCTTAGCGCGATCATCCAGGCAATCCCCCAGTTGATTAACGCGGGCGTGCAACTGTTGACGGCTCTTATAGGGGCGTTACCAACTATTATTAACGCGATTGTGGCGGCTTTGCCTCAAATCATCTCTGCCATATTGTCTGCTATTGGTGGGGCTATCCCCCTTCTTGTACAAGCTGGCATCCAACTATTAACCAGCCTGATACGGGCTTTACCGACCATTATCGGCACTGTCGTTTCGGCTATCCCGAGGATTATTTACGGCATTGTTCGAGCAGTGATGGGCGGGGTCGGGCAGATGATTAATGCCGGGGCATCCCTGGTTTCTGGGTTATGGCAGGGTATTCAGTCACTAGCGGGCTGGTTGTGGAACCGGGTCGCTAACTGGGTGTCTTCAATCTGGAATGGGATTCTCGGATTTTTCGGTATCCATTCTCCTTCTAAGCAAATGGCGTGGGTTGGTGACATGCTAGTTGCTGGTCTAGCCGGAACAATAACCTCACGAGGCCACAAAGCTGCCGATGCGGCAGCAACCATGGCAAAAGACACCATGGACGCTATGGGCGAGTTAACTAACGGGGTTAACGTACCTATCAAGGTCAGTAAGGATTTGTCATTGCCAAACGCTGATCTGACCCCTGCCCTAGTTACCCAAACATCGCAAACTGAAAAGGAAACTAAAACTCACGGCGTTGATGTTCAAGGGGTAGCAGATGCTACAGCTGCCCGGATTCTTAAGGGTTTGGATATCAAGGTTGTTTTAAGTGATGGGACGCTGGTCGGCAAACTCGCACCCAAAATTGATCAGCAACTATCACGGCTATCTCGGCGTAACAATCTGCTAGCTGCGGGGGTGTAAATCAATGTACGGGTTTGTTCTCGACCATAAGGTTAGCTCTAAAAGCCTGGGTATCCGTTTTTGCGCACCTGTAGAAATCCCAGCTGCCGCCATGGGCGTAGATGATATTGAGGTGTCAGGACGGGCCGGTACACTTACCCGTCTTAAAGGGTGGCAAGATGGCGAAATAACTTTGAAACTAGCGGTGCGTGGCGGGCTGGAAGCATACCGCAAAGCCTCCTACGCGCTGACTGGGGCCCACACGATTGGTTTTAGCGGTGAGCCTGGCATGTTCAGGTATCTTAAACACGTCAAAATATCACCAGCGCTGCCTTCGCTGGCCACTTGGGTAATGTTTGAAGCCGAGCTTTGCTGCCAGCCGTTTACCTACCTGGAAACCGGGCTTAAACAGCTAACTTTAAACGCTTCGGGCACGATTACTAATCCTGGTCTTTTAGCTTCCGATCCGGTAATAACTGTTTTTGGTACCGGGGATTTGGAACTAAAAATAAACGATACTGCTTTGATAGTTTCTGCTCCTAGCGGGCAATTAACTATCGATAGTCCCCGGCTAACAACCCACGTTGCAGGTAAAACCCAAACCGATGGGATTTCAGGGCCCTTCCCGCAACTTTGCCCTGGCACTAACCACATCGAGCTGGGCACAGGTATTTCAAGAATCGAAGCCCAAGGTAACTGGCGTACCTTGTAGAAAGGACTAACCCATGATTACGATTCACGATCGTAGCGCTAGCGATTTTACTGCCAGTGGGTTAGCTGTACTAGATCGCCACGTTATCGACCCGATGGTCACTCAGGAACTAAACGGCAAATTTTCCCTAACATTTTCCTACCCCTTTGATGGGCCAGCAGCGAACCTGTTGGTAATAGAAAACATCGTGGCCGCCCCGGTTCCAGGAATAAACGTCCGACAAGGATTTCGTATCAGCGAGGTCACCACCAGCCTTGACGGGACGCTCGAAGTAGTTGCCCATCACGTATTTTATGACCTTTCTGCCAACCTTATCGCTGACACCTATGTGGTAAACAAAACCGCTAAACAAGCCCTAGATCAGCTGCTAGGGGCAGCCAATAGCCCGCACGGTTTTAGCGCTAGCAGTTCAGATAACTCCCGTCGATCCTCTGCCCGCATAGTTAGAACCCCACTCAGCGCGGCTCTGTTAGATGACAGCGACAATTCGTTTATCTCCCGTTGGGGCGGAGAGCTTACTTTCGATAACTGGCACATCCACCACGCGCCCCGCATAGGCGCTAATCATGGCGTGGTTATAAGGGATCGTAAAAACCTGTCCGGATACGAATCGAGCCTGGACTACACCACCATAGTTACCCGGATTTTGCCGGTTGGTTACGACGGTCTGCTCCTGCCTGAACTGTATGTGGACAGCCCTCGCATCAGCGACTATATTACCCCGCGCATCAAGGTAATCCGTTATGGGCAGGTCAAGGCCATCAAAGACCCAGACAAGCCACGTGAGGACGAACTTCCCCTAGAGCAAGCTCACGCGCGGCTGCGCGCCCTAGCCAAAAGCGAGTACGCACTAGGCCTGGTTGATCAGCCATCTTGTGCCTACAAGATTTCAATTGTTGACCTTGCTTGCGCCAAAGAATACGCAGATCTGCGCGAGGTAGAAACCCTAGCCTTGGGTGATACCGTAACCGTACGCCATAGCGACTTAGGCGTGGCGTTAACCTCGCGAGTAGTGGCCTATGAGTACAACCCGCTTGGCCAAGAATATATAAGCATTGAGCTAGGTAGCACCGCCTCTAAATTCACCGACATCACCCACACCATCACCGCTGCCCGCAGCGAGGCTATCCAAGCCCAGCAGGCAGCAAGTATTGCGCTAGCTAGCGCGGATGGGAAAAACACCAACCACTACGGCACCACCCAACCAGTATCAGCTCGGCTTGGGGATGTGTGGTTTAAAGACAACGGTGAGCAAGTAGGAATCTGGATATATAAGCTCACCGATACTGGCCAGCCCGGATGGGTCAGTCTTGCCACCGATTTGAACGCTGCCCAACTCGCGGCGAACCTGCAAGCAGCTAAAACCCAGATCGCGCAAGCAAACGCTAGCGTTGAGCAAGTCCAAGCAAGCCTTAAACAAACCCAAGGCGAGCTAGTAAAAACCAGTACCGATACAGCGAATGCAAAAGCTCAAGCCGAAAAAGCTCTCCAGGATGCTACCAGTACTCAAAATGCTCTAGAAGCGTTCAAAGTGCAGGTAGCGGATGAAACCAAAAACATTAATGCCTCCTTGACGATGGTTTCAGACAACGTGAACCTGAGAGTTAAAAGAGCCGAGATTATTACCCAAATCAATCTGTCGAATGAAACCGTTTTGATTGATGCAGCAAAAGTACACATCAGTGGGCAAACCTCAATAGATGACGCCGTAATCGGTACCGCGATGATTGCCGATGCGGCTATCACTAACGCTAAAATCGGTCAGCTGTCAGCGAATAAAATAACCACCGGTACCCTAGCAGCTAGCAGGATTGCCGCCGGGAGCATCACTAGCGATAAGCTCACGATTGCTAACGGATATATCCAAACAGTGATGATCCGCGACGCTGCTATAACCTCGGCGAAGATTGCTTACATAGATGCCAGCAAGATTACCACTGGTCTGCTTGATGCCAACCGGATTGCTGCAGGTTCCATTACGGCAGATAAGCTTTCCGCTAACGCGATCCAGGTTGGATTGGCGGGGTGGACAAGTAGTATTCGGATCAACCCCATTCAAATCTCTTGGTATAACGGTTCACAGTTGGAAGGGAAAATCGCTAGTACCGGGATGCAGTTTTGGTACGGGGATAGATATATCGGGGAAATGGCTCGGCGTAGCCATAAAGATAAACCTGACGTGCAAGGAATAGTTAACCAGTTAGCCTACAAAGGCGATTATGTTGCTTGGACGTATCAAAACGCTGCTGGTGGTAATTTCTATACCTGCCTGACTTTGGATCCTAAAGGGCGTTTTTATGACAGCGCGGGAATTCATTTAGGTAGTGACCTTAGAACCAACGGCCACAAGTTTTACACCAGTGCGAACAGGTATGTAACTTTGCAGGACTGTGCTCTTTCAGGCAGGGGCACCCATCCAGGCTGGGTCGGGCCGAGCAGCCTTGCCAAAGTAGTATTCCACACCTATGACGTCATGATTGTAACCAACGGTTCGTTTTACAACATGACCCGACTCTTTGGCCGAGTAAAAGACCTGATGAGTAGAGTCAACGGGTTGATCGGACTTCTTAACCAGGGCTGGATCACTTCTATTGCGGGGTCTGGATCCAACATTTCCTGGAGATATTTTTCCAACACGGGCTATAGCCAAATGTCTACCAACCTCGCTTAAAGGAGAGCGTCTAATATGAGAATTCTTCTTCCTAATAACCAACTTGCCCCAATAGCAGACCTACTATCTGAAATGAGTTTGAAACCTGCCGCCTCTAGGGCGCGGACAAAACTTCTTCATTTGGTACGTGAAGCCAATATCCGTTTCGCAGCCGACGAGTACGACCTGGTATGCCAATACGCTCTTCTCGATAACGCAGGTAAGCCCGTCATTGATCCAGGCGGTACTTTCAGCCTCGCTAACCCGGTAAAAGCACAAGAATTCTTCACGGCAAGAAGCGAGCTTTTCGAATCTGTCGCCGAGGTGTCAGGACCTACCTACACAGGTCACCTAACTGACCTGAAAACCTTGCTAGATAATTTTGACAATGAATTATCTGGGGCTGCAGCAGAAGCATTCGATGTGCTTGTTGATGCTACTACCGTGGCGCTCACCAAGGAAGGATCTAATAGTTAATGGATGAACAACCTATAGTTCCAGTTCCATCTGACCCAAAACCAACCCCGCCTGCCCAACCTGATGGTGAGACAGTCGTGATGGTTAAGTCACGTGAAGCACACCTTGATTTGAGCGCACCAATCCTGGAAGTCCTTACCAACCCCAATCTGCCAGATCTATAGCCTTAAAGGTTGCACAATCTTTTACTTACGCCTGCCAGTTTTGGTGGGCGTTTTTCATATTCATGCCCAACACGCAGTCGTGTCCGGCATTCTTTCGCTTACTTTGAAAGGAACCATTCAATGAATATCAAAGCTATCTGGACTTCTATCCAAGGCGTAATCACTGCTATAGGTGCTTGGCTAGGAGCCTTCCTCGGTGGAGCCGACTCTCTGCTCTACGCCATCGTAGCCTTCACCATCATCGACTACGCCACCGGAGTACCAGCCGCTATTAACGCCCACAAACTATCGAGCTCGGTAGGGTTTCGCGGTATCGCCCGCAAAATCCTAATCTTCGCCCTAATCGGACTAGCCCACTTATTGGATGTGCATGTTCTTGGTACCCCCGGAGTGCTACGCACCGCCACGATCTTCTTCTACCTATCCAACGAAGGCATCTCCATCCTCGAAAACGCTTCACTGCTGGGTCTACCGATCCCGGGCGGACTACAACAAGCATTAGACACAATCAAGCAAACCGGTCAAAACCAGCCCGCCTTAAAAACCAGCTCAACACCACCAGCTAAGGCGAGCAGTCCAGATAAATACTCCCCTCCCATCCCCCACGCAGGCCAGATAAATCCAGGCAAATATCTGCCCCAACATGCCCTCCCCGACGAAACGGAAAAGCCATGAAAACCTGCTCGAAAACAATTCTTAAATTCCTGGCACTCCTAGCAGTCTTAACGCTACTTACCGCCGGGATCTGGCTCCTTTTCGCCTTATTCCTTTCATGGATAATGACCCCGCTTATCTACCTGATCGCACTTTTTATCTTGGCAACTGGCTAAGTCAGTTTACAAGGAACTACACGCAGACCACGAAACGGGGGCTGCTGACAACAAATAAAGGCTGAGTATCAAGCACCGGGAAAGTGCGAGATATTCAGCCTGTTTTGTTGTCCGGGGTTTCCAAAGGGGCTTACCCCTTTGGAGATATTGCGGGTATCCACGATGCCCTTGCATATATCAATGAGATGATGGATTTGGAGGGGCTGGAGCTTCATCAGGACGGTGAATCCTATCCCAACGACTATTTTGAGAGCCCTCACTATGACTTCATCAGCCGTTGTGACGGAGATGAGTGGCCGGAATAAAAGGAGGCGTGACGGATGTATATCAAAAAATACTGGCTCATGACGCGGATGCCCTGCTGGACAAAATGAACGGCATCAGCTTTGTGGTGGATCCTGACCGTCAGGATGCTATCACTCGTGGCACCCTTTCCAATGATGATTTTGACGGTGAGATGGACGATGCCTCCTATCATATCGAGAGCATTGAGGAGAAGGGTCTGCCCATTGACCCCATCAATGCCTACAACCATATGGCCATCTACTTGCGTTGGTGTATGGAGCATGATTTGATGGGCGAGGAATTCCTGAAAGAATACGGCGAAGTGGCCAAACAGGTCAAAGCCGACCCTGCCAGTGTGGACCTGCGGGCATTCATCCAGAATGAGTTGGACGGCTGCTTGTTCTCTGTGCTATTCGATCAAAAAGGTCGTGCTTTTGCAAGCAATTACTATGGAGGGGGCGACAGCCCCTACTATCCTGCCGATGTTGATGACAACGCCCTCCGCTTCTTCGGCCCGGAGCGGTATCACTCCAATGAGTTCCAAGATGAAGCCTACCTGTTCATCCCCTTTAACGAGGACTACTACCAGGCCATGGCAAAGGTGATCGAGGAACGCTTCACCAAATGGCAGGGACAGGACTTCGACGAGGACACACTGGAGCCCTCTGAACTGGCTGAGGCGTTGATGGAGTATCTGGACTGTGAATGCACCTATTTCCCCTCCATGAAGGATGATGATCCCATCATGTCGGCATACAGCTATGCCAAACGGGAAAGTGTCAAAGAAGGCTTTGTGCCGGTACTCATCAAGGCGGATGACGAAACGCTGCTTGAGTGTCTGGTGATGAACGCCGACCCGAAGAATGATGCAGACATTTACGAATTTGACCTCAAAACTGTAACGGAGTACCGGAAGAAGATGCTCTCCACCTCCTTCAAAGACGGAAAGGCGGTTTTGCAGGAATTGACCGGCCAGCGCAAGGAAGAAGCCGAGGATGACGATATGGACTGGGATGAGGAAATCCTGGGCGAGATGGAAGGCGGCTATGAGAATAACCGTTTTTCCTGCTACTGGGATTCCGACACTGATATGACCTACCCTCTCATTCTGGCGAAAATCCCGGTCAAGAACCCCTGGGAGATCTTTGCCTACCTGCCCTTCGGAAACTGGAACGACTGTCCTGACACACCCCAGCTGATGGCAGCGGCCAAATACTGGTTCGAGCAGCACGGCGCGGTGCCTGCCGTCATGAGCCACGACGAACTGGAGTTCCTGCTCCCGGCCCCCGTCCCCAAGGAGAAGGCCGTGGATTCAGCAGTGGAGCTGTACAGTTTCTGCCCGGATGTGATCGACCAGGGGCCGGAGGACGCCACTGTGGGCGCGCTGGCGGATGTGCTGCGGCAGTCCACTGTCTGGTATCTCTGGTGGGATTGATGGGATTCCCGCGCCCTCTGGAACGGAGGAAGATCTTATGGACCAAAAAAACCTGACAGCAAAGCTCCTGGACCTGGTCGAAGGCCGGGAAACACCGGAAAGTTGGCGGAACTGGTGGGACGAGCATGAGCCGGAACTGGAAGCCCTGCTGAGTCGGGGTGAATTCCTGAAACTGAAGCCCTGCCGACACGGCTTTCAATGGGTCCCGGTGTTTGGCAGCCAAAAGGGAGCCATCGCCATTCTGGAAAAGAGCGGCATAGCATTTGAAGCCAGCAATCTCTACCAGGAGCGGTATCTGGCCGAGCTGGACGCTTTCTGCAAGGAACAGGAGCGGGTACAGCGGGAAAAGCAAAAAGAATTCAAGGCCAGCCACCCAGAACTATTTGGCCAATACCCCAAGTTTTGCAAGGCATTGGCAAAGGTGCTGGACCCCACGGATAAAATCCAGCCTGCCGCCGCGGAGGAACAGATCAGGGATCAAGAAAGCGTGCTGGACTTCACGCTCCCGTCCCAGGTGCGGGAGTTTTTCCTACTGACCGCAGGCATCAATGTATCCACTGGCGTGATTCTTACCCTTTCCGGGATGTTTGATCTGACCATCCATGGAGAGCGGTATTGTGTGCTGGGCGAGTTCTGGAAAGAAGCGGACGGCGACCAGCTCTTGCTCCGCCCCGGAGAGGATGCCATCTGGTACTACGCCCATGAGCAGGGCAAGGTAAGGCGCCTCTGTAATGATATGACAGAACTGCTGGAGAAGAAACTGGCGATCTATCTCAATGAACACTGAAAACATCGCCCATGAAAAACGCTATCGGGACTGGTGGGCGCAGTATGATGCTATGTTTGCGCCGGAGAACCGATCTCCTCAACAAGACGAGCAGTTTCCGCTGACGGATGGGTATTCCATCCGCTCCAAAGCCTACCTTTATGTATGACGGCGATCTACATCTCTGCGGCAGTGAAAGCGAACTGCTGAACAATGAGGGCAAGGTGCGGTATCTTGGCGTAATCTGGACACGGATGGTGAATTCTGCTCCCTGTTTCGCCACCGCAACGGAAAGCACTATCTAATCTCCCGAATGGGTGATTTTTTGTTTCGGACAACCCCAGCAGATAATCGGCGGTCAAGCCGTAAAACTTCGCCAGCTTGATAAGGGCATAGTGGCTGATGTCCTTAAAGTCCTCCGCTTCATAACTGCCCAGCGCAGACTTGGAGAGGTGGGTCTGCACCGCAAACTGTTCCAGCGTCAACCCACGCTCCACGCGCAGGTCTTTCAATCGTTCTTGTATGGATAGTTCCATGCGTTCCCTTATTGTCTGCTTAACAATTTGGAAGTTACAACTTAATCAAAATCCATCCAAAGCAAGTGTTTTCCGCAGTGTAAGCATTGGAACAGATAGCATTGCAAATGCCCTCCATTGACGGACTCCCGTATCATTTTTTTCTGTTCCTCGTCCCACATGGGGTCATCCAGCACTTCTTCCAGTACACCCAGTGCCCGCAATTCTCTGGCACCTACATAGCCCAGAAAGGCGCAGTAGTCGCCGCAGTGGGCACGCCAGTATTCCTGCTGCCAGCCAGAATAGCCGGGTGTGCGGTGCATGAGTTCGTCTAACTTCTCTGGGTCATCTACACCATCGTCCAGAGAAAAATCGTCTTGAAAGCTACCGCTATACTTTCTGGCTGCTTCGCCACTGGCGATACACTCTGGGCACAGATACTCAATGTCCTCAACGGAGAAGAACGGATAGGCATAGAAAATATGTGTGGTCTTGCCACAACAGTCGCAGACAACACCCTCTTTGGACTCATCAAAAGCCCCAGTGTCCAAAGGGTCTGGGTGATACCGGAAGGTAGGTAGCCCCAATTGGAGCCGCCGCTGCTTGTTCTGCTTTTCTTCCGGCGTTTTGGGTTTTGGAATGGCATGATGGTTTCCCCAATTTTCCGCATAGTCCTTCAGCGCGCCCAACCGCTTGAGCATTTTTTTGTCGGAGCGATTTCCGATTTGACAGAGCAGTTCATAGGCATCCTTCTTAAAGTCCAGTAGGTCATATACATTCACCAATACTTCCTTTGCCTGTTCGTCCTCCGTATGCTCCAATTTCTCCTTAAAGGCATAGAGGGCACGGACACTGTCTGGGCCGTTATTGGTCGCATCAAACTGCTTTTTCAACTCAATGTATCTTTTCAAATATTCGTTCATAAAAACTCTCCAATTCCGATTCATCACTCTATTATTTCATTCGACCATATTTCCGAGAGCATGGAAATAGAGAGTTTTCCGAGCTGATTTCCGACCTTATGGATGTACGGGGCGGGCGGTCTTTCAGGTGTAGACTTAGGGTAGTTCATCGATGAGCTGCACCTTGAAAAATGAATGACCGTCCGAAAAGGAATACCCAGGCAGGGGAAGCACCGCAACGAGCCAGGGGCTGTCCTCAGCCTATGGAACAAAATGTCCCGAACCATTTTGATAAGCAAGCGTACTTGTCAACATTTACCCTTTTTGAAAGAACCACTACCACGATAAGTGTTTACAACACAGGTAAAGACTTGTCCACAGTGTTTGCACCGTACCATGTGAACCATAATTTCATCCGCCCAGCCATCTTCGGTCTTTACCTGATTCAACGGGCAAGTGGATTCTTCCTCAAGCAGTTCAAAACCGCCATTTGTCACAAGCTGTTGGATGTATTCGATACACGCCAGATAATCTTTCGGTGCGTTAAATCTCTTCCATTTCTGAATATTATGACAGTAGTCACACATTACAACTCCCTCCATAACCAAATTTTTCTAAATTTTGAAATGGGCAGGAAGCCATTTTAGGGCTTTCCTGCCTTGATTAGCCATCAGCAAAGACGGGCGAGGCTGTCAACGGCGGCACATTTATGCGCCGTTCATCTTGACCGTTGACTGGCTCGACTGGCTTTGCTATCTCCCCCGATAAACTGAAAGTTTTAGATCAGTCCCACACGATCTCCAAACAATCGAAGTTATCTGGAATTGGTGGTACGCACGAATAAGTATTTAATTCAAATGCCTCTATTGTAATTACTCCATCAGAGCATAGCCATTCGCAATTTACTAATTTTTCTAATTCCGCAGGCAAAATGGTTGTGCAAATCACGATTGTATCTCCTGCAAGAACTAATTCTTCTTTCCCATTGTTTTCTACGATTCCTGTATCATCGTGAAGAGCAACACGCACCCATGCTATGTCAGGCATTAACTCAATCTTTTGTAGCATATTTCGTATTTCAGAAAGCGTTGGACGGCCAAATCCCCATTGGTTCGGAGCAATGGAATCCTCCTCTGTGTTTCCATCGAAAAATTCATCAAGCGTTAGCAATGGCAAGCGTTCTTCATTTTCTTCCATTATTTTTTTGAATGTATTCAGCTCTGTCATAGTCACAATTCTCCTCGCAAATCAGAATTAGTTGATTTTATCCTCTCCCCGGATTTTCTTGTTTTTCCGTTCTTCTAACTCCGCTCATCTTGACCGTTGACTGGCTCGGCTGGCTTTACTATCTCCTCGATAAATGGGAGTTTTTCTTTTTTATTCGTCCAAAGCGTCACAAAGCTTGTCCATAATTTCAGAAAGAGCAGCTGGAATTCCTTCTTCCCAGTTTGGACTTTCTAAAACTTCTCCATCTAAAGCCATATACATCTCTTTAGGTATCTCTCTTTTCATTTCCTCTACGCCAACTTTTTCTGTCCAGTCATAATCTGAATTATATGGATCATTTTTAGGGTCAAAAGCATATTTTTGATTTTTGTAATATCCTGAAATATAGTTTTTTTTTCAAGAGTTTCAACAATATCAAAATCTTCTCTTAAAATATCTTCAATTTTTAACATAAAAATACCTCCTAAAATTCATATTTGCTGTTCTCCTACTTCTGCCCCCGTTGTGGGTTTGGATTTTTCAGCAAGTCTGATTTCCCCGCAATCTGTTTCAGACACTTCCGCTCTTCCTCTGTCATTTTGCTTAATTTCAGTTTAAACCAACCAAAAAAAAGAAACGGAGAACCCAAAATGAAGAACTGGAACACTCTAGAAGCTGACCTGAACCTGCTGATGAACAAACACTTCACCAAAGGCAGACAAGGCCGATCCATCAACAAAATCATCCTGCACCACAACGATGGAAACCTTTCCATACAAGGATGCTGGAACGTATGGCAAACCCGACCCGCCTCCGCGCACTACCAAGTAGAAACCAGTGGCCGTATCGGCCAACTCGTCTGGGACCGCGATACTGCCTGGCACGCTGGTAACTGGGATGCCAACTGCACTTCCATTGGCATCGAACACGCAGACGCATCCACCCACCCCTACCGCATTTCCGATGCCTGCCTAGAAAACGGGGCACACCTTCTCGCAGCACTGTGCGTCTACTACAAGCTCGGCCGGCCCGCCTGGGGCAAAAACGTGTTCGGACACCGCGACTTTTCCGCAACCGAATGCCCCGCCTCCATAGCCGGATCCCAACACAGCGCTTACATGGCCAGAGCCGGCTACTGGTACGACCAAATGACCTCCAGCAAAACATCCACCCCAGCAGCGGCACCTGCCTCGAAGCCTGCGCCTAGTGGCTGTAAGAGCATCGACACTCTCGCACATGAAGTCATCAATGGTTCGTGGGGTAACGGGAATGACCGCTACCAGCACCTCACTGCGGCTGGGTTCGACTACGACGCCGTGCAAGCCCGTGTCAACGAAATCCTCGGGCTCAAATCCAAACCCGCAGGCAAGAGCATAGAGACCCTGGCGCGCGAGGTGATTCGTGGGAATTGGGGTAACGGACAAGAACGCTACAACCGTCTCACCAATGCTGGCTACAACTATCAACAGGTACAAAATCGCGTGAACCAAATCCTCAGCTAACCAGCAAATTAGCCCGCTGGATTCTAAGAGCCGCCTCAGCGAGACTTCACCGTCTTGCTGAGGCGGCTCTTTTTGTTTTCCCTGTTTATATTTCGTGCTTCTCGAAGCCCTCCTTATAGGAGGAACAAGCGATGATTGACCCGATTCAAAAAGAGGCGATAGTAAAACTCAACCAGCAAGGGATGACTGCGGCGATGATTGCGCGGGTTCTTGGGCTAGAGCCAAGCAGTGTTCGCAGTCATCTGGCACGAAACCCCCATAAGCGCCCACAAAACCAAGGTATGGAGGATGGTCGCTGGTGTCGTTGGTGCGGTGACCCCATAGCGACTCAGGCGACTGGCAGACCTGCATCTTTTTGCTGCAGCGAGCATAGACGGGCTTGGTGGGCGGCACATCCCGAAGCGAAAAACCGTGACGCCACCTACACCTTCACCTGTATCGGCTGTGGCACCACGTTCACCGCGTATGGGAATAAGCATCGACGCTACTGCCGCCATGAATGCTACGTAACTCATCGGAGCAAGAAATGCCCGCGATGAGCGCACCCCAGTTTACTCGGGAAGCCACCTACCGAGCCACCATGCTGGCAGCCACGAAAGCAGCCAAGGCAGGGATACTCACCGATACAGATGTGAACCGCATTCGAGGTGGGCTGATAGCCCGCAATCTTCCTCCGATTGGGCGTCTGTATACGGCGCTAGTACTGGATAAAACAGGCGTTCAGAGTGATATATAGACACACCGGACTTGATACAAGGAGACGCGCATGGAGATCTGCAAACTACCACCCAAACCCGCCCAACTACGGCTCACGCGGGTGGCGGCATATGTACGGGTCTCACGCGAATCCGAGCGCCTCACTCACTCGTTCTCTGCTCAGGTCTCCTACTACAACAAGCTCATCACGAACACCCCGGGCTGGGAATACGCTGGGGTCTATAGCGACTACGCGACGACCGGTACGTCTATCTCGGGGCGCGGCGAGTTCAACCAGATGATTGAGCAAGCACTCGCAGGGAGTATCGACATTATTCTCACCAAATCCATCTCGCGGTTCGCTCGTAACACTGTCGACCTACTAAGCACTGTGCGAGCCCTGAAGGCTGCTGGGGTGAGCGTGCGTTTTGAACGTGAAAACCTCGACACCGCCAACGCTGAAGGCGAAGTCCTCCTCACTTTACTAGCCTCGTTCGCGCAAGCTGAATCCGAATCTATATCGGCTAATGCGAAGTGGGGCATCCGTAAAAAGTACAAGGATGGTCTGTTGCATTCGCGCCACCCCTACGGATACCGCTACCACCACGGCCAGCTCGACATTATTGAAGAAGAAGCCGTGATTGTGCGGCGTGTGTTTGCTGAGTTTCTTGACGGGATCAGCCCGGAGAAAACCTGCAAACAAATGAACCAAGAGGGTTTGCGTTCACGTGGTGGCGGCAAGTTCAGTGCCTCGGTGACCCGCGATTGGCTGGAGAACCCCACCTATATCGGTACCGCAATCTTGCAACAGTACTTCAGTGCTCACGCCGGAGATAACACACCGACTCTGAATCGTGGCGAGCTGGATAAATATATTGTGGAAGACTCCCACCCGCCGATTATCGAGCGTAGCGTTTTTGATGCCGTTCAGGCAGAGCTAGCCAGGCGGCGTGCCACGGGCGGACGCGGCTTGACCCCAACCGGTGGCAGTAGCGCGCTTACACACCGCATCACCTGCACTATCTGTGGCAGGAACTATCATCGGCGTACCCGCCGTTTGGCACACTCAACTTATAAATATTGGTGGTGCGAAACCGCCACGAAAGGCAAGGGCAACCCCTGTCATGCTCATCAACTACGAGAAGAAAACCTGCACACCATCATCCTGCGGCTGCTTGGGCTTCATGCTTGGGACGACCAGCAGGTGGTTGATCGGATCAAGCGGATTGAGGCCAGCCCGGACTGGCTCCTGACAATCCACCTCAGCAGTGGGAACACCACCATGATTGATTACCTCACCGGTGAGGAGGTGACTGCCTGATGCCACGGATTACCACTATCCCTGCCACCAAACCCTTACACTCCACTACAACCACGATTAGTGGCCAGCAGCTACGCCGCGTTGCTGGCTATGCTCGCGTCTCCACCGACGATACTGACCAGGCGAACTCGTATGAGGCACAGGTGGATTATTACGAGCACTACATCAAAAACCACGACGGCTGGCAATACGTTGCTATTTACACTGATGAAGGAATCTCTGGCACTTCCACGAAACACCGGGAGGGATTCAACCACATGATCGCAGACGCCTTAGCTGGTCGCATCGACCTCATCGTCACCAAGTCCGTGAGCCGTTTCGCCCGTAACACTGTTGATTCGTTGACAACCGTGCGCAAGCTCAAGGATAAAGGCGTGGAGGTGTTTTTCGAGAAAGAAAATATCTGGACACTCGACTCCAAAGGCGAACTATTGATCACCATCATGTCAAGCCTTGCCCAAGAAGAATCCAGATCTATCTCCGAGAACGTCACGTGGGGTCACAGGAAGCGTTTCCAAGACGGCAAGGTTTATATGCCCTACGGTAACTTCCTCGGATACAATCGCGGCGAAGACGGCAAGCCCGTAATCAACCCCGAGCAAGCCCAAATCGTGCGCCGCATCTACCGCCAATACCTCGAAGGCATGAGCATCCCCCAAATCGCAGCCTCCCTCGATGCAGATGGGATCCCCACACCAATGCGGCGGGCAAAATGGAGCCACACCACCATCCACTCCATCCTCACCAACGAGAAGTACAAAGGCGACGCACTCTTACAGAAGCGTTTCACCGTGGACTTCCTCACCAAGCAACGTAAAACCAATGAAGGCGAAGTCCCACAATATTACGTGACCGGATCTCACCCAGCCATCATCGATCCTGAAACCTGGGAACTCGTGCGCTACGAGCTAGCAAAAAACACGAACCAAGGCCGGCGCGAGCGTGCCTTCACTGGTATGGTCTACTGCACTCACTGCGGCGCAGCCTATGGCAGTAAAACGTGGCACTCCACTAGCAAGTATCGCGCCGTCATCTGGCAATGCAACCAGAAATTCGCAGTTCCTCACCCGAAGAAAATGCCCGTACTACGCGATAATCAGCTGCAAACAATCTTCCAAACAGCGCTCGCCCAGATCATCGAGCAACGCGGCCTCATCGATTGGAAACTCTTGCAAACCGTACTCACCGACACCAGCGAGCTAGAAACCCAAGCTGCTGAGCAAGCTGCTGAAATCGAGATTGCCACGAAACTGATCGAGCAAGCTATCAACACGAATGCACATCAATCCCAAAACCAAGACGACTACCACCAGCGCTTCAAGAAGCTGGAACAACGCCAGCGCGAAGCCATCGACGCCTACGAAGCAACCACGGCGGAGATTGAGCGTCGCACAGGCATCAAAGCCACACTCAACCACTACCGGGGCACCCTAACCACACTAGACAGCGTAGGCGACTTTAACCCCGCTACCTTCCACGCCCTGTGCCAACGCATCGAGATAGCACCAAGTGGCAAAGCCACCGTGATCTGGAAAGACGGAACCAGCACACCAGAGCAATAGCGCCAAAGCCCAGAAAACAAAAGCCAGCACCAATCATTTCAAGCTAAGCGTCACGTGGGTATTAACCCAGAAAAAGCGACTAAGAATTCTATTTCTTAATCGCCTTGTATCTTCAGTATTAAATTTTACTCAGCTCGACAAACTGGGAGTTGTATGTAGCAATTAATTTAAAGCAATTCTACATCAATATTTTCAGCATCAAAAATTTCCTTTACTTTATCAAAATCGCTGCTCATTATTGTTGCTTTCCTAAGATTTGGAAATTGACTTAATTCTGAAATAGTCACATTATTTAAATCAAAACAGTCATCTTCTCCATCCCACTGTGGAATTATATTCATATATACTTCATTTCCACCATCCATGTAGATTTGTTCCACATACTGTGCAAATTTCTTTGGAATAGAAATTTCTCTAAAGAAATTAAGGGCTGGTTCTATTACAGTATAACTGTCTGTATCTATCTCTTTCTCTTTGTATTTATCAGCAAAATCATAAATATCAAAACGAGGCTCTAATAAATTCAACTCATACATCAACACTTCAACTATAGCCAGTTTGAAATTCAAATTATCAAAGTACAATATTTCTTCTGTATTATTATCACTATATTCTCTCAAAAACTTTTCTTTTTTGACATCTTTTACTTTATCTAATTCAAATTCTTTTTCCCTTCCAAACAGTCCAAATAAACCCATTCTTCTCTTCCTCCAATCATTATATTTAAGAACAATTTATTATTCAGTTAGACAAACTGGGATTTAAAGTTCTCTGATTATCCATTTAGCCTCTTGATTTTTCCTTGTTGCGCAACATCCACAAGGCATTTCTGCCAAAGTTCCTATCGAATTATCTAACTCAAATACAGACTGTAAAGAAACTAGTTTAGCGTCCTCTGCTTCGTGTGTTTTTCCGCATAAGAATTGCCACATACCATCATCTTCATCATGTGATACAAATAAAATTGGTTCATCTATATTTATTACATGACTACATAAAATAGCTACTGTATTTGGCTCATCATAAAAAGGAAATTTCTGCTCTACCATTTTAGCATTTTCAATTCATTTTCTTTTCCGAAAAAACCGTCTATTATTTCATCTGAAAGATAATATTTATTTTTAAAATATGTTACGATAGCTAACTGAAAATCATTAAAGCCGTCATCATCTCTACAGAATGTTTCTGAACTCACGTCTAAAATAAGATTATGCAATTTATTATAATCGTACAAAAATTTTTCTGATAATTCTTTTTTTGAAACCTTTTCTTCATTTGGGAAGTTTCCGCTTGCTTTAATTTCAAATGGATACACTTTGCTACTTTTTTTCGTTTTACGAGATTCAACTAATATACAAGTTGAGCCATATGTTATAACAATCCCCGGTGTTGTGTCTCTAAATTGTGCAAATGAAATATGATCCAGCTCATCTTTTTCCATAGCATTTTTTATAACTAATTCTTTTCTATAAGGATTATGGATATTCCAACTAAATTTGTTTTTATAATCTGTATATTCACTTATAATATGTAATATATCAGCTAAAGAATATTGCATCGGCAAATACATCGATAACCTAGCTTTATTATGCTTATCACATAAGCAAAAAGTTATATATTTTGTTATTATACTTTTCATCATTCTCTCTTTCCAATTCTTCAGTTTTTAACTTTGGGAGAAGCTTCAAAACCTTTGATCTAACTGAACTATTTACCTCTGCCATTATTATGACACGAGACCCAGCACACCAGAGCAATAGCAGCAAAGCTCAAAACCCAAAAGCCAGCACCGATCATTTCGGTTGCTGGCTTTCTATTGGGCTAATGCCCATTTGGGTATTAACCCAAAATATCCCCAAATTTGGGTATTAGCCCCAAATAGAGGTTCCAGCAGATAGCTATTAGAGCCACGCAAAACAAAAGAGCTGACCACCGTTCAGGTAGTCAGCCCTATTTTTATGCCTGTGAGCAGGACTTTTAGATTTTGCGCGCGTTTTCAAATTTTGCGCGCACCTTTGCGCAAAACCCTAGTTTTGCGAAATTGTATCAACTCAGTGTGCTCGTAGTGGAGGTGGCGGGAATTGAACCCGCGTCCTAGAACAGGTATTCGAGGTTTTCTCCGGGCGCAGCCGACGATTACGGTCATACTCAGCCTCTGCACTCATGTCGGCAAGTTGCAGCCAGACCCAGCTTAAGTAAAGTCCCAAGCGTCCCCTCAAGCAAAAGACACTCAGCAAGCCCTCTAAACGAGGCTAGACACCGGACGGAAGGCTACATCCGGGCTAACCCTTCGGTCACTGCAATTAGGCAGCGAGAGCGAAGTCAGTGCGATTATTGGCACTTATAATTTCCAAGGAGCATCAACGAGTTGACCTTGGATTCTCGACCCGCTTGACCTGGAATTACTCTCCCTAGTCGAAACCAGTCACCCCCTGTTTAGTTATAACGTTCTCTCAACTATAGCGCAGTGCAAATTATTCCCTGGCACTATCTAGCGGGCTACCAAGAGCTACTGCCCCCGCCGCCTCCACCACCGCCGGAGAATCCGCCAGAGAATCCAGATCCGCCACCGAAACCTGACCCACTACTTTTCGCAGGCTCTGGCATAGAAGCCGTAGACACGGACGAAACCATATTTGAAATACCGTTATGAACTAGCCAATAGTGATAGTTGGTGCCCGCATACCAGTAGGGGGTATCCGCGCTGAGCCGCCCCATCTTAATCAATCGCTCACAGATCGTTACCCATCGTTTTGTCTCACCAAAAACAGCTGCCCAAGGCAAAAACTTCGAGAAGATATCTTCACCCTCTTCGAAACGAATTTGGTCAGCCTCAGCCGTGGAAATGTATTCACGAAATCCAATCACTTGATCAGTGAACACCCGCCCGTCCGCGCTTCTAGTTCCTCTTCTAGTCAACCGCTTACAGACCAGCACCACCAAAAGAGCGGGAAGAACAGCAGCCAACAGAATCATCACTAAACCGCTATCTAGTGAATCAAAAGAAAACCCCAACATGGGAATCGTGATGACTGCAAAAAGAATAAACGACGAAAAAGAACTAGAGCCAAATTTCATCTGACCCAGACCCGAAGCCCAGTTAGGCGTCAGCTTCTTAAATAAAGCCATGTCTTGCTGAGCAAGCTGTTCAATATCAGCGTTCAAAGCCTTGTGCGCCTTCTGAAGCATTCCGTAGCCGTCTAACGTCACCTCAGACTTATTACCAAACAGTTTGTTTAAGAAATTCGCCTCGAAGGGATACAACTCATTATTAGATTGACGTCGCACAAGAGTGATTGTGGATCCGGAACTTAGCAAACCTTTATTACTTGATTCGACGATAGTCAGATGCCCGCGAACTGCCAGCGACAATAACGTTGCCGTTGTTTCCCGAGAGTTAAAGACGCCATCCTCCAAAATTCCAGCCAATGCCACCGGAATAGCAGGTGGATTGAAGAAAACCGGGATTGGAGTAGAACCATCATCTTTGATGATAGGAGCCTCCTGGGGATTAACCGGAAAATTACCGGGAGCAACACCTGCGTATCGATCATCGCGGCGTTTACGGACGTACCCCCACCCAACTAGCGCAGATATCAGAGTTGCCCCAACGGCAGCAGCACCGGCTCGCATCAAGAGCATGCGTTGCTGGGCTTGTTTTTCGGCAGCTAACGGCTGAACCAGAATCGGACCGGCATGGTTCAGCTCCCCTTTCGAAATACCGGCCACGACAGTCAACAAAGAGCCAGACGTAATCTCAGACTGCGAAAAATGCGCAACATTATCACCATCAACAGACGCACTCTGGCAGGGGGTATCAGACTTAACCCATCCGGTGTAGCAGGCAACTTTAGTAACCCCACCAGGCACGCTCAGTGTAAAGTTAGCCTGTTTGATAGGCGGATTATTGTCACCTAGAACATCCCAATAGAACTCATCATGATCATCGAAAACCCTAGTCACACCATCGATGCGATAATGCAAAATATAAGTGGCGGTATCAGTGTTAACTGTTTCATCCGGGTTACCAATGCGGATACGTAGTTGCTGCTCAGAAGCTCCAGTATCTGTCACGCTCGTTTCAAAATGGCTAGACGCGTCTGGGCTTTCAACCCTGATGTTCGAGACTGGATAAGACGCATCATGCTCCTCATCCCATTTTTCGCGCACAATCAAGTCACGATTAATACCATGACGCCCAGAATAAGAGCCAAAACGCCAAACGATCGTCTCGGTTACATCAGCGCTACCATCAGCATCTACGGTATAAATCGCGTCCCAAGAATCAATCTCGTCATCGCTCGCCCAAGCGTTCGTGGCTGCAAAACAGCAGCCGACAAGCACCAAAAATGCGGGAAGAAAGGCACGCAGAAGCCTCATCAACGTCCTTTCCGACGATCAGCTAGCTCGCGATCAACCTCGCGCTGCATATCGCGGGCAGCAATAGTTTGACGCTTATCCCACTGTTTTTTGCCTGTCGCGACGGCTAGCTCAACCTTCGCATAGCCGTCCTTAAAATATATGGATAGGGGAATCAAAGTCCGCCCTGGGTCTTGAAGAGCACGTTCCAGCTTGACTATTTGTTTGCGATGCAGCAACAACTTTCGGTTTCGCTTGGCAGCGTGATTGTGAAAGGTTCCGAATTCGTACTCTGGAATGTGGGCATTTCGCATCCAAACCTGACCATCGTCGATAGTTGCGAAAGCATCTACTAAGGACGCCCGCCCGGCACGCAAAGACTTAACCTCGGTGCCGGTGAGTACCAATCCGGCTTCAAGCTTTTCACCGATTGAATAGTCGTGTAACGCTTTCTTATTGCGTGCAACTATCTTCTCGCCTTTTTCCCTGGGCATCTATCACCTCGCATCTAGCGGTCAAGATGCTTTTAAGTCTACTTGACAGGGTTTATAGATAGCCGATCGGATTAACGAGCTGACCATTAGCCCAAACCTGGAAGTGCAGGTGACAGCCAGTCGACCATCCAGTAGTGCCGATATAGCCGATCTGTTGGCCGCGCGAAACCCATTGCCCCACCCCGACGGTATAGCTATTCGCGTGGTTATAGGCTGTAGTCAGATAGGTGCCACCGACAGGACCATGGTCTAGCACCAGGCGATTACCGTAGCCGTTGGCCCAACCAACCTCAGCCACTGTGCCAGACTCAGCCGCATAAATCGGGGTATTGCAACCTGCACCAATATCTAGACCGTCATGGAAGTCCATTCCGGTCGGCGTCCACATGGGGCTAACTCGCCATCCAAAATAAGACGTATATGGGCCAACTGCGGGGGTCGCCAACCCAGAGCCGCCGCTAGGAGCAGGTCTGCTAGCTGCCCCACCAGATCCTGAGGAGCTATCTTGACGACTCGCCTGAGCCTGAGCCTGAGCAGCGATTTGGGCATTACGTTCTTGAATCCTGGCTGTTACGCCATCTAGCTCAGCCTGCATTTGGTTACGGATCGCAACCGCATCGTCGAGCGTGCTCTGAGCTTGGGCTTCAAGTTGAGCATTATTGGCAACTACCTGAGCCACTTCAGATTCCGCGTCTTGGGCAGCCTGCTTAGCATTTTGGGTAGCTTCAAGTTGAGACTGGGCAGCTTCCCGAGCCAACTTGGCATCATTTTCTATAGTGGCTTTAGTAACTTGTTGTCTCTGATATTCAAGTTGAGCCTGAGTTAATTCATTTAATGCGCTCGAATTCGCATTATAAAGAGTCTGTGCCCATTGGACTCTAGAATTCACATTTGAAGTTGTGTCACTATCACTAAAAAGCATTCCAATAGACAACAATGCCGTATTTTGTTGGTGAGCAATTCGCATATCTAAAGCAGCGCGCTCACGCAATTCATCCATATTTGCTTTACCGGCAGCTATTTTGTCATTAGCTGAAGTTAATTTATCTTCAGCATTTTGAAGTTCTTCAGCACGTTGTTTTTCAGCTTCTTGCGCAGAGCTTAAATCCGATTGTGCCTTAGCTAATTTCGCTTTAGCTTCAGCGAGTGCTTGCCGGGAACTCTGCAAAGCACTCGCTGCCCTATCCAGGGAGGCTGCAGAGGTGCTCACATTGCTATTTGCTTGGCTTAGTTGCCCGCTTAACCTAGTTTTCTGCTCGTCCAAAGAGTCAGCGCTAGCTGCTGGCACCATCGCCAAACAAACTACGGCTGCCAGGCCCACAGCAATGGTTGGCTTTAGCTTGGCTAATGCCACAGTTACCACCCCACATGTTCATGCCGGTCATACCTTCAGGTAGCGCCGGGTGACGATCAATGTGGGAATAATAGATAGAACTACCGCGACTATCGCAACTACTAGAACCGCAAACCATGCGTTCTGCCACGTGATCCACGGTAAAGCTTGAATTGAAACTTTAGCCTTTTGATCAACTATCAAGTAATAGCTAGCGAGCAACGCAATGCCCGAAAAGATGACGGAAACAAGCCCCGCGATCAGAGCCTCCAACAGGAAGGGCAACATGATGTAGGAATTCGAGGCTCCCACCAAACGCATAATGCCAATCTCTTTGCGTCGGGTAAAAGCAGACATTCGGATGGTGTTACCGATTTGGAGCATTGCAGCTATCAGCAGCAGTGCTGACATCCCGAAAGTCCCCCACTTCAGCCCGTTAAGCACGTTAAAGACGGGGTCAAGAACTTCATGCATATCAAGCACATTCTGGACGCCAGGCAATTGCTTAGTCTCTTGAACCACCTGCTGATAATTCTCTGGGTCAACCAATTTAACTCGGAAAGAATCCTGCATTTGATCGACAGTTAAACTATCTAATAAAGGTGAATCTGCATATGTGCGTTGATAATCGTCATAAGCCTCTTGTTTAGATTCATAATAAACCTTAGAAACTAACGGATTAGACTCCAAAGTTTTCTGAATTAATTCACGTTGGGCATCTGTAGTTTCTTTATTGTGTTCACAAGTGCCACCTTGTGATGTGGTAGCAGATTCTTTTACACAAAGATATACAGATATTTCAATCTTGTCGTACCAGCGTCCTTTAACAAGATCGACTTCTGAAAAAGTCATTACAGACATGCCAAAAAGGGTTAAGGAAACTGTCATAGTGACGATTACCGCAATCGTCATAGACAAGTTTCGTTTAAGCCCAGACCAAGTTTCTTTCAATGAGTAACGCATAAATAGCCTTTCGTGGTCTAAGCCATGCCATAAATACCGGACGCCTGATCGCGCACCAGAGAGCCATCATCTAATTCGAGGACTCTTCTACGCATCTGATCGACAATGGTCGCGTCGTGAGTAGCCATGATAACGGTCGTGTCGCGCCGATTGATTCGATCCAATAATTTCATGATCCCCACAGATGTTTGCGGGTCAAGATTTCCAGTAGGTTCGTCCGCAATCAAAATTTTAGGACTGTTGACGATAGCTCTAGCGATCGCGGTACGCTGCTGCTCGCCACCCGACAATTCCTCGGGAAGCCGATGATCTTTGCCTGATAACCCAACAAGTTCAAGGGTCTGCGGCACTTTCTCGTTTATTTCCTTGGCGCTTCGCCCCAACACCTGCAAACCGAATGAAACATTTTCGTAAACAGTTTTGCCGGGCAGTAACCGAAAATCTTGGAAAACGGCACCAATTTGGCGTCTAAGCCAAGGCACCCGCCAAGAACTCAACCTGCCTAAATCTTTTCCAAGTACCGTAATCCGCCCTGAGGTTGGGCGATACTCACGAATTATCGTGCGCAAGAAAGTCGATTTCCCCGAGCCAGATTGGCCAACAAGAAAGACGAATTCCCCTTTATCTATATGCAGATTAATGTGCTTGAGTGCAGCTGTTGGCTGACCTGGATAGATCTTCGACACGTCCTCGAAAGTAATCACCTTGCGAGCATAACCGAACAGCCTTTACAGACACCCGCTGCCACGCCCACCTAGCTTAAGCGTCAGCGGTTTCTTCTTGACGTCGCCACCTAATGCCAGCATCAATAAAGGCATCAAGATCCCCGTCAAAGACTGCATCAGTATTGCCAGTCTCATAATTGGTGCGTAAATCTTTGACCATCTGGTAGGGGTGCAATATATAAGACCTCATTTGCGACCCCCACGAGTTGCCGTCTGAACGTAAGGCGTCCATCTCTTCTGCTTGTTTAGCCCGAGCCCGTTCAAGCAATCTAGCTTGCAGCACTCGCATAGCTGCAGCTCTATTTTGTATCTGGCTCTTTTCATTCTGACAGCTAACCACCAAGCCAGTCGGCAGGTGGGTAATCCGCACAGCTGAATCAGTAGTGTTTACTGACTGTCCGCCAGGACCTGAGCTGCGGAAAACGTCAACGCGAATGTCTTGTTCTGGGATGTCGATATGGTCGGTCGCTTCCACCACTGGCAAAACTTCGACGCCAGCAAAGGAAGTTTGTCGTCTAGCCTGGTTATCGAAGGGACTAATCCGCACTAGCCGATGTGTTCCTTGTTCAACACTTAAAATCCCATAAGCGTATGGAGCTTTAACGGCGAAAGTGGCCGATTTTATGCCAGCCTCCTCTGCGTAGCTGATGTCGTAGACTTCTATACCGTAACCGTTACGTTCCGCCCAGCGTTCATACATTCTCAATAGCATTGCAGCGAAATCTGCAGCATCCACGCCTCCGGCTTCTGAACGGATCGTAACTAGCGCATCCCGCTCGTCATAGGCTCCGGATAACAAGGTTCGCACTTCTAACGCGTCGATTTCGCGCTCCAGAGCGGTCACCTCGCGGTTTGCCTCTTCGGCGGTATCTTTGTCGCTTTCTTCCGCCGCTAATTCGATAAGGACTCGCGCATCATCAAGCCGGCGACGCAATCCAGTAACCTTCTCGACTTGAGATTGCAGTCGCGATAGTTTGCTGGTCACTTGTTGAGCATTTTCTTGGTCATCCCAAAGGTCAGGGGCGGCCGCCTGACGTTCCAGCTCAGCAATTTGGCTCTTCTTAGTTTCAGGATCGATTACCGACTCAATCGAAACTAGTGAATGATCGAGATCGGTTAGTTGCTCAAGAAGGTCATTTAGCGCCACAAAGAAGAAGTCTAGTGCACGCATTAAATTGTTCGAGTTTGGTTGGCGAGTCGAAATGTCACACGATGGTGTAAAGATGGGATTTAACGAACATTCTGATTTAGGAGAAGATGATGGGCGCATTGAAAGCACAATTAAAGTCTGATTTAACGGCTGCCATGAAAGCCAAGGATGAATTAGCGAAGTCAACGATACGCATGGCATTGGCTGCATTGATGAACGCAGAGGTGTCTGGCAACGAAAAACACGAGCTGAGCGAAGCTGAAGAACTAAAAATAATCACAAAAGAAGTTCGCTCTCGCGAAGAGTCTGCTCAAACTTATAAGGATGGCGGGCGGCCAGAGCTAGCTGAAACAGAGCTCGCAGAAGCTCAATTGTTGAAAAAGTACCTTCCAAAGGCTCTTAGCGACGAAGAACTAGTAGGGATAGTAGAGGCTGAGATAGCCGAAGTCAGCAACCAACTTGGTACCAAACCCACTATGCGTCAGATGGGTGCCATAGTCAAAGCCGTCAACGCTAAGGCAGCCGGC